>JAGWIJ010000124.1 GCA_028873535.1 Pseudomonadota bacterium
CCTGCGCGGCGCGCAACTGGCGCACGCCGCGTGTCGCCAGCGCCAGCAGCCAGGCGTGGGCAGCCAGCACGCCCGCCAGGCCCGGCCACGGCGGCAGCCAGACCGACAGCCACAGCGCAGCCGCCAGGGCGCATGCCGCGGCCACCAGAAGCACGCGCCATGCCGGCGTGGAGACCGTCAGCCGGCCGCCCAGTTCGACCGCGGCGCCGAGCAGCAGCAGCCACAGCGCACACGCGACCAAGGCAGGCGCCGGCTCCGTGGCACCGCCCGGCGCCAGTCCGGCGGCCAGCAGCCAGCCGGACAGCATCAGGCACCAGCACAGCGCGCGCGCCAGGGTCAGGCGCAGGGCCAGCGGCCGCGCAAGGGCGCGCAGATCCATCAGGCCGGCGACTGCGGCCAGCGCAGGCGGTGCCCGGTGCGCTCGGCCAGGCGGTCGATATCCTCCTGCGTGTCGATGTCGATGCGATAGCGCGCGTTGTCGCTGTCGTACCAGTACACCCGCCCGGGATGCGCGTCGCGCCAGCGCCGGCAAGCGGCGTCGGCTGCGCCGGTCAGCCATTCCTCGCGCAGCGCGGCCTCCAGCATCACCGGATTGCCGGGCTGACCGTCGACACGCGGCACCACCATGGCCGCGCCATCGCGTCGCTTGAAAGCCGCCATCAGCGCGACGATGTCGTCGCGTTGCACCAGTGGCTGGTCGGCCAGCGCCACGATCACCGCATCCAGCCTGCCACGCAGGGCCTCCAGGCCGATGCGCACCGACGAGGCCTGGCCGGCGTCGGGATCCGGGTTGCGCACCAGGGTCACCGGGAACTCGGCCACCACCGGCTCGATGCGCTCGGCATGATGACCCAGCACCACCACCACCTCGTCCACACCCGCGCCGGACAGCGCGATCAGCTGGCGCCGGATCAGCGGCACGCCGCCCAGTTCGAGCAGGGACTTGGGACGCCCGCCCAGTCGGCTGCCGGCGCCGGCAGCCAGCAGCACCGCGCCGACCACCAGGCGCGCATGCAGCCCACCACCGCCTTTCAGGATGCATCCCATCTCAAAGCCCTCCGCCGCAGCAAGGCGACCTGGCGCCAGCAGGCGCCGGCGTCGGAGCCGGCTCCGGCGCTGCCGCCGGCCCCGTTGCATCCGGCTCCGCGGCCGGCGCATTGCCTGTCGCGGGATCCTCCACGGCTTCGGCTGGCGGCGCCGCCCTCAGGCCGCCGCGGCGCTCGGCCACGATGGCTGCCAGCGCCGACAGCGCGATCTCTTCCGGAGTGCTGGCCGCGATCGGATAGCCCGCCGGCGCGACGATCGCGGCCACCGCACGGGCGCATTCGCCGGCACCGAGCAGCGCCTGCCTGAGCACGCCGGCCTTGCGCGCGCTGGCCACGAAGGCCACCTGCCGTGCGCGCAGCGCGATGGCCAGGCGAAGTCCCTGCAGATCGCGCCGTCCCTGCGTTGCAACCACCACCCAGGCCCCGGCCGGCACGCCCGGCAGCACCTGCTCGACGGCATCGCTGGCAATCACCTGCTGCGCCTCCGGAAAAGCCAGGACATCGGCGTCCTGCGCCACCACGGTCACCGCGAAACCGACGCGCGGCGCCAGGTCGCAGAGCGCCATCGCCACTGGCGAGTGGCCGATCACCACCAGCAGCGGCCGTGCCAGCACCGGATCGACGAACAGCTCGAGCGTGCCGCCCGAGTGGCAGCTCATGCCGAATTCCAGCACGTCGCCCAGCTCGCGCTGCTGTCCCGCGCTGGCCGGCGCGATGCGGATGGTCCGTGCACGTCCGTCAGCCAGGGCCTCGCGCACGGTGCGCAGCACCGCTGGCTGGGCGCAGCCGCCGCCGACCCAGCCATGCAGCTGGCCGTCCTCGGTCACCACCGCCTTGTCGCCGGGACGCGCCGAAGCCGGCGCCTCGGCGCGCAATACGGTCACCAGCGCAAACGAACGTCCCTCCTGCTGCAGACGTGCGGCGCTGCTCAGCGCGTGTTCGTGGGTGGTCATGGCCTTGTCCTCCGCAGTGACGGGCTCAGTGCAAGTGTTCGCCGATCCGGGCGAGATCGGCAAGTCTGTCCAGACGCAGGAATTCCTCGACCAGGTCACCCTGGACGCGCACCGCCTGCAGCGCAGCGCCGCCCGGCACCCCGGCACCGGGGTGGAACCAGTGGATGCGCACACCGCGGCGGCGCAATTCCAGCAGCTCCTCCGCCAGGCGCTGCGGCGGATCGGCATCGAAGCCATCGGACAGCACCCACACGCGCGCCTTGCGACCCAGCTGGGCACGTGCGTGCACGGTCCGGAAATCGGCGATGCTGGCGGCAATGCAGGTTCCGCCGCCGAAGCCGGCGGTGACCGCGTTGACCTTTTCCTGCACCGCGGCCGAGTCGCTGCGCAGCAGCGGCGTCACTTCGGCCAGCCGGGTATGGAACACGAACACGCGCGTGTCGAGCGCCCCCGCGAAGGCGCGCGCGATGCGCAGGAACAGCTGGGCGTGGGTCTCCATCGACCGGCTCACGTCGACCAGCAGGAACAGGCGAGGCCGTTCGCGCCGCACCGATCGCCACGCCGGCTGCAAGGGCACGCCGCCGGTGTGCAGGCTGGCGCGCAGGGTCCGGCGCAGGTCCAGGCGCCGGCCACGCGCATCATCGCGCCAGCGTCGCGTGAGCTGCCGGCGCAGGCGGCGCGCGATGGCGGCTGCCAGCTGCTCCAGCTGGCTCAGATCCTGCGGCAGCCACTGCGCGAAGGCGCGGTCGTGCAGTGCTTCGCTGCGGCTTGCGCCGCCTTGCGCGCGCTGCCCGCCATCGCCCTCGGTCACGGCGCCGGCCGTCAGCGCGCTGTCGCCGCCGGCGCGGCCGGGCGCATCCTCGTCCATCTGCCGATGCAGCGCCTGCACCAGCTGCTGCAGGTTGCGTGACGGCCGCGTGGTGCCGCTCACGCGCGTGCTGCCGCGCGTCCGCGCGGGATGCCAGTAGCGGTCGAACAGATCGCGCCACTGGCGCCAGTCGCGGCGATCCTGGCAGGCAATGGCGCGCCAGCACGGATCGAGCTGGCGCGCGCGATTCAGTGGCAAGGCCAGCGCAGTGCGCACCATGGCCTGCTGTTCGGCAATGCCCAGGCCGAAGCCGTGGTCGCGCAGCCAGGCCGCGAATCCGGCGATCGCGCCCAGCGGGTCGGCGCAGGGCAGCGCGCCCGGCGCTGCAAGGTCCACCGGGACTGGCGGTGGCGCGCCGGTGTCGTTCACGCCTGCGCCTCGCGCTCGGCAACGCCGGCGCGCCGTCCCTCGATCAGCTGGCGGATGCGGTTCGGGTCGAGCTGTGACTGGTCCTCGCGGGTCTTGAGCAGGCAGGCCAGGGTGTGCCGGATGAGCTGCGCATCGTCCGGCACGGCAGCCAGCCCCAGGCGGTGCAGGGCCCGGATCCAGTCCAGCGTTTCCGCCACGCCGGGCTTTTTCTGCAGGTCTTCGCGGCGCAGCGCCTGCACGAAGGCCACCGCCTGCTCGACCAGCGCGTGCGCTGCCTGCGGCAGGCTCAGGCGCACGATGTCGATCTCGCGCGCCAGCGTCGGGTAGTCCTGATAGTGGTAGAGGCAGCGGCGGCGCAAGGCATCGGAAAGCTCGCGCGTGCCATTGCTGGTGAGGATCACCAGCGGCCGATGGCGCGCACGCAGCGTGCCCAGCTCGGGCACGGTGATCTGGTAGTCGCCCAGCACCTCGAGCAGGAAGGCTTCGAAGCCTTCGTCGGCGCGGTCGATCTCGTCGATCAGCAGCACGCAGGGCTGCTCGCCCGAAATGGCACGCAACAGCGGGCGCTCGAGCAGGAAATCGCGGCTGAACAGGTCGGCAGCGCGCAGCGTGCCGGACTGGGTCTCGTGCAGGCGGATCTCGATCAGCTGGCGGCTGTAGTTCCATTCGTAGGCGGCCTGGGCCAGGTCGAGGCCTTCGTGGCATTGCAGCCGGACCAGTTCACGCCCGAGCGCACCCGCCAGAGCGGCTGCCAGCGCGGTCTTGCCGACCCCGGCGTCGCCTTCCACCAGCAGCGGCCGCTCGAGTTCGACGGCCAGCCACAGCACCGTGGCCAGGTCCTGATCGGCAACATAGCCTGCCGCGTGCAGGCCCTGGCGCAGGGTGGCTTCGTCCACGCCGGCCTCAGGCGCGCCGTCCGAACAGGCCGGCGAACCAGCCCTTGATCAGCGCCCACAGGATGGCCAGGCCGTTGATCTCCTTCTGCCCCTGCGCGCGTGCCGGCGCGACTGCGGGCATGGCACCCGTTGCCGTGGCGTCAGCGCCCGGGAGCGCTGGCGTGGCATCCGGCGGCGCTGCGCTTGCCGCTGCACTGGCAGCGCGCGCCGTGGCCTCGACGCGGAAATTCTCGACGAACTGCGCGAGCAGCATGTCGGACACCTGGACCATCATGCGGCCGCCGAACTGCGCGAACTTGCCGTTGACGATCACGCTGGCCTGGCCGACCAGCACGCAGCTGTCGGGCGTGTCGCCCGGCCTGACAATGGCCGTCAGCTCCATCGAGGCCGAGGAGCCGCCGCGGTCGGCACCCTTGCCGAACAGCTGCAGGGTGCGACTGGCCGCGTCCAGCGCGCGCACTTCGATGTCGCCACCGAAGGCGGCGCTGGCCGGCCCGACCTTGACCTTGACGGTGCCGGTGTAATGGGTGGCGTCCAGCTGTCCGGTGATCGCCGCGCCGGGCATGCAGCCGGCCACCGCGGGCACGTCGCACAGCAGCTGCCACGCGCTGCTCATGTCGACCGCCAGCGGGTAGTTCTTGTCCAGCTTCACTTCCATCAGAGCGCCGCTCCACAGTCACGCAGTTGCTGCCACACACGATAGGCGTTGTGCGGCATGGTCATGTTGTCCACACCCAGATGGGCAAAGGCGTCGACCACCGCCGCCGTGAAGGTCGGGATCGAGCCCACATGCGGCGATTCCGCCACGCCCTTGGCCCCCAGAGGGTGGTGCGGCGACGGCGTCACGGTGTGGTCGGTCTCCCACTTCGGGGTTTCGACCGCGGTGGGCAGGAAATAGTCCATCAGGGTGTTGCCGAGCAGGTTGCCCTGGGCATCGAAGGGCATCTGCTGCCCCATCGCCACCGCAAAGCCCTCGGTCAGGCCGCCATGGATCTGGCCTTCGATGATCATCGGATTGATGCGCGTGCCGCAGTCGTCAAGCGCCAGGAAGCGCCGCACCTTGGTCTCACCGGTGGCGCGGTCGATGTCGACCACGCACAGGTAGATGCCGAAGGGGAAGGTGAAATTGGGCGGGTCGTAGTAGTGCACGGCCTCGAGGCCGGGTTCGAGCCCCGGCGGCGCCTGGTGGTAGGCCGCCCAGCTGATGTCCTGCATGGTCTTGAAACGGCTGTCGTCACCCTTGACCTTGAAGCGGTCGATCTCCCAGTCGAGGTCGTTCTCGCCGACCTCGAGCAGATGCGCCGCGATCTTGCGCGCCTTGGCGTGGATCTTGCGCGCCGCCAGCGCGATCGCGGCGCCGGCCACCGGCGTAGACCGCGAGCCATAGGTGCCAAGACCATATGGCGCCGTGCTGGTATCGCCCTCCTCCACCTGGATCACCTCGGACGGAATCCCGAGTTCGGTGGCGATGATCTGCGCGTAGGTGGTCTGGTGTCCCTGACCCTGGGTGATGGTGCCCATGCGCGCAATCGCACTGCCGGTGGGGTGCACCCGGATCTCGCAGGAATCGAACATGCCCACGCCCAGGATGTCGCACATCTTGCTGGGCCCGGCCCCGACCACTTCGGTGAAGCTCACCAGTCCGATCCCCATCAGCGTCGGCGACGCAGGATTGGCACGCGTGGCCGCCTGCTCGGCGCGCAGCGCCGGGTAGTCGACGGCCGCCAGCACCTTGTCGAGTGCCGTATGGTAGTCGCCGGAGTCGTACTCGAAGCCGAACGGGCTGGTGTAGGGGAACTGCTCCTTGCGGATGAAATTGCGCCGGCGGATCTCGGCCTTGTCCAGGCCCAGTTTCTGCGCCAGGATGTCGACCATGCGTTCGACCAGATAGACCGCCTCGGTCACCCGGAACGAGCAGCGGTAGGCCACGCCACCCGGCGCCTTGTTGGTGTAGACGCCCTTGACCTGGCAGTAGGCGGCAGCAATGTCGTACGAACCCGAGCAGATGTGGAACAGGCCGGCCGGGAACTTGGTCGGATCGGCGCAGGCGTCGAAGGCACCGTGGTCGGCGATCACGTGGGTGCGCAGGCCCAGGATGCGTCCGTCGGCCGTGGCAGCGATCTCGCCATCCATGTGGTAGTCACGCGCGAACGCCGTGGTGGAAATGTTCTCCACGCGATCCTCGATCCATTTGACCGGCCGCCCCAGCACGATGCTCGCCACGATCGCGCACACGTAGCCGGGATAGATCCCCACCTTGTTGCCGAAGCCGCCGCCGATGTCGGGACTGACGATGCGCACCTTGGATTCGGGGATGCCCGAGAGCAGCGACACCACCGTGCGCACCACGTGCGGCGCCTGCGAGGTCAGGTAGGTGGTCAGCTCGCCACGCACCGGATCGAAGGAAGCCACGCAGCCGCAGGTTTCCAGCGGACAGGGGTGGACACGCGGATAGTGGATGCGCGCCTTGACCGTGACCGCTGCGGCGGCGAAGGCGGCCTCGGTGGCGGCAGCATCGCCGGCCTCCCAGGTGAAGATGTGGTTGGGATGCTCGCGCCGGCCATGGGCGCCCTCGGTCTTGCCCGCCAGGTCCTCCCGCAGCACCGGGGCGTCCGGCGCCAGCGCGGCGTACGGATCGATCACCACCGGCAGGTCCTCGTACTCGACCTCCACCGCTTCCACCGCGTCGGCGGCGATATAGCGGTCGTCGGCGATCACGATCGCGACTTCCTGCATCTGGAAGTGCACCTTCTCGTCGGCCAGCACGGCCTGCACATCGCCGGCCAATGTCGGCATCCAGTGCAGCTTGAGCGGCTTCAGGTCCTCGGCGGTGAGCACGGCGTGCACGCCCGGGATGGCCAGTGCCTGCTCCTTGTTGATGCGCTTGATGCGCGCATGCGCCAGCGGCGAGCGCACGATGTCCATGTGCAGCATGCCGGGCATGCGGATGTCGTCGACATAGTTGCCGCGTCCCTGGATGAAACGTGCGTCTTCCTTGCGCAGACGGCTTTCGCCCATGCCCTGCAGCGCGCTGGCGCGCTCGGCCAGTCCGGCTTCCTTGGGTGCGTTCATGTGCCCTCTCCTCCTCAGGCCGCTGCCGCGCGTGCGGCGCGCAGCGTGGCGGCCGCGTGCAGCACGGCCTTGACGATGTTCTGGTAGCCGGTGCAGCGGCACAGATTGCCGCTCATGCCGGCGCGCACTTCCTCTTCGCTCGGGTCCGGGTTTTCCTGCAGCAGGCGGTAGGCGCGCATCAGCATGCCGGGCGTGCAGAATCCGCACTGCAGGCCGTGTTCCTGGTAGAAGCCCTGCTGCACGGCGTGCAGCACGCCGCCCTTGGCCAGGCCCTCCACCGTCAGCACCTCGGCGCCTTCGCACTGCACCGCAAGGTGCGTGCAGCTCTTGACCGAACGCCCGTCGATATCCACCGTGCAGGCACCGCAATGGCTGGTCTCGCAGCCGATGTGCGCACCGGTCAGGTTGCATTCCTCGCGCAGGAAGTGGACCAGCAGCATGCGCGGCTCCACTGCCTTCTCCAGCACGCGTCCGTTGACATTCACCTTGACGATCTTCTTGCTCATGATGTGACGTCTTCCTCGATGGTTGGCGGGAGTCAGGCGCAGCGCGCCGCGGCCTGTGCCAGCGCGCGACGGAACATGCAGCCAGCCATGGCAGTCTTGTATTCGGCATCGCCGCGCAGGTCGTCGGCGGGCGCGCAGATCGCCATCACGGCCGCAGCCGCCTGGTCGATCCGGGCGGCGTCGAGCGCCTGCCCCAGCAGCAGCGCTTCGGCGGCGTGGGCACGCAAGGCCATCGGCGCCACGTTGGTGAGCGCGATGCGCACGTGGCTGACGCGGCCGCCGTCCAGGCGCAGCACCACGGCCGCCGCCGCCGTGGCCCAGTCGCCGGTCTTGCGCTTCAGCTTGTGGTAGGCATAGCCGGTGCGCGGCGCGAACGCCGGCACACGGATGCGCACCAGGATCTCGTCCTCCGCCATCTGCGTCATGTAGGTGCCGAGAAAGAAGCCGTCGGCAGGCAGCGTGCGCTCGCCGCCCGGCCCCGCCAGCACCAGGCTGGCGTCGAGCGCCAGCGCAATGGCGGGATGGTCATTGCCAGGATCGCCGTGCACGATGTCGCCACCGATGGTGCCGCGGTTGCGCACCTGCGGATCGGCGATCTGGCGCGCCACCTCGGGCAGCAGGGGCAGGCGTGCGCGCAGCAGGGGCGAATCGATCAGGTCGTTCTCGACCGTCATCGCACCGATCACCAGCTGGTCGCCCTCCTCGTGAATGCCGCGCAGATCGTCGATGCGGTTGAGGTCGATCAGGTGGGTGGGTTGCGCGAAGCGCAGCTTCATCATCGGCAGCAGGCTGTGGCCGCCTGCCAGCAGCTTGGCGTCCGGCCCAAGCTCGCCCAGCAGGTGGATCGCCTCAGCCACGGAACGCGGCGCGTGGTAGTCGAACTCCGGTGGAATCATCGGCTGCTCTCCTCAGGAATGTCGCGCCGCAACAAAAACTTGGGCGCTCTTATGCGGTGTACCCCGGGAGTGAGAATCGTTCCAAATCCATCGTGTGCGCTTGCAGCATTTCACGAACGGCGGATCCGCCCGCACGAAGCGCAGCCGTGGCTGCACGAATGGCGGCGGGTCAGCGCTCGCTGTCGCTTGCGGCCAGGCCCAGGCGCTCGAGCAGGCGCGGCGTCGAGGTGCGCGACACCGGCAGGCTGCCAGCCTCGCCACGCAGCTTGAGCATGGTCTTGCCGTCCTGCCGCAGGATCTGCTCAGCGTAGCGCAGGTTGGCCAGATAGCTGCGGTGGACGCGCATGAAGCTGGCGCTGTCCAGCCGCTCCTCGAGATCGGTGATGTTGAGGTTGCAGAAACTCGTGCCTTCCTCGGTGGTCACCCAGGTGTAGTGACCATCCGAACGGATGAAGATCACCTGCTCGGCATCGACCAGGCCGATGCGGTTCTGCGACACGGTGGGAATCTTCAGGAGCTGGCGCTTGGTGCGCTGGGGAGCGCTGCCCGGCTCGTCGGCGGAAACCGCCTCGGTCACGTCATGAAACACCAGCGTATAGCCGACCGTGCGGCCTTCCAGGTCCGCCATCTTGCTCACCTTGATCAGCAGCACCCGCTCGGGGATGTTGATGATCATGGCCATCGGCGGCGGGTTGCCGACCGGGCACTCGGCCTGGTCGAGCAGGAACTTCACCTTGGC
>JAGWIJ010000125.1 GCA_028873535.1 Pseudomonadota bacterium
TCATCAGGCCGATGCGCGAATTGACCGCCGCGCGCATCAGGCCGGCCGTGGTACCTTCGTCGCCCACCGTCACCACCTGTTCGACCGTGGCGCCGATGGCCTGGATGCGCAGGGCCGCCACCGTGGCCAGCAGACACAGGATGGCGAGCACGGCGCCAAAGCCGATGATGAGACGGGGACCGATTTTGAATTGATTGATCATCTGTGAAACCTTCAATATTGTCTGCCCAGGACTGGCGCGCCCGTGCCTGGCGCCCGCACACCCCTGGCACTGTGCTTTAACGGCTCGCCTGCCGGCAACTTGCACAGTTTTTCTCAACAACCCACCGAATTCAGGCCGCGCCCATGCTGATCCTCGGCATCGAATCCTCCTGCGACGAAACCGGTCTGGCGGTCTATGACACCCAGCGGGGCCTGCTCGCCGACGCCCTGCATTCGCAGGTCGCCATGCACAACGAATACGGTGGCGTGGTGCCTGAACTGGCGTCGCGCGATCACGTGCGCCGCGTGGTGCCGCTGGCGCGCCAGGTCCTGGCCAGCGCCGGCGTGGCACTCGCCGACCTCGACGCCATCGCCTACACGGCCGGCCCCGGACTGGCCGGTGCCCTGCTGGTCGGGGCCGCTGTGGCCGAGGCACTGGCACTGGCGCTCGGCGTTCCGGCCCTGCCGGTGCATCACCTGGAAGGCCACCTGCTGTCGCCCATGCTGAGCCCGGAACCGCCGGCCCTGCCCTTCCTGGCCCTGCTGGTGTCGGGCGGCCACAGCCAGCTGATGGCCGTACGCGCGGTGGGCGACTACCAACTGCTGGGCGAGACCGTCGACGATGCTGCCGGCGAGGCCTTCGACAAGACCGCCAAGCTGCTCGGTCTGCCCTATCCGGGAGGGCCTGCGCTGTCTGCGCTGGCGGCCAAGGGCCGCGCCGGACGCTTCCGCCTGCCGCGCCCGATGCTCCACTCGGACAACCTGGACATGAGTTTCAGCGGTCTCAAGACGGCGGTCGCCACGCTGCTGCGCGAAGTGGGCAGCGACGATCACGCCGACGTGGCGGCCGAATTCCAGGAGGCCGTGGCCGAACTTCTGAGCACCAAGGCGATGCACGCGCTGGCGCAGACCGGATTCGAGCGTCTGGTGGTCGCCGGCGGCGTGGGCGCCAACCTGCGCCTGCGCGCCCGGCTCGACAGCGAAGCGGCCGCACGTGGGGCGCGCGTGTTCTATCCGCCGCTACGTCTGTGCACCGACAACGGCGCCATGATCGCCTTTGCCGCCGGCCTGCGCCTGACGGCGGTCGGCCTCGCTGCCGCGGCGCCGGCGGGTGATCCGGCGCGCGGCAGTTTCAACGTGCGTCCGCGCTGGGATCTGGCGAGCCTGACGGCCGCGCATCCGGCCTAGCCAGCGGACCGCACACGCGGCAGGCGGGATCGCGCGGCACCTGCACTTCGTGCCAGCGCATCGACAGCGCATCGAGCAGCAGTAGACGCCCGGTCAGCGCCTGGCCAATTCCCGCGATCAGGCGCAGCGCTTCGGCCGCCTGGGTGGCGCCGACAATGCCGGTCAGCGGCGCGAACACCCCCATTTCGGCGCAGCGCACTTCGTCCGCGGCATCGGTCGCAGGAAACAGGCATTCGTAACAGGGGCTGAGGGGCTCGCGCGCATCGAACACCGCGATCTGGCCATCGAAACGGATCGCAGCCCCGCTCACCAGCGGCACACCGGCCTGCACGCAGGCCGCATTGACGGCGTGGCGGGTGGCAAAGTTGTCGCTGCAGTCGAGCACCACATCGACCTGCGGGACGAGGCCGGCAAGTGCCGCGGCGTCCAGCCGGCGCGACTGCGGCACCACCTTGCAGAGCGGATTCAGGTCCGCCAGGCGCTCGGCGGTGGCGGCCACCTTGTCACGCCCGACATCGGCCGTGCCCAGCGCGATCTGACGCTGCAGATTGGTCAGATCGACCTGGTCGTGGTCGCACAGGATCAGCGTGCCCAGGCCCGACGCGGCCAGGTACAGGCTGGCGGGCGAGCCCAGCCCGCCCGCCCCGACCACCAAGGCACGGCCACGCGCGATACGCTCCTGGCCTTCGATGCCGAGATCGTCGAGCAGGATGTGGCGACTGTAGCGAAGCAGAGCCGGATCGTCGAACATGGCGCGGACAGAATGTGGCAGGCCCGGACGATCGTGCGACCGGCCGGGCCTGCCTGGAGCGTGACGGCTTACTTGACGGCAGCCGCGGCAGTGGCGGTGGCGGCGACCTGCTGGACCTTGCCGGTCTTGAGGAACTCGATGGCCTGATTGAGCTGGTAGTCCGGCAGTTCCTCGCCGGCCTTGAGCCTGGCCTCGCGGTCCTTGAGCACCTTCTCGCGTGCCTCGGCGGATTTCTGCGCTTTTTCGCGCAGTTCGTCCTTGTTCAGGCCTTTTTCGTCGGCGCTCTTGCCGGCGTCGCCGTCGGTCGGGTTGCTGAGATGGTGTTCCAGATCGGACTCACGGATGCCCAGGCCATCGTCACTCGGGCTCAGAGCCGGGTCTTCCGGGACCAGGAAGTCGGGCACGATGCCCTTGGCCTGGATCGAACGCCCGCTGGGCGTGAAGTAGCGCGCCGTGGTGAGTTTGACGGCCGTGTTGTTGCCCAGCGGCAGGATGGTCTGCACCGAACCCTTGCCGAAGCTCTGGGTGCCGATCACGGTGGCACGCTTGTGGTCCTGCAGGGCGCCCGCGACGATCTCGGAGGCCGACGCCGATCCGCCGTTGATCAGCACCACCATCGGCACGCTCTTGATCGCAGCCGGCAGCTTGGACAGGAAGTCATCGGCGCCAGGGTGCAGGTAGTTCTGCGGAGTCGCCGTCATGCGCATCTTGGCGTCCTCGGTACGTCCATCGGTGTAGACCACCAGGTCGCCCGCCGGCAGGAAAGCCGCGGACACGCCGACGGCGGCGTTGAGCAGCCCGCCCGGATCGTTGCGCAGGTCGAGCACCAGGCCCTTGAGCTTGCCCTGGTTGTCGGTGTAGGCCTTTTCGATTGCGCTCGCCAGGTTCTCGGCGGTGCGTTCCTGGAACTGGCTGATGCGCACGCTGGCGTAGCCGGGTTCGACTTCCTTGAGCTTGACGCTCTTGACCTTGATCACGGCGCGCGTCAGCGTGACCACGATCGGCTTGGTCTCGCCCTTGCGTGCGATGGTCAGCGTGATCTGGGTGTCCGGCTTGCCGCGCATGCGCTTGACCGCGTCGTTGAGCGACAGCCCCTTCACCGCGGTGTCGTCGAGCTTGACGATCAGGTCACCCGATTTGATGCCGGCCTTCTGCGCGGGCGAATCGTCGATCGGGCTGACCACCTTGACGAAGCCGTCTTCCATGCCGACCTCGATGCCGAGGCCGCCGAATTCGCCCTGGGTGCCGACCTGCAGTTCCTTGAAGGCTTCCTGGTCGAGGTAGGCGGAGTGCGGATCAAGGCCGGAGACCATGCCGTTGATGGCTTCCTTGATCAGCTTGCGATCATCGACATTTTCGACGTAGTTGTTCTTGATGCTGCCGAAGACTTCGGACAGGGTGCGCAATTCCTCGACCGGCAGCGGCTGCTGCGCTGCCTTTTCCGCCACCGCCGAGTAGTTCAGGCTGAGTGATACGCCGATCACCGCGCCCAGCACCACCAGTCCGATCTTCTGCGCCTTGCTGCTCATTGCTCTCTCCTGATGCCCGCACTGGAGGCGGGCGCGACCGCCGCCCGATGGGTGGCTCCCGGCCCGGCCGCGGCCGGTCAGGGCTTGCCGACCCAGCTCATCGGATCGAACGGTCTGCTTTGATGACGAATCTCGAAGTATAGCCCCGGCTCCGGGTTGCCGCCGCTATTTCCCACGGCAGCCACGGCGGCTCCGCCCTTGACCACTTCACCCACCCGCGCGAACAGGGATTCGACATTCCCGTACAGGCTCATGTAGCCGGCGCCGTGGTCGATGATCAAAAGATTGCCGAAACCGCGCAACCAGTCGCTGTAGACCACCCGCCCGCTGGCCACGGCATGCACTTCGCGTCCCTGCGGTGCGCGGATGAACAGGCCTTTCCAGTTCAAGCCGCTGTCTTCGCGTGGACTGCCGAAGCGGTTGGCAAGTTCCCCGGTGACCGGCAGGCGCAGACGGCCGCGCATTTTCGGGAAGGCCTCGGTGTCGTAGCCCTCCTCGGCGCTTTCCTCGATGCGCGCCACCACCTCGGGGGGCCGGCGCGCGTCGCCGGCGGCGGGCTCCGGCGGCTCGGTATCCGGCGGCCTCGCCTCGCCCGGCTTGCGCTCGCGCGCCGCACGCGCCGCCTTCTCGCGTTGCTGGCGCTCGCGTTCGGCCTTCTCGCGCTGCGCCTTCTCGCGTTCCTTCTCGCGCTGGACCCGGCGCTCCTCCAGCGCCCTGGCAATGCGCTCGACCAGATCGGTCAAGCGCTTCTCGTCGCGCTCCATGGTCTGCAGATTGCGCTTCTGCGCCTGCAGGCGCGAGGAAAGCTCGGCCACGGTCTGCGCGCGGCCGGCACTCTCGCGCTGCAGACGGCCGCGCTCGCGCGCACGCGCCTCGCGCGTGCGCGCCAGGTCGCTGGCACGCGCCTGGGCCTGGCGATCGAGATCAGCCAGCCGCTCCAGATCACGCTCAAGCCCGGCCACGGCCGCCTCGCGCGCCTGCGTCAGCTGGCGCAGGTACTCGCCGTCGCGCGCCAGCTGCGAGGGATCCTCGCCCGACAGCAGCAGGGCCAGGCTGTCGTCGCCACCGGCGCGGTACTGGTGACGCAGCAGCGCGGCCAGGCGCGCCTGGCCATTGGCGATGGCGTCGCGGCTGGCCGCCTGTGCTGCTGCCAGCTGGCCAAGCGTGGACTGGGTATCCGCCTCCTGCTGGCCCAGTTCCCGCAGCGTGCGGCTGGCGTCACTGATCGCCTGCTCGGACTTGCGCAAGGCATCGGCAGCCTCGCTGCGGCTTTCCTCGGTGGCGCTGAGGTCGCGCTGGGCGTCGCGGATGCGTCGGCGCAGGTCTTCCAGATCGCGCCCGGCGCGCTCGTCGGCAGGATGTGCGACCGGCTCGCGCGCCTGCGCCGCCGGCGCTGGCAGGCATGCACCCGCTGCCACCAGGGCGGCGGCCAGCAGCCACCGGGAAGGACTGGACCGCAAGCGCTGGCTCAGGACTTGGCTCGCCCCTGCTCGGCGACGGCACGCGCAGCCGCGGCGACCGCTTCGGGATCGCCCAGATAATAGTGGCGCAAGGGCCGCAGCTGATCGTCGAGTTCATACACCAGGGGCGTCCCGGTCGGCACGTTGAGCTCGACGATGGACTGGTCGTCCATGCCGTCGAGATACTTGATCAGGGCGCGCAGCGAATTGCCGTGGGCAGTGACCAGCACCTGGCGGCCGGCGCGCACCTGCGGCGCGATCGCCTGTTCCCAGTAGGGAATGACGCGCGCGATGGTGTCCTTCAGGCATTCGGTCAGCGGCACTTCGCCGGCCGCGAGTCCGGCATAGCGCGGATCGTTGATCTGGTAGCGTGGGTCGTCGGCGGCCAGGGCCGGTGGCGGCACGTCGAAGGCCCGGCGCCACTGCAGCACCTGGGCATCCCCGTACCTGGCCGCGGTCTCGGCCTTGTTCAGGCCCTGCAGTGCACCGTAGTGGCGCTCGTTGAGGCGCCAGCTGTGCTCGACCGGGATCCACATGCGGTCCATGGTGTCGAGCGCCGTCCAGAGCGTGCGGATCGCCCGCCGCAGCACCGAGGTGAAGGCGAGGTCGAAGGCGAAGCCCGCATCCTTCATGGCCTGGCCAGCGGCCAGCGCTTCGCTGCGGCCCTTTTCGCTGAGGTCGACGTCGGCCCAGCCGGTGAATCGGTTTTCATGGTTCCAGACGCTCTCGCCGTGGCGCAGCAGCACGATCTTGTTCATGTGGGGCCGTATTTGTCTTGGTTGGCGGGGGTCACCCGCGGGCGACGACGATTATAGCCGAGGCCGGGGCGTGGTCACCGGCGAAGCGCCGGCCGCTTCGGGCGCAGCCAACGCCAGGGCAAGAATTGTCTCCAGCCTCTGCTAGAATGGTGGGTTATTGCACGGAGTACGCATGCACTTCCTGACCCAGAATTTCGCTTACCTGGCCCTGATGCTGATCAGCGGCGGCATGTTCATCTGGCCCGAGATCGACCGCATGCTCAATGGCGGCGCCGAGATCGGCACCATGGAGGCCACCCTGCTGATGAACCAGAAGCGCGCCGTGGTGATCGACATGCGCAGCGCCGAAGAATTCGCGCAGGCGCGCATCCCCGGGGCGCGCAACCTGCCGGCCGGCGAACTGGCGGCGCGCGTCGGCGAACTGGCCAAGCTCAAGGGCCGTCCCGTGCTGCTGATCGGTCAGCGGCCGGTGGCGGCGATGCGCGCGCTCAAGGCGGCCGGCTTCGCCGAGGTGGTGCAGCTGCGCGGTGGCATGAGCGCCTGGCAAGAGGCCGGCCTGCCGGTCCAGAAGGCCTGAGCGCCATGGCACACGTCCTGATGTACAGCACCGCCACCTGCCCCTATTGCGTCGCAGCCGAAAGGCTGCTGGCTGCCAAGGGGGTGACCGACATCGAGAAGGTGCGCGTGGACCTCGATCCCGCGCGCCGCCAGGAAATGCTCGAGCGCAGCGGCGGACGACGCACCGTGCCGCAGATATTCATCGACGACACCCACGTGGGAGGCTTCGACGACCTGTCGGCGCTCAACCATGCGGGCGGCCTCGATCCCCTGCTTCGCGGCTGATCGCCCGAAGCCCCCTCCCAGAGCCAGCAGTTCCAAAGGACGTTTCATGAGCGACGAAGCCCAAGCAGCAGCCAGCGAGTCCCAGCAGCCCCTGTTCTCGATCGAGAAGATCTACGTCAAGGACGCATCGGTCGAAATCCCGAACGCGCCGGCGATCTTCCTGGAGCGCGAAGCGCCGCAGATCGAAGTGCAGCTGTCCACCGAAGGCGGCAACGTCGCCGAAGGCATCTTCGGCGCCACCATCACCGTGACAGTCACCGCCAAGCTGGGCGAGCGCACCATGTTCCTGGTCGAAGTCACCCAGGGCGGCGTGTTCCAGGTGCGCAACGTGCCGGCCGCCGAGCTCGGCCCTATCCTTGGTATCGCCTGCCCGAACATCCTGTTCCCGTATCTGCGCGAGACCGTGTCGGACCTGACCGTGCGTGCCGGTTTCCCGCCGGTGCTGCTCAATCCGGTCAACTTCGAAGCGCTCTACGCCCAACAGCAGGCGGCACGCGCCCAGGGTGAAGCGGCCACCAACGGCAGCGGCGCCACGCACTGATCCACCGCGAGCGATGCGGATCGCCATCCTCGGCGCCGGGGCCTGGGGTACGGCTCTGGCGGTCAGCCTGGGACGCGCCCACACGATCGCGCTGTGGTCGCGCAACACCGGGACCTGTGTACACCTGCATGAACAGCGTAGCCATCCGCACGCGCTGCCCGGTGTGCGGCTGCCGGATGCGGTGGAGGTGTGTCCGCTGATCGACGCGGCGTTCGATCGCGCGCAGCTGGCGATCGTGGCCACCTCGGTGGCCGGTGCGCGCGACGTGCTGGAGTCGATCGCGCGCATGGGCTTCCGGCAACCGGTGATCCTGGCCTGCAAGGGCTTCGAGCGGGTCACGGGCCGCCTGCCACACGTGCTGGCGCGTGAACTGCTGGCCGCCGGCAATGCGGTGCTGTCCTTGTCCGGCCCCAGTTTTGCCAGCGAGGTGGCGGCCGGCAAGCCGACTGCGCTGGTGCTGGCGGGTGGCCGCGGCAGCGCGGCACGCACCACGGCGCGCCTGGTGCAGGAGCTGCACCAGCCCTGCCTGCGCCTGTACTCCAGCACCGACCCGACCGGCGTCGAAGTCGCCGGTGCCCTCAAGAACGTGATCGCGATCGCTGCCGGCATGTGCGATGGCATGGGCCTGGGACTCAACGCGCGCGCCGCGCTGGTCACGCGTGGCCTGGCCGAGGTGCGCCGCTTCGGCGAAGCGCTCGGCGCGCGTCCCGAGACCTTCCTCGGCCTGGCTGGCGTCGGCGACCTGATGCTCACCTGCACCGCCGAGCTGTCGCGCAACTATCGCGTCGGCAAGGGTCTGGCCGGCGGCCGGCCGCTTGCCGAAATCCTGGCCGGCATCGGCGAGGTGGCCGAAGGCGTGTCCACGGCCAGCGCCGTCGCGCGCCTGGCGCAGGACCATGCCGTCGAAATGCCGATCTGCACCGCCGTGCTGGCCGTGCTGGAAGGGCGTCACGCGCCAACCGAGGCGCTGCACCAGCTGCTGGCGCGCGACCCGCGCGCCGAGTCCTGATCAGGCCGACGGATCGCTCATGCCGGCATAGCCCTGCTGGCGCCACGCTTCGAAGACCGCCACCGCAGCGGCGTTCGACAGGTTGAGCGAGCGGCTGCCCGGCATCATCGGAATGCGCAGCCGGCACGCCGGATCGATCTGCGCCAGCACGGCGTCGGGCAGGCCGCTGCTTTCGCGACCGAACAGCAGCACGTCGCCGGGCACGAAGCTGGCAGCGCCGAAGTTGCGCGTGCTGCGCGTGGTGAAGGCGTAGATGCGCGGCTCGACGCCGCGCGGGCGCGCGGCTCGCAGCGCGGCGAGGCAGGCAGCCCAGTCGCGGTGCACACTCAGCACAGTCAGTTCGTGGTAGTCCAAGCCGGCACGGCGCAGGCGGGCGTCGCCCACCTCGAAGCCCAGCGGCTCGATCAGGTGCAGGCGACAGCCGGTGTTGGCGCACATGCGGATGGCATTGCCGGTGTTGGGAGGAATCTCGGGCTGGTAGAGGATGACGTCGAACATGCGCCCATTCTAGCCACACGCGTGCGTGGATACTCGAGATGACCCTCGACTGACGAGCCGGCTCAGGCAATATCGGGCCGCAATTCCGCGCGTGCCGGTGTGCGCGCGAGCACCACCGCCGTCACCCGGCCGGCGCCGGCCGCCCGGGCCGCGCGGGCCAGTTCGCGCAAGGTCGCGCCCGTCGTAAGCACGTCGTCGAACAGGCACACGGGCGTGCCGGGCGGCAGCGCATCGACCTCGAAGGCGTCGCGCAGGTTGGCCCGACGCGCGCGTCGCCCCAGCCCGGCCTGTGCGGCCGG
>JAGWIJ010000018.1 GCA_028873535.1 Pseudomonadota bacterium
GAGGTAGCTGCCGGCCAGCGCGAATCCGGCCAGCGCCGCACACCACGCACACGCCAACGCGAGCGCGCTGCGGGGCTGTGGACGCAGCATGCCGGTGGTTTCGAGCAGCACGCCGGCCACCAGCGCGCCGGCGGCATCGGCGGCCAGCAGCAGGCTGTACAGCGCACCGGGGTCGCCGTGGCCGAGGTCCAGCGCGAAGTCGGGCATCTGCGCCTGGTAGCTGTTGCCGACGAAGAACGAGGCGATGCCGCCGAGCAGGGTCATCGACACGATCACCGCATTGCCGGCCACGTCGCGAGCGGTCTGGATGATGTCGGCCAGGCCGCGCACGGCGCGCGCCGGCGCCGGCCGGCCAGCGGCGCGGAAGCGCGGCCCATAGGGAGCCTTCCACAGCCACAGCAGCAGCGGCAGGTAGAACAGCGCGTTCAAGAAAATCCCGACGGTCGGACCCAGGGTGAGCATCATGCCGGCGCCCACTGCGGGACCGACCAGGATGCCCAGGTAGCGCGCCGTGGCCTGGTTGCGCACTGCGCTTTGCAGCAGGTCCGGTGTCACGATGTCGTGCACCAGCACCTGGCTCGACGTGGTCCACAGCACGCCGGCGCAGCCGTGCACCACCAGCAGCACCATCGCTTCCCAGATGCGCAGCGTGCCGGTCAGGAAGAACCAGCCCCAGCCCAGCGAGACTGCCATGAACATCAGGCCGCCAACCTGGATGATGCGGCGCGGGTCGAGACGGTCGGCGAGCGCGCCGGCCGGCACCGAGAACAGCAGGTAGGGCAGCCAGTGCGAGAGCACCGCGAAGCCGCCGAGTGCCGGCGAGTGGAACTGGCGGAACATCATCCAGTAACTGATGACGTGTTCCACGTTGTCCGCCATCATGGTCAGCGTGAAGGTGGCCAGATGGGCGCGGAAGCCGCCTGCCTGGAGTGCCGCGAAGGCGCGCGCAGGCAGGGCAGCGCTGTTTGCCGGGGATGACATGCGGTCCGTGCCGCGCAGCAGCCGCCGCTCAGCGCGATCGGTCGGGCAGCATCCTGCGCAGTGTGTCGTCGCGGCGGACCAGGTGGTGGAACAGCGCAGCGCCCGCGTGCAGTGCGATCAGCCCGAGCAGCGTCCACATCACCAGACCGTGGACGTCGCCGGCCTGATGCCCCCACTCGGCGTGGTCGGCAGCCAGTGCCGGCAGTTCGACGATGCCGAACAATGCCACCGGCAGGCCGTGCGCCGAGGCTGCGATCCAGCCCAGGAAGGGGCTGGTCAGCAGGATGGCATAGAACAGCCGGTGCACGCCGACCGCCAGCACACGTTCCAGCGGCTTGCCGGGCGTGGTCGCGGCTTCCACCGGATTGCGCAGGCGCACCACCAGGCGCACCGCCATCAGCAGCAGCACCAGCAGGCCGAGCGTGAAATGGAGCGTGATCACCGGCTCCATGCTCATGCCCTCCTTGATGTCAGGCATCAGCAGGGTCACCAGGAACTGCGCGACAATCAGCAGGGCAATCAGCCAGTGCAGGCGTTTGGCATTGACGGAATAGGCGGCGTGCATGTGGGCTTCCAGCTTGCGTACGTGGACGAAGACGCAATCGTACCTTGCTCAGGCCCAGCCGCGCAGCCGGTAGGTGATCAGACCCACCCATTCGTGCAGGGCCAGCCGCCAGTGCGACAGGGAACTGTTCCAGTCCAGTCGCCAGCCCTCGTCGTGTTCGGCCGTGCGGTAGTCCACCGGATAAGGGCTGACATTCCAGCCGGTGTGGCGGAACGCTGCCAGCGCGCGCGGCATATGCGAGGCAGTGGTGAGCAGCAGCCAGGGGCGCTGCGGGTCGACGCCGGGCAGGCGCGCGCAGAACACGGCATTCTCGTGGGTGTTGCGCGACGCCGCCTCGTAGCGCACGCGATTCGGCGCCAGACCGAGCGCGGCGAATACCAGCCGCGCCCCTTCGGCCTCGCTGCGCCCGTTGCCGCCCAGTTCCGACGAGCCGCCGGTGAAGATCATCGGCAGGTCGGGCTGCTGGCGCGCGATGTTTGCCGCCGCCACCATGCGTTCGGCGCTTTCACGCAAGGGCAGCTGACCCGGCCGCGTCCACAGGCGGGCATCCTTGATCGCGCCACCCAGCACCACCACGCCCGCGTAGTCGCCCAGGTGCACGCCTTCCGGGTCGTGCCTGGCATAGGGCGTCGTCTGGTCCTCCAGCGTCGCCAGCAGCGCATCGGCAGGCGCAGTCCAGGCCAGTGCCAGCAGCAGCAGCACGGCTGCCAGGAGCGTGCGGCGCGCCGCGCGCGCATCGCTGCGCAGGCCAGTGAGCAGCAGGATCAGCAGCAGCGACAAGGGATTCAGCAGGCGGTCGGACAGCAAGGCGAGCAGGTGGTACATGAACGGATCCTGCAGCAGCAAAGCCCGAATGGTATCAGGCAGGCCGGCCGGCAGCGGCCAGCGCCGCGCCGACGCTGCGCTGCTCGCCCGGCAGCCGTGCGCGCAGCACCACCAGCGCCGCGATCACGCACGCGATGCCGGCAGCAAACAGCGCCGGACGGTAGGACAGCAGCACGGTGCGCGCAAGACCGGCGCCATACGCCGCCACGGCGCCGCCCAGCTGGTGGCTGGCAAACACCCAGCCGAAGATCATCGGACCGCGTGCGCGGTCGAAGCTGGCGTTGGCCAGGCGCACGGTGGGCGGCACGGTGGCGATCCAGTCCAGGCCGTAGAACATCGCGAACAGCGACAGACCGTACAGTGTGAATCCCGAATACGGCAGCCACAGCAGCGACAGGCCACGCAGACCGTAGTACCAGAACAGCAGCTTGCGGCTGTCGAAGCGGTCGGTCAGCCAGCCGCTGGTGATGGTGCCGATGAAATCGAAGGCGCCGATCGCGGCCAGCACCGAGGCTGCCGGCAGCGGCGCGACGCCGTAGTCGCTGCACAGCGAGATGAAATGCGTCTGGATCAGGCCGTTGGTGCTCAGTCCGCACACGAAGAAGGTGCCTGCCAGTACCCAGAACATCGGCAGCCGGCTGGCATCGGCCAGCGCGCGCCAGGGGGCGAGCAGGCCGAGCGCCACCGGCGCGGGTTCAAGCGGCGCACTGACGGCGGCGCCGTAGGCACGCAGGCCCAGGTCTTCGGGCCGGTCGCGCATCAGCAGCAAGGCCAGCGTGAACACCAGCGCCAGCAGCACGCCGATCGGCAGCAAGGCCATGCGCCAGCCCTGGTGTTCGACCAGCCAGGCGGCCAGCGGCAGGAACACCAGTTGTCCGGTGGCCGAGCTGGCGGTGAGCACGCCCAGCACCAGGCCACGGCGGTGGACAAACCAGCGGTTGACCACGGTGGCACCGAGCACCAGTGCGGTCAGTCCGGAGCCCACCCCAAGGGTGATGCCCCACAGCACGACCAGGTGCCACATGGCGTGCATGCGCGTGGCCAGTGCCAGTCCGCCCGCCATCAGCACCATGGCCAGGCAGATCATGCGGCGCAGGCCATAACGGCTGAGGAACACTGCGGCGAAGGGGCCAAGCAGGCCATACAGGCCGAAGCGCACCGCCAGCGCCGACGACATCTGATCCAGGCTCCAGCCGAATTCCTGGCTGAGCGGCTTGAGGAAGGCGCCGGGCAGGCCCAGGGTGGCGGCCGAGCTCAGCATGGTGAGAAAGCCGACGGCCGCGGCGACCCACGCGTAGTGGATACCGCGCGCGTGCAGCCAGCGTGACAGGGGCAGGGCCAGCATGGCGCTCAGCTCCCGCTGCGCGCGGTCAGCGCATGGCGCGCGGCCGCAAGGAACTGGTCCGACAGCGCATCGCCGGCCGTGGCGCGTGCCAGCAGCAAGGCGCCGGCCAGGGTGGACAGTTCGACCAGCGCGTCCGCGTGCGCCTGCGCGCCGTCCGCGACCGGCTGGAGTCCGGCCAGGATCCCGAGCAGGCCTGCGATGCCCTCGCGAAAGCGCGCGCGCAGCGGCGCGCCGGCCGGTTCGCGCGCCACGTCGCCGGCCAGTGCCGGCAGCGGGCAGGCGCTGCCGGCGGCGTCGCGGCTGCGTGGCGACAGGTAGGCGTTGACGATGTCCGCATGCGCCGCAGCGCGGCTGCCCGCTGCTGCAATGCGCTCGCGCCAGCGCAGCCGCGACTGCTGGAAGCAGCGCGTGCAGGCCTGTGCGGCGAGCGCCTCCTTGGAGGCGAAATGGCCGTAGAAGCCGCCGTGGGTGAGGCCGGCGGCGGCCATCAACTCGGCCACGCTCACGCCGTGCAGTCCGCGTTCGCGGAACAGCCGGGCCGAGGCCTTTTCGATGGCCAGGCGGTGCTGGTCGGCTTGAAGTCGGGATACGCGTGGCATGGCCTGGGACCGCGAGGCAGGAGCATGGCAGTATGGCGGAGGCTCAAAATAGATGTCAATCGTCATGATAAAGGGGCGCTGCCAGCGCCAGCGGAGGACTGGGTAAGCGCGCAGCACTCGGGTAGAATGTGGCGCCTGCCATGGATACCCTCTATCTCGCCGCCGCCGGCTTCCAGGCCGCGCGCCGTCTGGAATACCTGCCGCCTGCCGATCCCCGTCACGCCCTGCACGGCCATGGTTTCGTCGTGCGCGTGGCCGCCGTGCCGGGAACCCGCCGGGTGGCCTTCGCCGGCGCCGAGCCGGCGGCGGTGCAGGATGCCCTGCACGACGCGGTGGCCGGCTGGCAGTACCGCCTGCTCAACGAGTCGCTGCGCGCGCCCGGCGACGCAGCGCTGGTGCGCGATCTTGCGCGGCGCCTGGACGGGCCTCTGGAATCGATCGCAGTGTGCCTGCGCAGTGCCCCTGATCGCGGTGCCAACTGGCGCGCGGACGGCAGCGTCGAAGTCTGGCGCCGCTTCACGCTGCATGCTGCGCATCGCCTGCCGCACGTGCCGCCGGGACACAAGTGCGGACGCATGCATGGCCACGCTTTCGGCATCACGCTGCAGCTCGGCCTGGATGTCGCGACTGCCGACGCCGAACTGGCCGGCGAGTGGCTGCAGCAGGCGTGGACGCCGCTGGCCGGCGTGCTCGATCACGCCTGCCTCAATGAGCTGCCCGGCCTGGAGATCCCGACCAGCGAGGTGCTCTCGGCCTGGATCTGGGAGCGGCTGCGGCCGGCGCTGCCGGGCCTGGCGCGCGTCATCGTGCACGAGACGGCCAGTTGCGGCGCCGTGTTCGACGGCGCCCAGCACCGCATCTGGAAGGACTTCAGCCTGGACAGCGCGGTGCGCCTGCGCCATGCGCCGTCGGGCGATGCACGCGCGCGGCTGCACGGCGATACCTTCGCCTTGCGCCTGCAGTTGTGCGCGCCGCTCGATCAGGTGCTGGGCTGGACGGTCGATTTCGGCGACGTCAAGCGCGTGTTCGATCCGGTGTTCCGCGCCATCGACCACCAGCCGCTGCACGAGGTGGCCGGACTTGCCGATGCCGCTTGCGCCACGCTGGCCGCCTGGGTGCTGCGCCAGGCGGTCCCGGGCCTGCCTGCGCTCGAGCGCGTCGACCTGCTCGGCGACGACGGCAGCGGCGCGCTGGTGAGCCGGCGCAGCACTGCCAGCCGTATCCTGCTGCCGTGAGCTACACGGTCAAGGAGATCTTCTACACCCTGCAGGGCGAGGGCGGGCAGACCGGTCGTGCCGCGGTGTTCTGCCGCTTTGCCGGCTGCAATCTCTGGAGTGGCCGCGAATCCGATCGCGCCGACGCCGCGTGCCGCTTCTGCGACACCGACTTCGTCGGCACCGACGGACCTGGCGGCGGGCGTTTTGCCAGCGCCGCTGCGCTGGCGCAGGCCGTGCGCGACTGCTGGCCGGCCGCTGCCGGCGGTATCCCGCTGGTGGTCTGCACGGGCGGCGAGCCGCTGCTGCAGCTGGACGCCGCCGCCGTCGATGCCCTCCGCGTCGCGGGTTTTCAGGTCGCTGTGGAAACCAACGGCACTCAGCCGGCGCCGCCGGGCATCGACTGGCTGTGCGTGAGCCCGAAGTCCACGGCGCCCCTGCAGCTGACCGCCGGCGACGAGCTCAAGCTGGTCTACCCGCAGGCCGATGCGCCGCCGGAGCGCTTCGCAGGTCTGGCGTTCCGTCATTTCTTCCTGCAGGCCATGGATGGTCCGGACGGCGCCGCCCATCTGCAGCAGGCGCTGGCCTACTGCCTGGCGCATCCGCAGTGGCGCCTGTCGCTGCAGACCCACAAGCTGATCGGCATTCCCTGAGCCGGCGCCGCGCGTCTGCGCCGCCGCTACCCGGCACACCCTGTCCATGCTCAGTCCCCAGGGCGAGACCCAGCTGGGCGACGCGCAGCAGGCCTGGGCCGCGATGCGCGATGCCGACTGCGCGCTGGTACGTGGCGCCAGCGCCGCCGATGCCGGCTCGCTCAAGCCCGAGCTCGCGCAGGCGCGCTGCATGGCCGAGCACACGCTCAACCGTGCCGCCTACGTCGAAGGCAGCCTGCGCAAGACCACCCACAGCACGCTCGAAACGCAGCGCATCCGCACGCTGCGCAGCGAGGCCATCGCGCACCGCGAGGAGCAGGCGGCAGCGGTGGCGAGCGGTGCGCCGAAGGCGCAGGAATGCCGCTACGAGTCGGCGATCGGCACGCCGCCGCCGACGCGGACGGTGGCGCTCACCTTCGATGACGGCCCCGAAGAAGGCGAGACCGAATACGTGCTCGACGCGCTGGCGCGCCACCACGTGCGCGCCGCCTTCGTGCTGATGCACGAGATCCATCGCCACACCCTGCACAAGCTCGACGAGGTGATCGGGCGCCTCGAGAGCCTGGGCTTCGCGTTCGGCTCGATCGACGAACCGGCATTCGAGGCGTCGCTGCGCTGAGCGCGCCCCGCCTGCCGCCTACGCTCAGCGCAGGTTGCCGGTATGCCCCAGGGAATAGCGGCCGGGCTGCGGCCAGACCGTCAGTCCATGCGGTTCCATGTCGACCGCGATCGACCTGACCGAACCGTTGGCGGTATCGATCGCGTAGACGGCGTCGTCGTAGCGGCCGGACAGCCACAGCGTCTTGCCGTCCGCGCTCACGTTGCCCATGTCGGGGCTGCCACCGCCGGGAATCGGCCAGTTTGCCACCACCTTGCGCGAGGCGGCATCGATCACCGAGACGCTGCCAGCACCATGCGGATGTCCGTGCACGTGGTGCGAACCGCGATTGGCCACATA
This sequence comes from Pseudomonadota bacterium, assembly GCA_028873535.1. Classification (GTDB taxonomy): domain Bacteria; phylum Pseudomonadota; class Gammaproteobacteria; order Burkholderiales; family Ferrovaceae; genus CAIVHB01. The sequence continues at coordinate 7,141 of JAGWIJ010000018.1, forward strand.
GAAGCGCGTGCCGTCACGGCTGGGGTAGATGCCGTGGGCGCCGGTGCCGGTGGCGATGAAGCCGACCTTCTGCAGGCTGTCGCCATCGATCACGTGGGTGCCGTCGGCCATCATGTCGGCGACCAGGAACACCTTGCCGTCGGGTGACACGCGGATGTCCTGCGGCATGCCCCTGGTGCCCAGCTTCAGATAGCCCAGCACCTTGCGGTTGACCAGATCGATCTTGGCGATGCTGCTGTCGAATTCGCAGGTGAAGATCACGTAGCTGCCGTCGATCGAAAAATCGGCGTGGTTGATGCCGCGGCACTTCGGCACCGACAGGCTGGACTTGAGCGCCATGCTGTGCGGATCGCGGAAATCCAGACGCGCGTGTGCCTCGGCCACCACGATGGCTTCCTTGCCGTCGGGCGTGAAATACATGTTGTAGGGGTCATCGACCGGCACCGACTTGCCCGGCTTGCCGGTCTTGGGGTCGATCGGCGTCAGGCTGCCGTCGCTGCGGTTCTCGGCATTGTTGGCCACCCACAGCGTCTGCAGGTCCCAGGCCGGTACCACGTGCTGCGGACCGCGGCCGACCGGGAAGCGGTCGATCACCTTGAAGGTGGCAGGGTCGATGACGTCGACGTTGTTGGAGCGCAGATTGGGCACGTAGACGCGCTCGAGGGCGCCGGCGACGGCCGGGCTGAACTTGCCGGCCTGGGTTTCGCTGTACAGGTTGGCGGGATCGGTCACCGGCGGCATGCCGGCGACCGTGGTGATGGCAGCGGCCGGGGCCGGCGCCGGCGCTGCCGCCAGGGCGGCCGTGGCGCTGCCGAAGGCCAGCGCAAGCGCGATGGCGCGGTGCAGGGAGGAGAAGGGGCGTGTGGTCATGTCGACTTCCTTGGCTGACGTAAAGCGGGTGCGGCGCCATGCGGCGCCGGCGTCACCGCGCGCCAATGGTCCGGCGCAGCGCGGCGATGGTGTTGGTGACGATGGCATCGGCGCCCAGGCGGCCGAGTTCGGCACTGGCGCGGCGCGGATCGCCGCCGTAGACGCCGTCGGCGGCGCCGGGCGGCGGGCTCAGGCGCAGACGTTCCGCGCGCACCGACTCCGGCGCCAGCGCGAGTTGCAGCGAGCTGTCGGCAAGGCCGGCATGGGTGCCGATCTCGTTGTCGCGCAGGCCGTGCTCGCGCAGCGTGGCGGCGAAGCCCGCGCTGCTGCTGTCGTAGTACTCGGTCGGCACCAGGACCTGCGCGCCACTGCCCTTCCAGGCGCGATTGAGGCGCTCGGCGACCCGGCGCAGATCGGCCTGGTAGCCGCCATGGTCACCGAGCAGCACCACGTTGCGGAAGCCGTGCACGCGCAGGCTCGCTGCGGCCGCTTCGAGCAGCGCTTCGAAGGTCGCGTCGGGAATGCTGATGGTGCCCGGGAAACGCATGTGCGAGGTGGGCGGCGCGATCGCGCCTTCCGGAACATAGGGCAGCACCGGTGCCACGATCGCATCGCCCAGTCCGGCCGCGATGCGCCCGGCCAGGATGCGCACGCGCACGTTGTGCTTGCCCAGCGTCAGCGCGGGTCCGCTCTGTTCGGTGCCGCCGATCGGGATCAGCACCGTGGTCCTGCCGGCACGGATCTGCTCGCGCAGCTCGGTCCAGGTCATGTCTTCCAGCGCCGGGCCGGTGACGCCGTCGGTGGGTGCCGCCTGCGCCGGCTGCCAGCCAAGACACAGGAACAGGAGGAGGAATGCCAAGCCGCGCATGGAGGCCCTGCAGAAAGGGTGGGCCTGCAGGGTAGCCAAGCTGCGGCGCCGCGGCAAGGCGCACGCGCGTGTGCCGCCACCGCTGCCCCGGTGCGGCTGCAAGCAGTGCTGCCGATTTCCGGCCCGGACTGGCAGGTGGGTGACCATGCGGGCTCGCCAAGGCAGCGTCTGGCGATGCGCAAGTGGCTGATCGCAGGAATCATTTTCATCTTCCAGCGGGCTGGCACGTTTTGTGTAAGTGGCCTTCCATCCGGACCGGCACGTGTCCGGCCGAACCGGCCGCCAGGCCCGGCGAACCAGAAAAAGAGACGAGGAGGACCGCGAATGTCGATCGAGACGTTTTACGAGGTCATGCGGCGACAGGGCATTTCCCGCCGCAGCTTCATGAAGTTCTGCAGCCTGACGGCCGCATCGCTGGGCCTGGGCCCGGCCTTTGCACCGCGCATTGCCCATGCGATGGAGACCAAGCCGCGCACGCCGGTGATCTGGCTGCATGGTCTGGAGTGCACCTGCTGTTCGGAATCCTTCATCCGTTCGGCCCACCCGCTGGCCAAGGACGTGGTGCTGTCGATGCTCTCGCTCGACTACGACGACACCCTGATGGCCGCGGCCGGCTTCCAGGCCGAGGCGATCATCGAGGACATCAAGAAGAAGTACAAAGGCAACTACATCCTGGCGGTGGAAGGCAATCCCCCGCTCAACGAAGACGGCATGTTCTGCATCCACGGCGGGCGCCCCTTTGTCGAGATCCTGCGCGAGACCGCAGCGGACGCCAAGGCGATCATCTCCTGGGGCGCCTGCGCCTCGTGGGGCTGCGTCCAGGCCGCCAAGCCGAACCCCACGCGCGCCACCCCGGTGCACAAGGTGATCACCGACAAGCCGATCATCAAGGTGCCAGGCTGCCCGCCGATCGCCGAAGTGATGACTGGCGTGGTCACCTACATGCTGACCTTCGACCGCATCCCCGAACTCGACCGTCAGGGCCGGCCGAAAATGTTCTACGGCCAGCGTATCCACGACAAGTGCTACCGCCGGCCGCACTTCGACGGCGGCCAGTTCGTCGAGCACTGGGACGACGAAGGCGCGCGCCGCGGCTACTGCCTCTACAAGATGGGCTGCAAGGGGCCGACCACCTACAACGCGTGTTCGACCACGCGCTGGAACGGCGGCGTCTCGTTTCCGATCCAGTCCGGCCACGGCTGCATCGGCTGTTCCGAGGAAGGCTTCTGGGACAAAGGCGGCTTCTACAACCGGGTCACCGACATCAAGGCCTTCGGCGTCGAATCCAACGCCGACCGCCTGGGCGGCGGCGTTGCCGCGGTCGCCGGCGCCGCCGTGGCCGCGCATGCCGCGGTCAGCGCGCTGAGCCGCGCGCGCAGCAACAACGACAAGAACCCGGGGGGCAACTGACCATGGCGTACGAGACGCAGGGCTTCAAGATCGACAACAGCGGCAAGCGCGTGGTGGTCGATCCGGTGTGCCGCATCGAAGGCCACATGCGCGTCGAGGTCAATCTCGACAGCCACAACGTGATCACCAACGCGGTGTCCACCGGCACCATGTGGCGCGGACTCGAGGTTATCCTCAAGGGACGCGATCCGCGCGACGCGTGGGCCTTCACCGAACGCATCTGCGGCGTGTGCACGGGCACCCATGCGCTGACTTCGGTGCGCGCGGTCGAGGACGCGCTCGGGATCCAGATCCCGGAGAATGCCAACACCATCCGCAACATCATGCAGCTCAACCTGCAGGTGCACGATCATCTGGTGCACTTTTACCATCTGCACGCGCTCGACTGGGTGGACGTGGTGAGTGCGCTGGCGGCCGACCCCAAGAAGACCTCCACGCTGGCGCAGAGCATCTCGGACTGGCCGATGTCCTCGCCGGGCTATTTCCGCGACGTGCAGAACCGCCTGAAGAAGTTCGTCGAATCCGGGCAGTTGGGGCCGTTCACCAACGGCTACTGGGGCAATCCCGCCTACAAGCTGCCGCCCGAAGCCAACCTGATGGCGGTGACGCACTACCTCGAGGCACTCGATTTCCAGAAGGAGATCGTCAAGGTCCACACCATTTTCGGCGGCAAGAACCCGCACCCGAACTGGCTGGTCGGCGGCGTGCCCTGCGCCATCAACCTGGACCAGGTCGGCGCGGTGGGGGCGATCAACATGGAGCGCCTGAACCTGGTCAAGAGCATCATCGACCGCACCCAGGAGTTCGTCGAGAAGGTCTACCTGCCCGACATCATCGCGATCGGCGGCTTCTACAAGGACTGGCTCTACGGCGGTGGCCTCTCGGGCAAGAGCTTCATGTCCTACGGCGACGTGCCGCAGAAGGCCAATGACTACACGGCGCCCAATCTGCTGCTGCCGCGCGGCGTGGTGATCAACGGCGACCTCGGCAGGATCCACGAGATCGACCTGCGCGATCCCGAGCAGGTGCAGGAGTTCGTGACCCACTCCTGGTACAAGTACCCCGACGAGGCGCGTGGCCTGCATCCCTGGGACGGTGTCACCGAACCCGACTTCGCGCTGGGCGCCAACACCAAGGGCACGCGCACGCGCATCGAGCAGCTCGACGAGGGCGCCAAGTACTCGTGGATCAAGTCGCCGCGCTGGCGCGGCAATGCCGTCGAGGTGGGGCCGCTGTCGCGCATGGTGCTGGGCTACCTGCAGCCGAAGCAGTACCCCGAGATCAGGGACATGGTGGAGCGTGCGCTGCACCAGCTCGACGCGCCCGTCGGCGCGCTGTTCTCGACGCTGGGACGCACGGCCGCGCGTGCCATCGAAGCGCTCTACGCCGCCAATCTGCAGCAGACCCAGTTCGACAAGCTGATCGCCAACCTCAAGGCCGGCGACAGCTCGACCGCCAACATCGACAAGTGGGAACCATCCACCTGGCCGTCGGAGGCCAAGGGCGTCGGTTTCACCGAGGCGCCACGCGGTGCCCTCGGACACTGGATCCGCATCAAGGACACGCGCATCGACAACTACCAGTGCGTGGTTCCGACCACCTGGAACGGCAGTCCGCGCGATCCCAAGGGGCAGATCGGTGCCTTCGAGGCCAGCCTGATGAACACGCCGGTCGCCAAGGCCGACCAGCCGCTCGAGATCCTGCGCACCATCCACAGCTTCGACCCCTGCCTGGCGTGTTCGACCCACGTCATGTCGCCGGACGGGCAGGAGCTGACCCAGGTGAAGGTTCGTTGAACGCGTCCGGACAGGAGAACGGCCATGGCAGTGCAAGTCGAAGTGTCCGGCGCGGCGCAGACCGCAGCCGGCAGGACAGTGTTCGTCTACGAGGCCCCGGTGCGCCTGTGGCACTGGATCAATGCGCTGGCGATCAGCGTGCTGGCGGTGACCGGCTATCTGATCGCCAGTCCGCTGCCCAGCCAGCCCGGCGAAGCCAGCGACAACTTCCTGATGGGCTACATCCGCTTTGCGCATTTCGCGGCGGCGTATGTGTTCGCGATCGGCTTCGTGGCGCGCGCCTACTGGGCGCTGGTGGGCAACCACCACGCACGCGAGCTGTTCGTGCCGCGGCTGGCCGACCGTGAGTGGTGGGCCGGCATGCGACAGGAGCTGCTCTGGTATGCCTTCATCGCACGCCAGCCGCGCAAGTACCAGGGCCACAATCCGCTCGCCAACCTGATGATGTTCCTGATGGTGACCCTGGGCAGCGTGTTCATGATCGTCACCGGCTTCGCGCTGTATGGCGAGGGAGGACAGGCCGGGCACTGGGCCAACGTGCTGTTCACGACCTGGGTGCTGCCCTTGTTCGGGCAGAGCCAGGACGTGCATACCTGGCACCACCTGGGCGCGTGGATGATGGTGGTGTTCGTGATCGTGCATGTCTATGCGGCGATCCGCGAAGACATCATGTCGCGGCAGACCATGATCGGCGCGATCATCAACGGCGAACGCACCTTCCGCAGCTGAAGCGCACATGCTGCGGGCAGCCGCTGCGCTGCCTGCCGCGTACCGCGAAGGATGATCATGACGGACAAGACACACGAACTGCTGGTGCTCGGCATCGGCAACCTGCTGTGGGCGGACGAAGGCTTCGGCGTGCGCTGTGTCGAAGCGCTGCAGGCCGGCTGGCAGACCGGACCGCGCACGCTGCTGATGGACGGCGGCACCCAGGGCCTGTACCTGTTGCCCTACATCGAGGAGGCACGACGCCTGATCGTGTTCGATGCGGTCGACTACGGCCGTGCGCCCGGCGAACTGGTGGTCGCGGTGGACCGCGAAGTGCCGCGCTTCATGGGCGTGAAGAAGATGAGTCTGCACCAGACCGGCTTCCAGGAGGTGCTGATGGCGGCGGAGCTGCTCGGCCGCCTGCCCGAGTCCATGGTGCTGATCGGTGTCCAGGCGGAACAGCTCGAGGACTATGGCGGCAGCCTGCGCGACAGCGTGCGTGCGCAGATCGACCCGGCACTGCTCATTGCGCGCGACTGGATGCGGCGCTGGGGGCTCGACTGCCTGCCGCGCTCGGCACCACCCGACGGCCCGGCGCTCACGGCCGCAGCGCTGCAGCTGGCGGCCTATGAGGGCGGCCGGCCCTCCGCCGAGGCGGCCTGCCGCTTCGGCGATGCGCGCGTGCTGGCCGGCCGCGCGGCGGGCTGAACGCCGTGTGCATCGGCATTCCCATGCAGGTGATCGGCATCGAGGGCAGCTTCGCGTGGTGCGCCGGGCGCAATGGCGCGCAGCGCATCGGTACCCTGCTGGTGGGCGAAGTCGCGGCCGGCCAGTGGCTGCTGGTCTTCCTCGGCATGGCCCGCGAAATCATCGACGCGGAACGGGCGGCGCGGGTCGACGCCGCCCTCGACGCGCTGCAGCTGATCGCCCAGGGCGATCAGGACATCGACCACTGCTTTGCCGACCTGCTCGGTCGAGAACCGCAACTTCCCGAATTCCTGCGCAAGGATCCCCAACCATGAGTGCTGCCCTCGCCTGGACGCCACCGCGTTCCGCCATGAGCCTGAACTTCGACCAGCTGCTCGACGGACTGGTGGCCGGCACCGGCCTCAGCGACCTCGATGCCGCCACTGCCGCCGCCTTCCTCGAGGCACCGGGCCGCGGCATCGTGATGCTGTCCGATGAACCCGACCGCAGCCCCGAAGCCTGGGACCTGGCGGTGATCTTTCCGGAACTGCTGCGCGCCACCGGCATTCCGGCGCGCGGCGGCCTGCTGCGACCGGGCGTGGTCGAGGCCGTGCAGAAGCGCTACGGCGTGCGCCGGTTGCCGGCGCTGCTGTTCGTGCGCGACGCGGGCTACCTGGGCGTGATCGAAGGCCTGCGCGACTGGTCGGAATTCGTCGCCGAATGCACGGTGCTGCTGCAGGCGGCGCCGGGCCGTCCGCCTGGCATCGGCATCCCGGTGCGCAACGGCGATGCCGGCTGTGGCGAGGTGGCACGATGAGCGCGTCCGGTTCGCGTCTGCCCTTCCCGATCCCGGTGGTGGCGATCGGCCCCGGTTCGCAGCCCGAAGCCGAGGAGGCCGACTTCCTGCCCATGCCCAGCGGCATGGACACCTATGCCATGCCGGTGGCGCATCTCGAGGCCGATCCCGCCATCGTCGGCGCCACCTGCGCCATCCTGGGCCGCCTGCAGACGGCCATGCTGGCGACGCCGCCCGGCGCGGCCGAACACCCCCAGGTGGACCTGCACGGGGTACCGCGCCCGGTGGTCGAACTGCTCGACCAGTCGCTCGGGCACGGCGAAGTCAGCGTGATGATCGACGCCCCGGGCGCCTGCCGCATCCAGGAGTCGGTATTCACCGGGGTGTGGCGCGAACGCCACCTGGCGGGCGACGGCAGCGTGGCTGCCGACCGCATCATCGCAGCGGCCATCCCGCCGGTGGTGGTGGCGGCGGCCGAAGCCGCCGCCAGCCAGGACATCGAGGTGCCGGCGCCGGGGCCGGGCATCATGAACGCGCCGCCCGTGATCACCGAACTGATCGACCGCTCGCGCCGCTTCAGCGCGGCGCAGCCGGCGCATGTCATCAACCTGACGCTGCTGCCGATGTCGCCCGAGGACCTCGGCTACCTGGCCCGGGTGCTCGACGTCGGGCCGGTCACCATCCTGTCGCGCGGCTATGGCAACTGCCGCATCACCGCCACCCGCCTCAGGCACGTCTGGTGGGTGCATTATTTCAACAGCATGAACCAGCTGATCCTGAACACGCTCGAAGTCGCCACCGTGCCGGAGGTGGCCTGCGCTGCCGCGGAGGACTATCGCGACAGTTGCGAGCGCCTGGGCGAGTGGCTGGCAACCATGCGTGACGAGCTCGACTGACATGTTCGAAGGTTCCTTCCGGGGCGACGACAGTCGCATCGACGATGCCGCCACGCTGGAATGCGGCATCTGCTGGTCGGTCTACGATCCGCAACTCGGTGATGCGGTGCGCCACGTGTCGCCGGGGACGCCGTTCACGTCCCTGCCTGCCGACTGGCACTGCCCCAATTGCGACGCGCCACGCGAAAAATTCATGGTGCTGGGATGAGGCCGGACCTCGACGCCGGCCATGCCGCCGCGCAGCTCGAAGCGGTGTTCCGCGACATCGCCGCGCAGCGCATGCAGGGCCTGCCGATCGTCAATCCGGCGCTGGACGTCGAAGCGGTGGGCTTTCGCGCCTGGCAGGCTTGCCAGCTTGGCGTGCTGGTCACGCCGTGGACGCTGGGCCTGGTGCTGCTGGCCGGCGCCGAGGGCGCGCTGGAGGAACTGCCGCTGGGGCAGCAGCGCGACTGGCAGTTTCCGTCCGGCAGCTATGCCTTCATGGGCTTGCAGGACGCCCGGCTCGGGACCTGCCAGATCTGTCCGTTGATCTCGCCCATGCACGAATTTTCCTGCCAGGCCGAAGCCCGCGAGGTGGCGCGCGAAGTGCTGCACGCTCTGTTCGCTCCGGTCGCGGCGCCACCGCCGCCACCGTCGCGCCGCGCTTTCCTGCGCGCGGCGCTGCCGGGCGCCTGAGGACATGGACGCCGGCCGGGTGGTGGTGCGCGTGCTGCTGGGCGCTGACGGTCGCATCAGCGAGGCAGGTGTGCATTCGGCACGGCCGCCGGCCGCCAGGCTGCTGCGCGGGCGCCCGGCTGGCCAGGCGCTGGCGCTGGTGGGCCTGCTGTTCCAGGCCTGCCGCGAGGCGCAAACCGCCGCAGCCGCGGCAGCACTCGGCGCTGCCGGCTGGCAGGACCAGCAGCCGGAACCTGGCGCTGCCGCCGAACGCGAAGCGCGCGTGGCCTGTGAGGTCGCGCAGGAGCACCTGTGGCGGCTGATGCTCGACTGGCCGGCACTGCTGGCCTTGCCGGCCGACCAGCCGGGCTTGCGGCGCTGGTTCCAGGCCTTGCGCGCCGCTGCAGCTGCCGGCCGCCTGCCGCAGGGCCTGCTGGCAGAGTTCGAGCAGCACTGGCTGGGGTGTGCGGCGGCGCGCTGGCAGCAGATCGTGACCCTCGAGCAACTCGACCAGTGGTGCGCCGGCCACGACAGTCCGGCCGCGCAGCTGTGCACCGTGATGGCCGGCCACGACCGCGATCCGCTGGCAGCGGCCCCGGCGCCGCTGCTGCGCGACCAGTCCCTGGCCTCGCTGGCAGCCGGCTGGGGCCAGGACATTGACGACGCCTTCTGCCAGCTGCCGCATCGCGACGGCGTGGCCTGCGAGACCGGCGTGCTGAGCTGGCACGGCGATACGCCACTGCAGCAGGATCTGGGCGCGCGCCGGCCGGCACGCCTGCTGGCCAGGCTGCTGGCGCGCGTGCAGGACCTGCTCGAGATCCTGGGCGGCGTCGCGCGCCAGCGCATCGAGGCGGTGCGCTGTGCCGACGGCAGCGGCATGGCGCTGGTGCGCACGGCGCGCGGCCTGCTGCTGCATCGGGTGCAGTTGGCGGCGGACCAGGTGGCTGCCTACCGCAGCGTGGCGCCGACCGAGTGGAACTTCCATCCGCAGGGACCGCTGGTGTGCGCGCTGCGCGGACTGCGCGTCGGCGGCGACGGCCAGCGCGCGTGTCCGGTGCGCCTGCAGCTGGCCACGCTCGATCCTTGCGTCGAACACGTGCTCGAGGTCGGTCATGCATGAGATGTCGCTGGCCGAGGGCGTGCTGCAGCTGATCGAGGAGGCCGCGACCAGCCAGGGCTTCAGTCGCGTGAAGACGGTCTGGCTGGAGATCGGCGAACTCGCCGGTGCCGAAAAGGAGGCCCTGCGCTTCTGCTTCGACGTGGTCACGCGCGGCAGTCTGGCCAGTGCGGCGCAGCTCGAGATCATCGACCGCCCCGGCCAGGGCTGGTGCCTGCAGTGCGCGTGCACCGTGCATGTGGCCGCGTTGTACGATGCCTGTCCACACTGCGGCAGCCATCAGATCCAGGTGACCGGCGGCAGTGAACTGCGCCTGGCCGAGCTCGAGGTGGAATGAATACGCTGGCCGGCACCGCGGATGCCGGCGCTCACGGAGGACGGATCACGATGTGCACGACATGCGGATGTGGCGGCGGCGGCGCCCGGATCAACGGCAGGGCGCTGGCCGGGCCGCTGCGCTACCAGCAGCATCAGGCCGGGACGGACCATCGCCACGCGCCTGCGCACGCGGCCGGCACCGAGCCGCCGATGCCGATGCCGGCTGCGCTGCCCGAACACGCCCATGCGCCCGGCATCAGCCAGGCGCGCATGGTGCGCATCGAGCAGGACATCCTGGCCAAGAACGATGCCTACGCGCGCGCCAATCGCGAGCGCCTGCAGCGCCAGGGCATATTCGCGCTGAACCTGGTGTCGAGCCCAGGTTCCGGCAAGACCACGCTGCTGGTCCGCACCATCGAGCGCCTGCGCGACCGGCTGTCGATCGCGGTCGTGGAGGGAGACCAGCAGACCGACAACGACGCCGAGCGCATCCGCGCCACCGGTGCTCCGGCTGTGCAGATCAACACCGGCAAGGGCTGCCACCTGGATGCCCACATGGTCGGGCGCGCCATCGGCCAGCTGGCGCCGCGAGACGGCAGCCTGCTGCTGATCGAGAACGTGGGCAATCTGGTGTGCCCGGCCGGCTTCGACCTGGGCGAGGCGCACAAGGTCGCCATCCTCTCGGTGACCGAGGGCGAGGACAAGCCGCTCAAGTATCCCGACATGTTCCGCGCGGCCGACCTGATGCTGCTCAACAAATGCGACCTGCTGCCGTATCTGCAGTTCGACGCCGACCTGGCGGAGGCCAATGCGCGCCGCGTCAATCCGGGCATCCGCGTGCTGCGCACCTCGGCCAGCAGCGGCGCCGGCCTCGACGCCTGGCTGGACTGGATCCTGCTGGGCTGCAGCCGCAGCGCCCGCAGCGACACGGCCGCTGCGGGCGCCGCGTCCGGCGTGGCCGCCCGCTGAGACGCACGGGACATCGCCATGGACGACAGGGTGCGCGCGCAGATCCGGGTACAGGGACAGGTGCAGGGCGTCGGCTTCCGGCCCTTCGTGTTCCGTCTGGCCAGCGAACTGGGGCTGGCCGGCTGGGTGCGCAACGATGGCCTGGGCGTGGAAATCGCGCTCGAGGGCAGCCGTGAACGCGTCGACACGCTGCTGTCCAGGCTGTGCCAGGCGCCGCCGCAGCGCGCCGAGATCGACGCCATCGACCTCGACCTAGGCCAGCCGCCGGCCGGCATCGAAGGTTTCCGCATCGAGCACAGCGCGCACGGACCGGTGGGCACCTCGATCGCCCCGGATGCCGGCGTCTGCGCGGACTGTCTGGCGGAACTGTTCGACCCCGACGATCGCCGCCATCGCTATGCCTTCATCAACTGCATCCAGTGCGGACCGCGCTACACGCTGAGTGCGCGTCTGCCCTACGACCGCCCCAACACCAGCATGGCGGCCTTCCGCCAGTGCACGCGCTGCCAGACCGAGTTCGATGCGCCGGCGGACCGGCGCTTCCATGCCCAGCCCAATGCCTGCCCGGATTGCGGACCGCGCCTGGGCCTGTTCGACGCCGGCTGGACCGCGCCACCGCCCGGCAGCGACGTGCTGGCCCTGGCCGCGGCGCGGCTGCGCGCCGGCCAGGTGCTGGCAGTCAAGGGGCTGGGCGGCTTCCACCTGGTCTGCGATGCGCGCCAGGCGCCGGCCGTGGCGCGCCTGCGCGTGGGCAAGGCACGCCAGCACAAGCCCTTTGCCGTGATGGTGTCCGGGGTCGAGGCGGCCAGGCGTCACGCCCGGGTCGACGTCGCCGAGCAGGCGCTGCTCGAGTCGGCCGAACGGCCGGTGGTGCTGCTGCGCAAGCAGGCGCAGTGCGACCGCGTGCTGCAGGGGGTGGCGCCGGGCCTGGCCAGGATCGGCCTGATGCTGCCGCACACTCCGCTGCAGTACCTGCTGCTCCACGAGCTGGCGGGCCGGCCGTCCGGCACCGCCTGGCTGTCGGCGCCGGACGGGGCGGCGCTGGTGATGACCAGCGCCAATCCGGGCGGTGAGCCGCTGGTGATCGACGAGCAGGAGGCGCGCGCCGCGCTGCAGGGACTGGCCGACGCCTTCCTGGTGCACGACCGTGCCATCCTGCAGCGCTGCGACGACAGCGTGCTGCGCAGCGATCGCGGCAGTCGCACCTTCATCCGCCGAGCGCGCGGCTTCGTGCCGCGTCGCATCGCCCTGCCGGCCGCCGGTCCCAGCGTGCTGGCCTGCGGTGCGGCGCTCAAGAACACCGTGTGCGTGACGCGCGGTGCCGAGGCCTTCGTGTCGCAGCACATCGGCGACCTCGAACACGCCGGCGCGCGCACCATGCTCGAGGACAGCGTGGCCCACCTGTGCCGCATCCTGCAGGTGAGTCCGCAGCTGGTGGCGCACGACCTGCACGCGGACTTCTTCAGCAGCCGTTTCGCTGCTGGCTTCGCCGCCGAGCACCAGCTGCCGTGTGTGGCCGTGCAGCACCATCATGCGCATATCGCAGCCGTGTGCGCCGAGCACGGCCAGCGCGACGCCGCGCTCGGTCTGGCGCTCGACGGCATGGGGCTGGGGCCCGACGGCGGGCTGTGGGGCGGCGAACTGCTGCTGGTCGACGGCGCCCACAGCACGCGTCTGGCGCACCTGGGCGAGCTGGCGCTGCCGGGCGGCGACCAGGCGGCGCGTGCGCCCTGGCGCATGGCGGCCAGCGCGCTGCATGCCATCGGTCGAGGTGACGAGATCGCGCGCCGCTTTGCTGCACAGCCGGCGGCGGCGGCGGTGCATCGCCTGCTGGCCAGCGGCACCGCCTGCACGCCCACGTCGAGCTGCGGGCGCCTGTTCGATGCCGTGGCCGGCCTGCTCGGCGTGTGCAGCGCGCAGACCTACGAAGGCCATGCGGCCATGCAGCTCGAAGGTCTTGCCGAACGCCATGGCCCGGTGCCGCCGATGGCCCTGTCGCAGCGCGATGCCGCACCGGATCTGCAGCCGCTGCTGATGGCGCTGGCCGACTGCCCCGATGCGGATTTCGGTGCCGCGCTGTTCCACGCCACCCTGGCCGTTGCGCTGGCCGACTGGGCGGCGGCGGCCGCACGGCGCAGCGGGATTCGCGTGGTCGCGCTCGGCGGCGGCTGCTTTCTCAACGCCGTGCTGCTCGACGGCGTGCGCACGCGATTGCAGGCCCAGGGCTTGCGTGTGCTGTCGGCCTCACGGCTGCCGCCCAACGATGGCGGCATCAGCCTCGGACAGGCCTGGGTGGCTTTACAATCGCAGCTGGAAGGAGCCTGAACATGTGTCTTGCCATACCCGCGCGCATCGAGGCGCTCACCACACCCGGCAATGCCATCGTCAACCTGGGGGGGGTACGCAAGGAGATCTCGCTGGCCCTGGTCGGTGACGTCGCCGTCGACGATTACGTGATCGTGCACGTGGGCTACGCCCTGCAGCGGCTCGACGAGGCCGAGGCACTGCGCACGCTGGCCGCGTTCGCCGAACTGGGCGAGCTCGACGAGCTGCGTGCCGAACTCGCGGAGCAGCCGCAATGAAGTACGTCGACGAGTTCCGCAGTGGCGCGCTGGCGGCAGGACTTGCTGCGCGCATCGCCGCCGAGTGCCGGCCGGGGCGCGAATACCGCCTGATGGAATTCTGCGGCGGCCATACCCACGCGATCTCGCGCTACGGCCTGGCCGACCTGCTGCCGCCGGCGGTGCGCCTGATCCACGGGCCGGGCTGCCCGGTGTGCGTGCTGCCGATCGGCCGTGTCGACCAGGCGATCGCGCTGGCGCGTGACCACGGCGTGATCCTGTGCACCTACGCCGACACGCTGCGCGTGCCCGCCTCGCGCGGCAGTTCGCTGCTGCGTGCCAAGGCCGATGGTGCCGATGTGCGCATGGTCTATTCGACCCAGGATGTGCTGAAGATCGCGCGCGCCAATCCGCACCGCGAAGTGGTGTTCCTGGCCATCGGCTTCGAGACCACCACGCCGCCGACCGCGGTGGCGGTGCTGCAGGCCGCGCACGAGGATCTGCACAAGCTGAGCGTGCTGTGCGACCACGTGCTGACGCCGGCGGCCATGCATGCCATCCTGGCCGTGACGGGCGGCGTGCCGCTCGACGGCTTCATCGGCCCGGCGCACGTGTCGACGGTGATCGGCAGCCGGCCCTACGAACCCTTCGCGCGCGACTACGCCAAGCCGGTGGTGATCGCGGGCTTCGAGCCGCTCGACGTGATGCAGGCGATCCTGATGCTGGTGCGCCAGATCAACGACGGCCGTGCCGAGGTCGAGAACGAGTTCACGCGCGCGGTCACGCCCGAGGGCAACCGTACCGCCCAGGCACTGGTGGAGCGCGTGTTCGGCGTGCGCGACAGTTTCGAATGGCGCGGACTGGGCAGCGTGCCGCACAGCGCGCTGCAGCTGCGGCCGGAGTTCGCGCGTTTCGATGCCGAGCAGCGCTTCGGCCAGGCCTACCGGGCGGTGGCCGACAACAAGGCCTGCGAGTGCGCGGCCATCCTGCGTGGCGAAAAGCGTCCGCAGGACTGCCGCATCTTCGGCACCGCCTGCACCCCGGACAACCCGATCGGCTCGTGCATGGTCTCGTCCGAGGGCGCCTGCGCGGCGCACTTCACCTACGGCCGCTTCCGCGACGTCGCAGCGGCATGAGCAGGCCGCACGGACGTCCGCTCGACATCCGCCACGGACGCGTCGACATGAGCCACGGCGCCGGCGGGCGCGCCATGGCCCAGCTGATCGAGGAGCTGTTTGCGGCCACGCTCGACAATCCGCTGCTGCGCCAGGGCAATGACGGTGCGCTGCTGCCGGCGCCGGGCGAACGCCTGGTGATGGCCACCGACAGCCATGTGGTCTCGCCGCTGTTCTTCGCCGGCGGTGACATCGGCAGCCTGGCGGTGCACGGCACCGTCAACGACGTGGCGATGATGGGTGCGCATCCGCGCTGGCTGTCGGCGGCCTTCGTGCTCGAGGAGGGCTTTGCACTGGCCGACCTGCAACGCATCGTCGTCAGCATGGCCGGCGCTGCACGCGAAGCCGGCGTGGCGGTGGTCACCGGCGACACCAAGGTGGTGGAACGCGGCAAGGGCGACGGCGTGTTCATCACCACCACCGGTGTGGGCGTGATGCGTGCCGGACTGACGCTGTCCGGCGACGCGGCGCGTCCCGGTGACGCGATCCTGCTGTCCGGTGCCATCGGCAACCACGGCATGGCGATCATGTCGCAGCGCCAGGGGCTGGAGTTCGACGCCCCGATCGTGTCCGATACCGCGGCGCTGCATGGCCTGGTCGCGGCGCTGCTCGACAGCGGCGCTGCGGTGCGCGTGCTGCGCGATCCCACGCGCGGCGGCGTGGCCACCACGCTCAACGAGATCGCCAGCCAGTCTCAGGTCGGCATGCTGCTGGAGGAGGGCGCGATCCCGGTCGATGCCGCCGTCGAGGCCGCCTGCGAGCTGCTCGGGCTCGACCCGCTGTACGTCGCCAACGAAGGCAAGCTGCTGGCGGTGTGCGCCGCCGAGGACGCCGCGCGTGCGCTGGCGGCGCTGCGCGCGCATCCGCTGGGGCTGCGCGCCGCGCGCATCGGCACGGTGCGCGCGGATGCGCACGGCTTCGTGCAGATGACCACGCGCATGGGCGGGCGGCGCGTGGTGGACTGGCTGTCCGGCGAGCAGCTGCCGCGCATATGCTGAGGGGCCGCGCATGCTGAGTGCCGGACATCCGACGGTACTGGTGATCGACGACGAGGTGCGCTCGCAGGAGGCGCTTCGCCGCACGCTGGACGAGGAGTTCACGGTGCTCACCGCCTCCGGCGCGGACGAGGGGCGTGCCCTGATGGAGCGCGAGTTCGTGCAGGTGATCCTGTGCGATCAGCGCATGCCCGGCATGAGTGGCGTGACCTTCCTCAGGGAGGTGCGCGAACGCTGGCCGGATGCCGTCCGGATCATCATCTCCGGCTACAGTGAAAGCGACGACATCATCGCCGGCATCAACGAGGCCGGCATCTACCAGTACCTGCTCAAGCCCTGGCACCCCGACGCGCTGCTGCTGGCGGTGCGTGCGGCAGCGCAGCTGCACGCCCTGCAGCAGCAGACCCGGCGCCTCGACCTGGAACTGCGCACGGCCGAGCCGGTGCTGCGCCAGCGCGTGCAGGCATGCCAGGAGCAGGTGCGTGCGCAGTTCGAGTTTGCGCGCCTGACGCGTGCCGCGGACAGCCCGCTCAACAGCGTGGTCGCCCAGGCGGCGCGCGTCGCCGGCGCCGAGATCGCGGTGCACCTGTGCGGCGAGTCGGGCACCGGCAAGGAACTGCTGGCGCGCGCCATCCACTATGCGAGTCCGCGTGCCGGGCGCGCCTTCGTGATCGAGAACTGCGGCGCCACTGCCGACAGCCTGCTCGAATCCGAGCTGTTCGGGCACAAGCGCGGCAGCTTCACGGGCGCATTCGAGGATCGCGTCGGACTGTTCGAGCAGGCCGATGGCGGCACCCTCTTTCTGGACGAGATCGGCGACGCGTCCGCGGCCTTCCAGGTCAAGCTGCTGCGCGTGCTGCAGGAAGGCGAGATCCGGCCGGTCGGCACTGCGCGCTCGCGCAAGGTCGACGTGCGCATCGTCTCCGCGACCAACCGCGACCTTGAGGAGGACGTGCGTCAGGGCCGCTTCCGCGAGGATCTCTACTACCGCCTGACCCAGTTCGTGCTGCCGTTGCCGCCCCTGCGCGCCAGGCGCAGCGACATCCCGCTGATCGCCGCCGGTCTGCTGGCTGCAGCGGAACCCGGCGGCGACTTCCGCTTCACCCCCGAGGCGCTCGACTGCCTGGCGCACTATCATTGGCCGGGCAATGTGCGCGAGCTGCAGAACGAGGTGCTGCGTGCGCTGGCGTTGACCGACGCCGGCGATATCGGCGCCCACCTGTTCTCGCCGCGCGTGCTGCAGGCCCTGCCGGAGCGCGAGCCGGGCGCCGACGCGGCGCTGCTCGACTCGCTCGAAGGCGACCTGCGCACGCGCATGGAGACGCTCGAGGCCCGCGTGCTGCGCGAGGCGCTGATCCGGCACCGCTGGAACAAGACGCGCGCGGCGGCAGAACTGGGCCTGTCGCGCGTGGGCCTGCGTGGCAAGCTGGTGCGCTACGGACTGGAGAGAAAGACGTGAAGGAAGACCTGAACCTGCTCTGGCTGCAGTCCGGCGGCTGCGGTGGCTGCACCCTGTCGCTGCTCAATGCCGACTGCAGCAACCTGTTCGACACCCTGGCCGGCATCGGCGTGCGGCTGCTCTGGCATCCCTCGCTGTCCGAGCCCTGCGGCGATGCGGCGCGCCGGATTTTCGACGACTGCCTGAGCGGCGCCACCCGGCTGGACATCCTGTGCCTGGAGGGCTCGGTGCTGCGTGGACCGGGCGGCAGCGGCGGCTTCCACCGCAACAGCGCCGGGCAGACCATGATGGAGCGCATCCGCAGCCTGGCGCAGGTGGCGCGTCACACCGTCGCGGTCGGCAGTTGCGCCGCTTTCGGCGGCATCACCGCTGCCGGCTGCAATCCCGCCGATGCGTGTGGCCTGCAGTTCGATGCCGAGGCGCCCGGCGGCCTGCTGGGGCGCGACTACCGTTCGGGCAGCGGCGAACCGGTGGTCAACATCGCAGGCTGTCCCACCCATCCCAACTGGGTGATCGAGACCCTGGCGGCCGTGGCGGCGGACCGCCTGGACGCTGCCGCGCTGGACAGCTTCCAGCGCCCGCGGCTGTACGCCGACCACCTCGTCCACCACGGTTGCACGCGCAACGAATACTACGAATTCAAGGCCAGTGCGCAGAAGCCCTCCGACCTGGGCTGCATGATGGAACACATGGGCTGCAAGGGGACCCAGGCGCATGCCGACTGCAACATTCGCCTGTGGAACGGCGAGGGTTCGTGCACGCGCGGCGGCTATGCCTGCATTGCCTGCACCGATCCGGGCTTCGAGGAACCCGGACATCCCTTCGCCACCACGCCCAAGTTCGCCGGTATCCCGATCGCGCTGCCGACCGACATGCCCAAGGCCTGGTTCCTGGCGCTCGCCTCGCTGTCCAAGTCGGCGACGCCGAAGCGCGTACGCCAGAATGCCGAAGCCGATCACCAGGTGGTGACGCCGGCCGTCAAGAAGCCACGTGCCAGCTGAGGGCGCACCATGAGCACGCGCCGCGTGGTGGGTCCGTTCAACCGTGTCGAAGGCGACCTGGAGGTCACGCTCAACATCGACCAAGGCCGGGTCTCCGCGGCCATGGTCAATTCGCCGATGTACCGAGGTTTCGAGCAGATCCTGCGCGGCAAGGATCCGCTCGACGCGCTGGTGTTCGTGCCGCGCATCTGCGGCATCTGCTCGGTCGCGCAGTCGGCGGCGGCGGCGCAGGCACTGGCGCAGGCGATGGGAATCAGCGCGCCGGCCAACGGCCAGCTGGCGGCCGTGTTGACGCTGGCGGTCGAAAACCTGGCCGATCACCTCAGCCATTTCTACCTGTTTTTCATGCCCGATTTCGCGCGCGCTGCCTACCAGCAGCGCGCCTGGGGACCCGAGGCCGCCGGGCGCTTCAAGGCGGTCAGCGGCAGCGCCGCGGCGGACGTGCTGCCGGCGCGTGCGCGCTTCATGCAGCTGATGGGCTACCTGGCCGGGCGCTGGCCGCACACGCTGTCGCTGCAGCCGGGCGGCTCGGCACGCGGCCTGGAGGCAGCCGAGCTGCTGCGCATCGGCATGCTGCTGCGCGAGTTCCGCCGCTTCCTGGAACGTACGCTGTTCGGCGACCGGCTCGAGGCCGTCGCGGAACTGGACAGCGTGCCGGCGCTGCGCCACTGGGCCGCGGCACGGCAGGCGCGTGCCGACCTGCCGCGCTTCCTGGCGATCGCCGATGACCTCGGCCTGGAGCAGCTGGGGCGTGCCACCGACCGCTTCCTGTGTGTCGGCGCCTATGCGCTGGAGGGCGGCACGCTGTTCCCTGCCGGCGTCTGGGACCAGGGACTGCAGCAGCCCTTCGATCCGGCCGCCATCCGCGAGGATGTCTCGCACAGCTGGATGGCGGGCGACCGGCCGCTGGCGCCGGAAGAAGGCCAGACCCAGCCCCAGCCCGACAAGCCGGGCGCCTATTCCTGGTGCAAGGCGCCGCGACTCGACGGCCGGGTGGTCGAAACCGGTGCGCTGGCACGGCAGATGGTAGCCGGTCATCCCCTGGTGCGCGACATGGTGGCGCGCAACGGCGGCAGCGTGGCGGCGCGCGTGGTGGCGCGCCTGCTCGAATTCGCGCTGCTGGTGCCGCGCATGGAGGCCTGGGCGGCGGCGATCCGGCCGGGTGCTCCGTTCTGCGCCACCGCGCCCGCGCTGCGCGAAGCCAGTGGTGCCGGCTTTGTCGAGGCTGCGCGCGGCAGCCTGGGCCACTGGCTGGAGGTGCGCGACGGCGTGCTGCACAACTACCAGATCGTTGCCCCGACCACCTGGAACTTCTCGCCGCGCGATGCCGCCGGCACGCCGGGAGCGCTGGAACAGGCGCTGGTCGGTGTCGATGCCGTCGACAGCGGCGACGGCGCGCCGCTGATGGTGCAGCATGTGGTGCGTTCCTTCGATCCCTGCATGGTCTGCACGGTGCACTGACATGGGATCCCCTTCGCCCTTCGATGCCCTCGCCCACGGCGCGCCGCCCGAGGCGCTGCCGGAGTCCACCTGGATCGAGGTGATCCGCAAGATGGACGAGGTGTACAACGAGCTGCTGCAGCATGAGGTGGCGCTGGAGCAGAAGAACGCCGAACTCGAGGCATCGCAGCAGTTCATCTTCAGCGTGCTGACCTCGATGTCCGACCTGCTGGTGGTGTGCGACCGGCACGGCCTGATCCTGGAGGTCAACCAGTCGCTGGCCGAACTCTCGGGTCGCAGCCAGGAGGAACTGAAGGGCGCCGCACTGGCCTCCCTGTTCAGCGACGAGGCCTCGCGTCAGCTCGGTCAGCACGCGCTGGGACAGCTGGTGTCGGCACCGGTGCACGACCTGGAACTGCAGCTGCGCATGCGCGACGGCGGAGGCACCCCGGTGGCGCTCAACTTCACGCCGCGCCTGTCCGGCACCGGCAAGCTGCTCGGCGCGGTGGTCACCGGGCGCCCGGTCGGCGAACTGCGCCGTGCCTACCGTGCGCTGCGCGATGCCCACGAACAGCTCAAGCGCACCCAGCAGCAGCTGCTGCAATCGGAAAAGATGGCTTCGCTGGGCCGCCTGGTGGCGGGCGTGGCGCACGAACTCAACAATCCCATCAGCTTCGTGCTGGGCAACATGCATGCCATGCGGCGCTACGCGCCGCGCATCCGCCGCTACCTGGATGCCGTACACGCCGGCAACAGCGTCGACGCGCTCGGTGTGCTGCGCCAGGAACTGCGGATCGACCATATCCTGGAGGACCTGGCGCCGCTGCTCGATGGCGCGGTGGAGGGGGCCGAGCGCACGCGCGACATCGTCGATGCGCTCAAGCGCTTCTCGGCGGCGGACCGCAACGAGAATATCCCCTTCAACCTGACCGAGATCATCGAGCGATCGGTGCACTGGGTGACGCGCGCGACGCCGCCCGCCTTCCGCGTCGAGCGCAGCCTGCCGGCCGAGCTGCCGGTGCACGGCTCGCCTGGCCAGATGCAGCAGGTGATCATCAACCTGGTGCAGAACGCTGCCGATGCCACCGATGGCGCGGCCTCGCCGCTGCTCGAGATCCGCGCCAAGCGCGAAGAAGGCGAGGTGGTGGTGACTTTCCGCGACAACGGTCCCGGCATCGCGCCCGAGGCGCAGGCGCGCATCTTCGATCCCTTCTATACCACCAAGCCGGTCGGCAAGGGCACCGGCCTTGGACTGTCGATCAGCTACGGCATCGTCGAACGCCACGGCGGCCGGCTGGGCGGGCAGAATGCCGCCACGGGTGGCGCAGAGTTCACGCTGCGTCTGCCGGTCGAAGGTGCGTCGTGACGGCCGGCGCGGTGCTGCCCGTGCTGGCGCTGACCTTCGCGCTGGGCATGCGGCATGGCCTGGATGCCGATCACCTGGCCACCATCGACGGCCTGACGCGCTTCAACGCTGGCGCCGGGCGGTTGCGGCTGGCGCGCTGCTGCGGCCTGCTGTTTTCGCTCGGACACGGTGGCGTGGTGCTGGCGGTGGCGGTACTGGCGGCGCTGGCCGTGGGCAGCAGCCGCCTGCCGGACTGGTTCGATGCGCTCGGCAGCTGGTTCTCCACGCTGTTCCTGCTGCTGCTGGGCGGGCTCAACCTGCACGCCGTGCTGACCACGCCGGCCGGCGCAACCGTGCGTCTGGTCGGCGTGAAAGGCCGCTGGCTGGGCGGTCTCGCGCTGGCCGGACATCCGCTGCTGGTGGCCCTGGTGGGGGCGCTGTTCGCGCTCTCCTTCGACACCTTGTCGCAGGCCTTGCTGTTCTCGGCTGCGACGGCGCAGCAGGGCGCCTGGGCATTGGCCGTGCTGTCGGCACTGGCCTTCATGCTGGGCATGATCGCCACCGATGCCGCCAACGGACTGTGGCTCGCGCGGCTGTTGCGGCGCGCCGACGCACGCGCGGCGGCCGCTTCACGCGTGATGGGCCTGGCCGTGGCGCTGCTCAGTCTGGCGGTGGCGGCGCTCGGCCTGCTGCATCAGCTGGTGCCGGCCTGGGCTGCCTGGCAGGAAGGGCGCGAACTCGCGCTGGGCGTCGCAGTGCTGCTGGCCGTCGCGCTGGCATTCGCCTGGGCGTGCCGTGCGGCTTCGCGCGCCGTGGCCTGAGTCAGTCCGGCGCCAGCACCTTCACCGCAACGGGATGCCCATCGTGCGCTGCCGATTGCGCGAGCAGCAGGTCGGCCTGCTCGAGAATGATGTCGGCGCCGATCTCGGCGTTGGGATGGACCATCACCAGCCCGGCTTCGGCGCGCACCAGGGTCAGGCTGCCCTCGTTCAGGCTCACCGGCAGATCGGTGATCGCGCGCCGGCAGCGCTCGGCGACCATGCTGGCGGCCGTGATGTCACAGGCTTCCAGCAGGCACAGGAAGCGGTTGCCGGCGACACGCCCGATGGCGTCGCCGCCGCGCAGGGTATCACGCAGACGCGCGCTGACCGCCTGCAGCACCTGGGTGCCGATGGGGTCGTCTTCCGGCGTCTGATGATCGCCGAAATAGCGCACGGCGAGTTGCATGACGCCGAGCGGACGGCCGTCGCGCATGGCGCGTGCGTGCGCCTGATCGAGCTGCCCCAGGATCGCGCCGCGCTGCCAGGTGCCGGTCAGAGGGTCGAAAGTGGCCAGGGCTTGCGCCAGCGCGAGACGCGCGAGCAGGGCGTCGATGATGGCTTCGCTGTCCTGACCGTCGAGGCCGAGCGATTGCAGCGCTGCCTCGCGGGCAGCTTCCGGCGATGGTTCACGCGTGGTCATGGCCATCGTGTCTCCAGTTCATGCGGGCGCTGGCGCGTGCCAGCCGCGCTATTGTGCGCCACGCGACGCGATCGCGCAGCCGCTGCGCCAGGAGGCTAAGGTTTGCGCAATCGTCGCCGTTAAGCGATGCAAGCGAATTTGTGGGGGTGACAATTGATGAACAAGCTGCGTCCGGATGATCAGGCCTTCCTTGTCGTCCTGATCCTGCTCATTGTGGCACTGGTGTGCGCGGCAGCCGCCGCTCCCGCTGGCGT
Organism: Pseudomonadota bacterium; assembly: GCA_028873535.1. Taxonomy (GTDB): domain Bacteria; phylum Pseudomonadota; class Gammaproteobacteria; order Burkholderiales; family Ferrovaceae; genus CAIVHB01. The sequence goes on from JAGWIJ010000018.1 coordinate 29,921, forward strand.
GGTGGCGGCCACGCTGGTGCTGGGTGTGCTTGTGCAGATCATTGCGGTCGGGTCCAGCCACCGCGCACGGGCAAGCGCGCGCATCGAGCAGCGTACGCGCCTGGGCGCGATCGACCAGCGGCTGGCTCACTACGATGCGCTGTGCAATCGCCTCAGCGACGATGCCGATGGGCACTTCGCGCGGCTGCGCGAGACGCTGGAACAGGCCGGCGGCATTCTCAGCAGTGCCATCAACCGGATCACCGGCGCCGGTGGCGGGGGCAACAGCCAGCGCCAGCAGTTGCAGGACCTGGTGGACGAACTGCTGGCACTCGCCAGACAGAGCGGGGCTGGCGAAGGCGCCGCCAGCATGCACAGGATCGCCGACCAGAGCCGCACGGCGATACGTCGCTTTGTCGAGACCGTGGTGACGCTGCAAGCCAACAGCACCGGCATCGCACGGCGCTTCGAGGCCATGCACGACCAGGTCCGGTCGGTCACGGCGCTGGTGGGGGACGTCGCCGACATCAACAAGCAGACCGAACTGCTGGCACTCAACGCTGCAATCGAAGCGGCGCGCGCGGGAGAGCACGGCCGCGGCTTCGCGGTGGTGGCTGACGAGGTGCGCAAGCTGGCGCAGAGGACCGAACGCTTCAGCACGCGGATCCGCGACCAGCTCGGCGACATCAACGGCGCCATCGACGCCGTCGGTGCTTCGGTCCGCATCGCCTGCGACACCGATGTGGCGGCCGCTCAGGCCTCCGAGCGGCATGTCGAATCGATGTGGCAGGACCTGCACGCCCTCAATGCCGGCGCCGCGGAGCAGGCCCAGCGCATCGGCGACATCTCCGAGGGCATCCGTCAGATCGTGCTGCAGGGCGTCCTGTCGATGCAATTCGAGGACATGGTCCAGCAGTTGCTGGGGAAGATCGACCGCCATGTGGGACTGCTCAACGGCCACGTGCGCTCGGTGTTCGAAAGCCATCGCGAAGCCGTCGGTGGTGATGCCCTGCAGCGCCTGGACATGCGCAACCAGAGACTGGACGCCCTGCTGCAGGAATCCGGTGCGGGGGTCGTGGCCCTGCGCTACGACGCGATCGCCAACAGCGAAATCCGCGACGGCGGTGCCGTCACCCTGTTCTGAAAGCATGGACAGTGGCGCCGGCCGCTGGTTGGCATGACCTGCAAACGTTTGAATTATTTCCGGCGGCGCTTTAGTCTGGCAGCCAGACCGGGAGGCCCACCGGCATGAGGAACACAACAACAAGGGGATCACCCCATGCGTTACCAGCATAATGTGTCGCAAAGCGGCGACATCCTGCGCAAGGTGCTGCCCGTCATGGCGCACCATGCGGCGCCCTACCACCCCGTCAGCTACGCCGTGTGGTACGAACATCTGGCCGGGATCAATCCCGCGCTGACGGCCGAGGTCGAGCAGCGCAAGGGCGCGCAGGCGGCCATCGACGACCAGGTGGTGCGCGAACTCTACCGCGCCCACATCCTGGATGCGGCCAGCCGCGGCACCCTGGGCGTCAACAGCGAGATCGAGTCGATGCTCGACGCCGTCGATGGCGATGCGCACAGGATCGCTGCGGGTGCGCTGCGCTTCGAGCAGGACTGGCCGCACCTGGCTGGCTTGCTCGAGGCCCTTGTCGGACAGCCGCCGCAGGGGGCGATCGACCAGGCGATCGTCACCGGATCGCAGGTCGCGGGCACCGTCGACCGGCTGCGGCTCGATCTGGCGGCCAGCGTCGCGCTGGCGCATCGCTTGCGCGTGCGCCTCAGCGAACTGCAGACGCAGGTGCTCACCGATGCGCTGACCGGCCTGCTCAACCGGCGTGGACTCGAGGAACACTGGCAGCGGCTGGATGCCGCCGCTGAGGCGGGCGGACCGGGCGCGCGGTGTGCCGTGGTCGTCATCGATGTCGACCATTTCAAGCAGGTCAACGACCGCTTTGGACACGCTTTCGGCGACGCCGTGCTGCGCGCTGTCGCCCAGGTGCTGCTGCGTGCGGTCGCCGGCGGCGGCCTTGCTGCGCGCATGGGCGGTGAAGAATTCCTGCTGCTGCTGCCGGATCACGATCGGGCGCGCGCGGCCGATCTGGCCGAGGCCGTTCGCGCCCTGATGGAGCGCCATGACGTGCGTGACAAGGCGAGCGGCGTTGCCGCAGCGAAAGTCACGATCTCCTGCGGAGTTGCCAGCCGTCAGCCGGATGAAAGCATGGATGCGTTGTTGGCGCGCGCGGACGCTGCGATGTACCGCGCCAAGCGTGGAGGCCGCAATGCCGTGGCGCTCGCCTGACGTGATTTAGCTGAGTGGCTCGCGTTTCCCTGCGCAAGCGAGCCTTCGCTTGAGAAAATGGAAATGCCTCGCATTCAAGAACTTGTTACGCTCGTCGCTAACACGTTCAATGATGTGTGGCCAGCGATCGGGGTGATCGTGACTGGGCAGCATCCGGTTCCGGCAAGATGACCTTTCTGACCCGCTTTTTCCTGTTTGATCCCCCGGCCGATCCTGCGCTGCTGCTGCAAGGCAGCAGCAGGCCCTTGCTGGTGGCCGTGTCGATCGGTGTCGCCATCGGCTCGTCGGCGCTGGCCCTGCAGATGGCGGCGCTGGCCGGACGCGCGCCGTCAGCCGCGCTGCGTCGCCTCGCCCTGTGGCTCGGCACCCTGTCGCTGGGCGCTGGCGTCTGGGCCATGCATTTCATCGGCATGCTGGCGTTTCAGATCTGCACGCCGATGCACTACCGTACCTGGCCGACCATCGCCTCGATGGTGCCCAGTCTCGGCGCCGCGCTGGTGGCCTTGCGCCTGTTGGCGAAGCCGCAGGTCAGAGCGCTCGAACTGCTGGCGGGCGGCGCCCTGATGGGGGGCGGCATCGGTCTGATGCACTACGGCGGCATGGCGGCGCTCGACATGGACGTGCAGTTGCGCTACGACCCGTCGCGCTTCGTGCTGTCGATCCTGGTGGCCGTGGTGCTGGCGATGCTGGCGTTGTGGATTCGTGGCGGCCTCGGGGCGCAGAACCGGGTTCCCCGGCGCACCGCAGCGATCGCGGCCAGCCTGGTGATGGGCGCCGCCATCAGCGGCATGCACTACACAGCCATGAGTGCTGCGCGTTTCATTGGTCGTCCCGCTGCCGGTTTTGTCGCGGATGCCACGCAGGACCAGGCGCTGGCACTGGGCATCGCGCTGGTCACGCTGGTGATCGGCGGTCTGGCGGCCGCGATCAACGCCGTATTGGGATTCCGGCAGATCAATGCCACCCTGCGCGCCAGCAGGACAGCGCTGCAAACCACGCTGACCGAACAGCAGCGCACCGAAGCGGCGCTGGCCGAAAGCGAGCAGCAGCATCGCAGCCTGATCGCCAACATTCCCGGTGTCGCCTTCCGCAGCACCTACGACCGGGTGACCGGCGCGATGCGCCTGGACTTCGTGAGCGAGGCCAGCGAATCCCTGACCGGCTGGCATAGCCGCGACTTCCAGGCCGGACTGGTGGACTACGCGACGCTGGTCCACCCCGACGACCGTGCACGCGTGCTCGACTTTGCGCAGCGCAGGATCGACGCCAACGGCACCTACCGCCTGGAATACCGTGTCCGCGCACGCGATGGCGCCGAGCGCTGGGTGTCGGAGACCGGCACGCTCAGCCGCGGCCACGCCGATGGGCTCGAGCGTGTGGACGGCATCGTTCTCGACATCACCGAATCGAAGCTGCGCAACGTCGAGTTCGAAGGCGTGGTGCGTGCGCTGCGGCGCGGCGTGGCGGTGGTCGAATTCGACCTGCGCGGCATCGTGGTCGCGGTCAACGACCGCTTCCTCGCGTTGACCGGATACGCGGCCGATGAACTGCTCGGGCAGTCGCACGCGCTGCTGACCGGCCCGGCCGCGACCGAGCGCATGCGTGCGGCGCGCGATGACCATTGGCAGGCCCTGCGCCGAGGCGAATACCGCACCGCCGAACTGCGCATGTTGCGCAAGGACGGACGTCGGCTGTGGGTTCAGGGCAGCTACAACCCGATCCTGGACGCCGATGGCCTGCCGCGGCGCACGCTGACCTTCATCACCGACCTGACCGACCGGCGCGCCATGGAAGTCGACCTGCGCGAGGCCAAGGAGCGCGCCGAGCAGGCGGCAGCCGCCAAGAGCACCTTCCTGGCCAACATGAGCCACGAGATCCGCACCCCGATGAATGCCGTGATCGGCTTCAGCGAGGTCGTACTGGAGGGCGAACTGGTGCCTCTGCAGCGCGAGCACGTGCTGACCATCAACCGCGCGGCGCGGTCCCTGCTGGCGCTGCTCAACGACATCCTCGACACCGCCAAGCTGGATCAGGGCGCGATCGAACCCGAGGCGCGCGACTTCTCGCTGCGCGAACTGTGCGCGGACCTGGTCGCCACGCTGCGGCTCGGTGCCGAGAACAAGGGACTGACGCTGGCGCTCGACTATCCGCCCGAGCTCGACGAGTGGTTCGTCGGTGACGCCCTGCGCATCCAGCAGATCCTGCTGAACCTGGCCGGCAATGCCGTCAAGTTCACCGAACAGGGGAGGGTGACGGTGTCGGTGCGCCAGCGCGAAAAGGGTATCGCGATCGCCGTCGAGGATACCGGCATCGGCATCGCGGCCGAGCGCCTGGAGCGCATCTTCGAACCGTTTGCGCAGGCCGACGCCTCGATGACACGGCGCTTCGGCGGCACCGGCCTCGGTACCACGATCTCGCGCCAGTTGGCGCACCGCATGGGGGGCACCATCGAGGTGGCGAGCCGGCTGGGCGAAGGCAGCTGCTTCATGCTGACGCTGCCGCTGGCGGCCGGCCGCCGGCCGCCAGCGGCCGATGCCGCCGGCATGCCCGTGCTGCCGCCGCTGCGTGTGCTGGTGGCCGACGACATGCCGCAGAACCTCGAACTGCTGCAGCTGCGCCTGGGGCGTCTTGGGCATCACGTGCGCACCGTCGGCAACGGCCGCGAGGCTCTCGACTGCATGGCGCGAGAGACCTTCGACGTGGCGCTGATCGATATCCACATGCCGGTGCTGGATGGACTGGAAGCCAGCCGCCAGCGCCGGCGGCACGAACACGCCAACGCCGCGCCGCATCTGCCGCTGATCGCGCTGACCGCCAGCGCGCTGCTCGAGGACCGTCGCGCCGCCGCACTCGCCGGCATGGATGGCGTGGCGGCCAAGCCGCTCATGCTCGACCAGCTGCTGCGTGAAATCGCGCGCGTGCTCCGCATCACGCCGGATGCCGCCACGACGAACCCGGCCGCCACCCCGGCCGCGCGCAGCCAGCTGCCTGTGGTGGACTGGCCGGGCGGCGCCGAACGCTGGGGTGACCGCCGGGGCCATCTGCAGCACCTGCGCCGCTTCCTGCGCGAGACCCTGGCGGCCTGGGGACCGCCGCTCCCGGCCGGGCAGCCGGCATCGGCCGAGGCCGTCGCGCATCGCCTGCTCGGCGCCGCTGGCAACCTGGGGCTGGCCCGGGTGGCGCTGGCAGCCAGGGCGGTCGGCCGGACGCCGGATCTGGCAGACGCCTGGGACGAATTGCGGCGTGCTCTGGTGGAAGCCGATGCTGACGTTGCGGTGGCCGCCGCGCGCACCGGTGACCTGGAAGCGGAGGACGCCCCGGATGCGCACGCTGCGGCGCCGGCTGCAGGATCGACCGGGCCGGGCGACGCGCCGGCGCGTGCGCTGCCCGGTGCTGCGCAGTTCGGCCTGCTCGCGCTGTGCCTGCGCCGTGGCGAACTCGACGAAGGCCTTGCGCATGATGTCGCCGCTGCCCTGCCGTCGCCGCAGCGCCAGGCATTCGAGTCCGCACTGGCCGAGTTCGACCTCGACCGCGCGGCCGACATCCTCGATAACCAGCAAGGAAGACAGCATGAATCCGCGTGATCTGGAAGATGCGCGACCGCGCCTGCTGCTGGTCGACGACGAACCGGTCAACCTGCAGGTGCTGCGGCAGATCCTGCAGACCGACTACCGCCTGCAGTTCGCGCGCGACGGCGCGCGCGCCGTCCAGCTGGCACGCGAATGCGTGCCGTCGCTGATCCTGCTCGATGTCATGATGCCCGACATGTCCGGCATCGATGTCTGCCGCGCCCTCAAGAGCCATCCTGCCACCAGCGCGATCCCGGTGATCTTCGTGAGCGCGCTGAGCGACGAGGGTGACGAGATGGCCGGACTGGAGGCCGGCGCCGTGGACTACGTCACCAAGCCGGTGAGTGCGCCGATCGTGCGCGCGCGCGTGCGCAACCACCTGTCGCTGGTGCGCGTGGAGGAGATCAAGCGCACCCGGCTCGAGCTGCTGCAGCGCCTGGGCCGCGCCGCCGAGTTCAAGGACAACGAGACCGGACGGCACGTCCAGCGCATGGGACAGTATTCGCGCGTGCTGGCGCTGGCCTGCGGCTTCGATGCGGAACAAGCCGACGATCTGCTGCACGCCGCCGCCATGCACGACATCGGCAAGGTCGGCGTGCCCGATGCGATCCTCATGAAACCCGGTCCGCTGGATGCCGACGAGTGGGCCATCATGCGGCGCCATCCCGAGATGGGCGCCGACATCCTGGGCGACCACGATTCCAGTCTGCTGCGGCTGGCGCGCAGCGTGGCCTTGACCCATCACGAGAAGTGGGACGGCAGTGGATACCCCGCCGGCCTGAGCGGCGAGGCCATCCCGATCGAAGGCCGCATTGTCGCCATCGCCGACATCTTCGACGCACTGACCAGCGAACGGCCCTACAAGCGCGCCTGGACCGTTGATGCGGCCGTCGAGCATCTGCGCGAACAGGCCGGCACCACGCTGGACGCCGTGCTGGTGGCGCACTTCATCCGTTGCCTGCCCGAGATCCTGGAAATCAGGGAGCGCTGGGCGGACTAGTCTCGCTGCGCACGCGATCGACCAGCTCCCAGCCGAAGCGCAGCAGCGGCATCGACTGGCTGGCGAATTCGGCCAGCAGTGCCGGCAGCCCCGGATCGGCGATCTCGTCCTCGCCCAGGCGCCGCAGCACGATGAAGCTCTTCCAGCGCAGCCAGTCGCGCAGTCCGGGATCGTCCACCTGTTCGAAGCCGCGCGGCACCCGTTGCAAGGCATCCTCATCGGCCTCCAGCACGTGGCCCGCGCGCCGCAGTGCGGCGAGCACCGCGCGCCAGTCGTCGCTGCGTTCCACCAGCGCGCGGCGCAGCGCGCGCAGCGCGTCGGGCGGCGGACGATAGAAGCCGGTGGCTGCGAAGCAGCCGAGCGGATCGACATGCACGTAGAGCATGCCCGGATCCATCTTCGCGCCGCTGCGTGTGAACGCTGCAGCGGCGTGGGTCTTGTAGGGCCGCTTGTCGGCGGCGAAGCGCACGTCGCGGTGGATGCGGAACAAGGCCAGCTTCGGTTCGGCCAGCAGCGGGATGCGCCGTCGCCGCAGCAGGGGCGCGAGCGCCTCGACCAGCGCGATCATGGGCGCGCGCACGTCCTGTTCATAGGTCTGCCGGTGCGCATCGAACCATTCGCGGCGCTGGTGCTCGGCCAGTCCGTGGAGGAAGTCCAGCGCGGCTGCCGGGAAACCGGTGAACCCGGCTGGCGTGGCGGAATGCGGCATGGTGAAGCTCCGTGGACGCGGGCAGGAGGCAAACTATGCCGTTCCGTGCGCGTCCCGGCAAACCGGTCGTCGCATCAGAACCCGGCGCGTGATTCGCTGGCCAGGTCCCGCACGGTGCCGGTCCAGATCGGGTAGAAGCCTTCCTCGCGCGAACTGCGCAACCAGGCCTCCCAGCGCGTGCCCGCGAAGGTCTGATCCCTGGGCAGCAGGTCCTGCTGCTCGATCTGCAGCGACACCTGCGTCCGGTCGTGCCCGCCCCGGCTCGCCTGCAGTTCGCGCACGCGCATCTGCGCGGCGTGCAGGCGCTCGCGCGCCAGACTGCCAAGACCGAACAGCAGCCAGGGTCGCTCGCCGCCCGCTGCAGCGCCGATCAGCGGCAGCGTCAGGGCCACGATCGCGACGGCGCGACGCATGCCGCGTGTCACGGTGCGGCTGCGAACGAGGGGGGTGGCTGGCATGCGCATCTGCGTGCTCTCCCGGGACCGCGGTCCCTCAGTTGCGCCGGGCATCGAGCGCGACCCCTTCCAGGAACACGTCCTGCAGCTGCAGGTCGCGATCGAGCAGCACCAGATCGGCAAAGGCGCCGCGGCTGAGCCGGCCGCGCCCTTCCAGGCCAAGAAAGTCGGCGGCGTGGGTGGAGACCCGGCGCGCGGCGTCCGGCAGATCGAGTTGCAGCGTGTCGACCAGGTTGCGCAGCGCCTGGTCCATGGTCAGGGTCGAACCGGCCAGCGTGCCATCCGCCAGCCGCACGCCGCCCAGGCACTTGCGCACGGTCTGGCTGCCCAGCCGGTACTCGCCGTCGGGCATGCCGGCGGCAGCCGTCGAATCGGTGACGCAGAACAGATGCGGGATGGCGCGCAGCGCCACGCGCAGCGCGCCGGCATGGCTGTGCAGCAGGTCCGGGATGATCTCGGCGTAGTCGGCGTGCGCCAGCGCCGCGCCGACCATGCCGGGTTCGCGATGGTGCATGCCGCTCATGGCGTTGAACAGGTGGGTAAAGCCGCGTGCGCCAAGCTGCAGCGCCTGCACGCCATGCTCGTAGCTGCCCAGGGTATGGCCGATCTGCACGACATGCCCGGCCCGGCAGAGTGCCGGGATCAGCGCCATGTTGGCGGCGATCTCCGGCGCCAGCGTGAGCAGCCGGATCGGCACCTGGGCATGCAGGCGCCCCAGTTCATCGAGATCCACCGGGCGCGCGTGGTCGGGCTGGGCGCCAAGCCTGGCGCCGCTGATGTACGGGCCTTCGAGATGCACGCCCAGCACGCGCGCGCCGTGATCGATGCCATCGGCAAGCGTGGCTGCCAGGCCGCCGAACGCGCTCGCAAGCTCGGCTGGCGGCGCGGTCATGGTCGTCGCAAGCAAGGCCGTGGTGCCGTGAGCGGCGTGCAGGCGCGCGACGCTGCGCGCGGCGTCGCCGCCTTCCATGATGTCGCGCCCGCCGCCGCCGTGCACGTGCAGATCGATGAAGCCCGGCAGCACGAGCGGCATGCCCGATTCGCGTGCCTTGCGGCTGTCGATCGCAAGGCCCTCGATGGCGCCGATGCGACCCTGCGCATCGATGTCCAGGGTGCCGTCCACGAAGCCGGCCGGGGTGAGGATCGCGCCGCGCAGCACGGCAGGTGCCGCGCGCTTCAAGCGGGCGCTCCGGCCGTGTCGAGGACCAGGCGCAGCGCCCCCATCGCAGCGTCGGCATGGCCTGCGCTGGCGCGTGCGCGCAGCT
>JAGWIJ010000019.1 GCA_028873535.1 Pseudomonadota bacterium
CTGCACAAACCCAAGGTCGACGAAGCCGCCAAGGGCGACAAGAAAGCGCCAAAGAAAAAGACAACGACCATCTGGAAGGACGAAACCGCCAAGCGGCGCACGATCAAGACGCGCGGCGACGTCGGCGGCGCCTCGGGCTGGCACACGCCGAAAGGCGCGCGTCACAAGGCAGCTTCTCCGGTGGAGTCGGCGCAGACCTTCGCTGCCCCGACCGAGCAGGTAGTGCGCGAAATCATGGTTCCGGAGACTATTACTGTCGCCGATCTCGCGCACAAGATGTCGGTGAAGGCGGCGGCGGTGATCAAGACCCTGATCAAGCTGGGCAGCATGGTCACCATCAACCAGGTGCTGGACCAGGAAACCGCGATGATCGTGGTCGAGGAACTGGGGCATCTGGCCAAGCCGGCCAAGCTGGACGATCCGGAGTCGATGCTGGTGGACCTTGGCGTCGATGTCAGCGACGCCGAGCGCCTGCCGCGAGCCCCGGTGGTCACCGTGATGGGCCACGTCGACCATGGCAAGACCTCGCTGCTCGACTACATCCGCCGTTCGCGCGTGGCCAGTGGCGAAGCGGGCGGCATCACGCAGCACATCGGTGCCTATCATGTCGAGACACCGCGCGGCATGGTGACCTTCCTCGATACCCCGGGCCACGAGGCCTTCACGGCCATGCGTGCACGCGGTGCCAAGGTGACCGACATCGTGATTCTGGTGGTTGCGGCCGACGACGGCGTGATGCCCCAGACCATCGAGGCGATCCACCATGCCAAGGCGGCACAGGTGCCGGTGGTGGTGGCCATCAACAAGATCGACAAGTCCGAGGCCAATCCGGACCGCATCAAGGGCGAACTGGTCGCCCAGGGCGTGCTGCCCGAGGAATACGGCGGCGAGGCGATGTTCGTGAACGTGTCGGCCAAGACCGGCGTGGGCGTCGACAATCTGCTCGAGGCCATCCTGCTGCAGGCCGAAGTGCTCGAACTCACCGCCGCCCGCAAGACGCCGGCCAAGGGCATCGTGATCGAAGCGCGCCTGGACAAGGGCCGTGGCCCGGTGGCGACGGTGCTGGTGCAATCCGGCACGCTCAAGCGCGGCGACATGGTCCTGGCCGGTGCGGCCTTCGGCCGCGTGCGGGCGATGCTCGACGAGGCAGGGCATGCGGTGCAGGAGGCCGGTCCTTCGATTCCGGTCGAGATCCAGGGCCTGTCCGACGTGCCGGCAGCCGGTGAGGACGTGATCGTGCTCAACGACGAACGCAAGGCACGCGAGATCGCGCTGTTCCGTCAGGGCAAGTTCCGCGACGTGAAACTGGCGCGCCAGCATGCATCCAAGCTGGAGAACATCTTCGAGCAGATGGGCGAGGGCGAGGTCAAGTCGCTGTCGCTGATCATCAAGTCGGACGTCCAGGGTTCCTACGAGGCGCTTTCGCAATCGCTGCAGAAGCTGTCCACCAGCGAAGTCCAGGTCAAAATCCTGCACTGCGCGGTCGGCGGCATCACCGAGTCCGACGTCAATCTGGCACTGGCCTCGAAGGCGGTGATCATCGGCTTCAACACGCGTGCCGACACCACGGCGCGCAAGCTGATCGACAGCACCGGGGTCGATGTGCGCTACTACGATGTCATCTACGAGGCCGTCGACGAGGTCAAGGCCGCGCTGTCAGGCATGCTGGCACCCGATCGCAAGGAGAGCATGCTCGGCATCGTCGAGATCCGCGAAGTGTTCAAGATCTCCAAGATCGGTTCGGTGGCCGGTTGCTATGTCACCGAGGGCCTGATCAAGCGCGGCGCGCAGATCCGCCTGCTGCGCGACGACGTGGTGGTCTGGACCGGTGAACTCGATTCGCTCAAGCGCTTCAAGGACGATGTGCGCGAGGTGAAGGCCGGCTTCGAATGCGGCCTCAGCCTGAAGAACTACAACGACATCCAGATCGGCGACAAGCTGGAAGCCTTCGAAGTCGTCGAGGTGGCACGCACGCTGTAAGGCGCGCATCGCTGCCATGGGGACCACGCAGACACGCCAGCGGCGGATCGCCGAACAGATCCGCAAGGATCTGTCGGAGCTGATCCGCCTGCGCGTCAAGGATCCGCGCGTCGGCATGGTCACCGTGACCTGGGTCGAGGTGGCCGCGGACTACGGCCACGCCAAGGTCTATGTGTCCTCGCTGCTGGGCGAGGACTCGCTGCGTCAGACCCTGGAGGGCCTGGCGCTGGCTGCAGGCTTCCTGCGGCGTGAACTGGGGCGTGGCCTCAAGCTGCGTGTCACGCCACAGTTGCATTTCCTGGCTGACGCCAGCATCGACCGCGGGGTACGCATGGGCGCGCTGATCGGCCAGGCGCGCGCCTCCGACCAGGCGCTGGCGGACGCCAGTGCGCATGCCGACGCCGGCGCCGACGACAGTGCGCAAGCGGAGGCCGGCGGCGACCCGGCTGGCGCTGCGCTGGCGCATCCCGCGGCTGTCGCGCCGCCCGAGCCCGCCGGCGGGGAACGCTCCTGAACCGGGCAGTCCGCCCACCGCTGCGCCGCGTCGACGGCGTGCTCCTGCTCGACAAGCCGCGCGGGCTTTCCTCCAATATCGCGCTGCAACGCGCACGGCACCTGCTGCGCGCCGAGAAGGCGGGGCACACCGGCACGCTCGATCCCGAGGCCACTGGTCTGCTGCCACTGTGCTTCGGCGAGGCCACCAAGTTCTCCTCCCGGCTGCTGGAGGCCGCCAAGGGCTACGAGGCTGAATTGCGGCTGGGTGAGACCAGCACGACGGGTGATGCCGAGGGCGCGATCCTGCCGGGGCCCGGGCCGGTGCCGGACGATGCGGCGGCCGTCCACGCGGTGCTGCGCAGCCTGCTTGGCGCGCAGCAACAGGTGCCGCCCATGCATTCCGCACTCAAGCACGACGGGCGGCCGCTGTACGACTACGCGCGTGCCGGCGTCGAGGTCGCGCGGCCAGTGCGGCAGATCGTGGTGCAGCGCCTGGAACTGCTCGCATTCAGCGGCCACAGCCTGCGGGTGCAGGCCGATTGCAGCAAGGGCACCTACATCCGCGTGCTGGCCGAGGAAATCGGCCGCCGCCTGGGCTGTGGTGCCTGGCTGTCCGCACTGCGCCGCAACCGCACCGGCGGCTTTGCACTCGACGATGCCATCACGTTGGATGCCCTGACCGGCCTGGACGAGGACCAGCGTACGGCGCTGCTGCTGCCGCCCGAGCGGCTGGTGGCCGACCTGACGCTGCTGGTGCTGGATGCGGATCAGGCGGATGGGCTGGTACACGGCCGCTCGCCGGCGCTGGATCCGCTGACCGTGCTGCCGCCGGTGGACCTGGTGGTGCGTGCGCACGATCCCGCCGGGCGCTTCCTGGGACTGGTCCGGCGCAGTGCCCAGGATCGCATCGTCGCCGTGCGCCTGATGGCAGAGCCAGCGAAATAGACGGTCTTTCCTCGGTTCATTCGGAAATGGCAAATTCGCCAGCCGGGTGAAACTGGGCTCCATCAGTCGGCCGGACCGTGCCCTTTCGGGCGCGCCAGCCACGAACCGGAGAATCGAGACCGTGTATACACCGACGCTTCGCACCGCCAGTTCCCGTTCCCAGATCGCCGAGCGCCCGTCGCGCACGGCCCATGGCGCGCCAGCCGACTCGGTCGAACTGAGCTCGACGCTGGATCCGCGCGACGAGGCGCTGGCACTGTTCAATGCCGGCCGTCGCGAGGAAGCCGTGGTGACGCTGCAGGAGGCACTGGCCGCCGCGACGACTGATCCGCAGGGCTGGAATGACCTCGGCAACATGCTGGCGCATCTGGACCGCCTGTCCGAGGCAGCAACCGCTTTCCGGCGTGCGCTGGGCCGCGCGCCCCGTTCGGCGGCGCTGTGGAACAACCTGGGTGCCGTGCTGCAGCGCGACGGCCACGCGGTCGGCGCCGAATGCGCGTTCCGGCGTGCCATTGCGCTGCAGGACAACTTCCACCAGGCGCATCAGAACCTTGCGCAGCTGCTCGAATCGCGCGGCGAGTCGCTGGAGGCGGCGCGCCACCATTGCCTGGCCTTCGTGCATGGTCCGCGCGACGGCAAGACCTTCGCCATGCTCGGACTCGCCTACTACCACCTGGGAAAGATGGATGCCGCGGCGCAGGTCTACCGCGACTGGCTGAATGCCGAACCCGACAATCCGGTCGCGCGCCACCGCCTGGCGGCCTGCCTGCGCGAAGGGGTCCCGACGCGCGTCTCCGATGCCTACGTCGAAGCCACTTTTGACGCCTTCGCGCCGACCTTCGATACCCATCTGCGCGAGCTTGGTTACCAGGGCCCGGCACTCATCGCGCAGGCACTGGCGGACTGCGGCACCGGGCCGGTGTCCTGGCGCGTACTGGACGCCGGTTGCGGCACAGGACTGTGCGGCGAGGTGCTGCGTCCCTTCGCCAGCCAACTTGACGGCGTCGACCTGTCCGCCGCGATGCTGGCGCGCGCCTATCCGCGGGGGCTCTACGACCGGCTCGAGAAGAGCGAACTGACCGCATTCATGAACTCCCAGCGCCACGCCTACGATCTGGTGGCAGCGGCAGACTCCTTCAATTATTTCGGTGAGCTGTTCCCGGTGTTCGAGGCGGCGGCCAATGCCCTGGTGCCGGGCGGCGTGCTGGTGTTCACCGTCGAGGATGGTGACGGCCGCTGCGGCGACAGTGGCTGGCATCTGGCCATGCACGGTCGCTACGTGCACGATTCGCGCACTGTCATGCAGTGGCTCGACCTGGCCGGATTCAGCCTGAGCTGCGTGCGCAGCGCTGCGCTGCGCCGCGAACTGGGCGAGGAAGTGCACGGCCGCGTGTTCGCCGCCCGGCGCCGCTGAGCTGCGCTTGCTAGAATCGGGCCCATGCGTGCCCATCGAGAGTCCTCCCCCCCAGGCGCCAGTCCCGTTCCAGGGCAAGGCGGCTGGGGCGCCCTGCGTTCCCTGCTGCCCTACCTGGCCCGCTACCGCCTGCGCATCGCCGCTGCCGCCCTGTGCCTGATCCTGGCCAAGGTCAGCAACGTCGCAGTGCCGCTGGTGCTCAAGCTGGTCATCGACCGGCTCGCGCCATCCAGCCAGCCGCTGGCCGTGCCGATCGCGCTGGTGCTGGCCTTCGGCGCCCTGCGTTTCTCGGTCACCTTGTTCAACGAACTGCGCGACGGCTTTTTCGCGCGGGTCAGCCAGCGCGCCATTCGCGAGGCCGCGCTGGAGGTGTTCCGTCACGTGCATCGTCTGTCGCTGCGCTTCCACCTGGATCGCCAGACCGGCGGCATGTCGCGCGACATCGAGCGCGGCACGCGCGGCATCGAGTCGATGCTGCGCTTCGCGCTGTTCAGCATCGTGCCCACGCTGGTCGAGATGGCCATGGTGGGCGGCATCCTGGCGGTGCGCTACGACCTGTGGTTCGGCCTGGTGACGGTCGGAACGCTGGCCCTGTACATCACCACCACTGTCGTGATCACCGAATGGCGCACCCAGTTCCGGCGCCGCATGAACGAACTCGACTCCCGCGCCAACACGCGCGCCATCGACAGCCTGCTCAACTACGAGACGGTGAAGTACTTCGGCAACGAGGACTGGGAAGCGCGCCGCTACGACGAGAACCTGCAGCGCTGGGAGGAGGCCGCGGTGCGCAGCCAGACCTCGCTGGCCGCGCTCAACGTGGCGCAGAGCCTGATCATCGCCATCGGCGCCACCGTGCTGATGCTGCGCGCGGCCAACGGCGTGGCTGCCGGCCGCATGACCGTGGGCGATCTGGTGCTGATCAACGCGCTGCTGCTCCAGCTCTATGTCCCGTTGAACTTCCTGGGCGTGATCTACCGTGAAATGAAGCAGTCGATGCTCGACATGGATCGCATGTTCCGTCTGCTGGCGGTCGATGCGGAAGTGGCCGACGTGCCGGGGGCTCCGCCGCTGCTGGCCGGTCCCGGCGAAGTGCGTTTCGAGAACGTGGATTTCGGTTACGACCGGCGCCGGGCCATCCTGCATGGCGTGGACTTCCGGATCCCGCCCGGGCGCACGCTGGCCGTGGTGGGCGCCAGCGGCGCCGGCAAGTCCACGCTGTCGCGCCTGCTGTTCCGCTTCTACGATGTGGGTGCCGGCCGCATCACCATCGATGGCCAGGACGTGCGCGCCGTGCAGCAGATCAGCCTGCGCTCCGCCATCGGCATCGTGCCGCAGGACACCGTGCTGTTCAACGACACCGTGGCCTACAACATCGCCTACGGCCGGCCGGGGGCCAGCCGCGAGGAGGTGGTCGCCGCGGCGCGCGCCGCGCATGTGCACGACTTCATCCAGGCGCTGCCGGATGGCTACGAGACGGTGGTCGGCGAGCGTGGTCTGAAGCTGTCGGGCGGGGAAAAGCAGCGCGTGGCGATCGCGCGCACCATCCTCAAGAATCCGCGCATCCTGATCTTCGACGAGGCCACCTCGGCGCTCGACTCGCGCTCGGAACGCGCCATCCAGACCGAACTGGACCGCATTGCCTGCGACCACACCACGCTGGTGATCGCGCACCGCCTGTCGACCATCGTCGGTGCCGACGAAATCATCGTGCTTGACCACGGCCGGGTCGTCGAACGCGGCCATCACGCGCAATTGCTGGCCCGCGCGGGGCGCTACGCCAGCATGTGGGCACTGCAACAACGCGCCGCGCATGACGATGAACAGGCCGACGACGCGGAAGGCAAGCGCTCAGACGGCCAGGATACGGTGAAACTTGTTCATAATTGAGGGCCTTGCTGCTATTCTTGCGGCGAAATGGCGTACAGGATATCGGAATGACTGACCTTTCGCGTCGCGCCCTCGGGGCCGTGACGATGCTGCTGGCAATCCTGGTGCTGCAACCCGCCGAAGCGCTGGCGTCGAGCCAGGCCCACGCAGTCAAGACCCGGCACCACCGCCATGTGCTGGCAAGCCGCGCGCACCATGCCGCGCCGGCCCAGCCCGCCGATGCGCGGCGCGATCTTCCCGACGGCCTGTGGCTGCGCGCCAACGCGGCCTACATCTTCGACGAGACCAGTCACCTGGAACTCGCGGACCGCAATCCCGACACGGTGCAGCCGATCGCCTCGATCACCAAGCTGATGACCGCGGTCGTGGTGCTGCAACAGGGCTTCCCGCTCGATGAGCTGGTCGAGATCACCGATGCGGACGTCGACACCCTGCGCCATACCCATTCCCTGCTGCGCGTCGGTTCGCACTACACGCGGCGCGAACTGCTGCTGCTGGCGCTGATGTCCTCCGAGAACCGCGCCGCCGCCGCGCTGGGCCGGTCGGCGCCGGAGGGTCGCGAGGCCTTTGTCGCGCTGATGAACAGCACCGCCAGCCAACTCGGCATGGAGCACACCCACTACGAGGACACATCCGGCCTGAACGGCGGCAATGCCTCGACAGCGCGCGACCTGGCCGTGCTGGTGCGCTTCGCGAGTTCCTTCCCGATGATCCATGAATTCACCACGACGCCCGAAGCCCGCGTGGCGTCGCTGGAAGGGCGCGGCTACACCTTCCGCAACACCAACCTGCTGGTGCGCCAGGGCGAATGGGATGTGGTGGTGTCGAAGACCGGCTTCATCAACGAGTCCGGCCAGTGCCTGGTGATGCAGGCGCGCATCGACGGCAAGCTCACCACCATGGTGCTGCTCGATTCCCACGGCCGCCTCGGCCGCATCTCGGACGCGCAACAGGTGCGCCGCTGGATCGAGGCGCGTGCCGCCAGCCAGGCGCGCGTCGGTACGCTCGGTCCGCGCGAGAATCCCGCCCGGCGCGCGCGCAACGGCTGATCACGCTGCAGCGCGCGCTGCGCGCCGCAGGGCCACGACCGCCTGCTTTGGTGTAGCATCCGACGCATGAATGTCGGACTCTTCGTCACCTGTCTTGTCGACGCCTTGCGGCCACGCATCGGCTTTGCGACCGTTGAACTGCTGGAGGCCGCGGGCTGTGTGGTCGAGGTGCCGGCCAGCCAGACCTGCTGCGGCCAGCCCGGTTTCAATTCCGGCGATCGTGCCTCGGGTACCGAACTGGCCATGGCGTTCCTGCGCGACTTCGAGCACTTCGACGCGGTGGTTGCGCCGAGCGGCTCCTGCATCTCGATGATCCGCGACTACCCCGGACTGTTCGCCGGCCAGCCCGAGGTGGCCGGACGTCTGGCCGCCCTGGCGGCGCGCAGCCATGAGCTGAGCGACTTCCTGCTCAATCACGCGCCGCAGCGTCTGCCGGCGGGCAAGCTGCAATTGCGCGTGTGCTACCACGACAGCTGCTCGGGTCTGCGTACGCTGGGCGTCAAGCAGCAGCCGCGCGAGCTGATCGGCGCCGTGCAGGGTGTGGAGCTGAGCGAAATGCGCGAAGCCGAGGTGTGCTGCGGCTTTGGCGGCGCCTTCTCGGTCAAGCTCGGCGTGATCGCCACGCGCATGGCCGACAACAAGTGCGTCAATGCCGCCGCCACCGGTGCCGATGCCGTGGTCGGCGGCGACCTCGGCTGCCTGGTCAACATCGAAGGCCGGCTGCGCCGCCGCGGCGACCACCAGACCCGCGTGCTGCATTTTGCCGAGCTCCTGGCCGAAGGCCTGGACAGCGGCCACCACGACTGAAGCAGGAAGCCTGATGCACGCCACCTCCGACCGTTTCAAGAGCAATGCGCGCGAACGTCTCGACGACGCCGGCCTGCAGGCCAACCTGCGCCGCTTCGGTGGCGGCTTCGCCGAGCGCCGGCGCGAAGCGGTGGGGCGTGTCGACGATTTCGAGGCGCTGCGCGACCGCGCCGCGGCCATCCGCACCGAAGTGCTGGAGAACCTGGACCACTGGCTGCTCGCCTTCGAGGCGGCGGCGCAGGCGCGCGGAACACGCGTCCATTGGGCCGAGACCGGCGCCGATGCCAACCGCATCGTGCTCGAAATCGCGCGCGCGGCCGGCGTGCAGCGTGTCGTCAAGTCGAAGTCGATGGTGAGCGAGGAGTCGGGGCTGAACGAGGTGCTCGAATCCGCCGGCCTCACCGTCACCGAGACCGACCTTGGCGAATACATCCTGCAGCTCGCCGGCGAACCGCCCTCGCACATCATCGCGCCGGCCATCCACAAGAGCCGCGACGAGGTTTCCGCGCTGTTCGCCGAGCATCACCACACGCCGCCCACGCGCGATATCCCGGTGCTGTGCGAGCAGGCGCGCGAGCAGCTGCGGCCGCGCTTCCTGGCAGCCGACATGGGCATTTCGGGCGGCAACTTCCTGATCGCCGAGACCGGGTCGGTGGCGATCGTCACCAACGAGGGCAACGGCCGCATGGTGACCACGCTGCCGCGCGTGCACGTCGCCATCACCGGGATCGAGAAGGTGCTGCCTTCGCTGGACGACCTCGCTGCCGTGCTGCGCGTACTGCCGCGCTCGGCGACCGGACAGGACATCACCAACTACGTCTCGGTGCTGACCGGCACGCGTGATCCGGGCGCCAGCGACGGACCGCAGGAAAACCACGTGGTGCTGGTCGATAACGGGCGCGCGCGCCTGCTGGGCAGCGCGCTGCACGAGGCGCTGCGCTGCATCCGCTGTGGCGCCTGCATGAACCACTGCCCGGTCTACCAGAACATCGGCGGCCATGCCTACGGCTGGGTCTACCCCGGCCCGATCGGCGCCATCCTGACGCCGGCCTACCTGGGCCTGGAAAACGCGCTCGACCTGCCGCAGGCGTCGACGCTGTGCGCGGCCTGCGAAGTGGTGTGTCCGGTGCGCATTCCCCTGCCCGAGCTCATGCGCGTGCTGCGTGAGGAGTCGTTTTCGCGCGGCCTGCGACCGTGGCACGAACGCCTGTCGATCCGTCTGTGGCGCTGGCTGGCGCTGCCTCCGCGCCTGTATGGCGTGGCCAGTGGCGTCGCGGTGCGCATGCTGCGCGCGCTGGCCGGCCGCGACGGCCTGTTGCACCGGCTGCCCGGTCTGGATGGCTGGACCGAGGGGCGCGACATGCCCGCGCCGCAGGGCCGCACCTTCCGCGAACAGTGGCGGCAGCGCGCGAGGCGTCCATCATGAGCGACGCGCGCGCGCGCATCCTGGCGCGCATGAGCCAGGGGCTCGGCCGGCCATGCCCGGACACGGTTGCACGCGTGCAGCGCGAGGACGCGCCGATGGCGCGGCAGGTGGTCCACCACGTGGCCGACTTCATCGCGCGGGCCCATGCGCTCCAGTCCACCACCGACCGCGTGGCCGACATGGCCGCCGTGCCGGCGGCGGTCGCCCGATATCTCCGCACTGCGCACTTGCCCTTGCAGGGCGTGATGTGGCCGCAGTTCGCGGATCTGGACTGGGTGGCGCAGGGGCTGGCGCTGGAGATGCGCGCGCCGCAATCGGACGACCGCACCGGTGTGACCGGCTGCTTCTGCGCCATCGCAGAGACCGGCACGCTGCTGTTGCATTCCGGCGTCGGGCTTTCGGCGGCGGCCAGCCTGCTGCCGGAGACCCACGTTGCTGTCGTGCCGGTGGCGCGCATCGTGACACGCATGGAGCAGGCGTTCGCGCTGTTGCGCAGTGAGGTGGGCAGCGTGCCGCGCGCCCTCAATTTCATCTCCGGGCCATCGCGCACTGCTGACATCGAACAGACCATCGTGATTGGCGCGCATGGCCCGCGCCGCGTACACCTGATCGTGGTCGACGGCTGAACCGGGCCCGGCGCCGCGCCGCAGCGCTGCCGGCTGCCTAGTTGGTAAAGGCGCGCGTACCTGCAGCACCGGGCGCCTGCAGGCCGTTGTGCCCGAACACCAGGGCGTACAGTGGATTGACCGTACCGCTGCTGACGACGCTCCAGCTTTGTGCAGGCGTGCTGGTGATGGTTGCGCCGATCACGTTGCCGCTGGTGTCGGTGACGGGGGTCGCGAGAAGATCGCGCAGGATCAGGCCCTGGTCGCCCGCCGCTACGAGCTGGGTGAGGCCGCCATTGCCTGGATCCGTGATGCCGTTGACCGCGTGCAGGCTGCCGGTCTGTGCCGCGAATTCGATCGCATTCCAGCCCACCCAGGAGTTGGTCCCGGCTGCATTGGTGGTGTAGATGATCAGCGGATGGGTTCCGCTCCCATCGGTGTAGTCACCCACGGCCACCCACAGCAGGGCAGAAAAAAAGGTGCCGTCGGGCTGCGTCTCGTTGACCACACCGTAAGTGACGGCGTTGAGGTTGTAGCTGGCCGGCGCCACGTTGCCGGGCCAGGTGATCGTGGCGGGTACCCAGACGCCGGTCGTGTTGCTGGCGTAGGCGGTGGCCGAGGTGTAGGCCAGGACGCCCTGGCTGCCGACCATCACTTCAGCGTAGTTGCCCACTGCGACCGCGCGCAGGGAGGGCGGCGTGGCGCTGCTGCACGCCGCCGTGAAGCCCGGCGAATTGCGGAAGCCGTTGCTGAAGTCGGCCCAGACCGTGGTCTGCGTGGTGCCGCCGCCGTTGATGCCGAACACCGAGCAGTTGTCGCCGACCGCCAGGAACGCTGTCTGGGCGCCGGCGCCGATGCCACGGAAGTTCTGGGTGGTGCCGCTGCTCTGCGGCACCCAGCTCATGCCATCCAGGCTGTAGCTCGCCTGTCCACCCGTTCCGACTGCGAGGAAACCGAAGGACGGCGCCGAGATCACGCCGGTCAGATCGGTGCCACTGGTGACGCCGGTGACCGTCGGTGTGTAGCTGAAGGTCTGCCCGGTGGGATCGAGCGTGGAATAGAAGGCGGCGCCGTTCTGGCCGACCAGCACGAATTCGGGGGCAAGGAATTCGGCGGTGATGAGGCCGTTGTTGTAGTACCAGGCCTGGCCGTAGCTGCCGGCGAGCAGCGCGTCGGCGTGGCCGTCGATGCTGTTGGTCAGCGTCGGGCCGAGTTGCCAGTTGGCGCCGGCAGCGCGCGGCGTGACGGTGACCGGCGTGGTGGCCGCGCCGCCAGGGCCGCCGTTGACCCGGCCGTTGATCGAGACCGTATAGGACTGGCCGTTGATCAGGCCGATCTGCAGTCCGTTCAGCAGGTAGCTCGACACCACCAGGGGTGGCAAGGCACCGTGCACCACGCTGGCGCCGGGAATGGTGTCGAAGTTGAACTGGTTGGTGCCCGGCGGGCCGTAGAACACCCAGTATTCGACATTGGGATCCGCCGTCCAGTTGACCACCAGGGACTGGTCGCCAGGCAGCACCGTGACGCCCGGTGGCGGGTTGGCCGTACTGCCCTTGCCGCCGCCGCAGGCAGCCAGCAGCATGGACAGGGACAGCAGGGCGGCGAGGCGGGCAGGGCGGACCAGGATCACGGGACAATCTCTCGGAGCGGCGAATGGCCGGGACAGCCCGCGACTTTGCCACGCCCCCGGTCCGCCGTCAAAAACCGTGCGTGCCCGCCAGTTGGACATGACCGGCTTGGGGCGCAATTCGGTGAAATTCTGTGTCCCTGTGCCTTAACCCCTGGCGACTTGCGCTGGATGGGCTACGCTGTTCCCCATGCCTTCCGGATCACTTGCGCTGTCCCGACATGCCCTCCGCCCGCCGTCCCCGCTCTGCTGCCGTGTCCAGGCCTCCGCGCCAAGCGCCGGTTGAGGACGTGCGCGCGACGGCCGACGGTCATGCCGCCGGCCCGCCCGAGGAAGGCCTGGGACACGCGCTGCGCACGCCGCTGACGGCACTGCACGGCGCACTCGGGCTGCTTGGCGCGGGCGTGGTCGGCGATCTGCCGCCAGACGCCCATCGCCTGGTCAGCATTGCACTCAGCAACTGCAGTGCGCTGGAGGCGGTGGTCGAAGCGCATCTGGAAGAGCTGGCGCAGGTGCCCGGGTGCGCCGGCGGGCGCGTGTGCTGAGGCCGTTCCTGCGCGGCGCCAAGTTCGGCTAAAATGCGGGACTGGAACTGCCTGCCCCGTCCGGGGCCGGTCAGGGACCACACAACACAACAGCGGAAAAAGCACAGCATGGAATCGTCCACCATCGGCCTCATCGAGTTCGCCATTGTCGTGACCCTGACCCTCGTGGTGGTGCTGTTCGCCCGTCGCGGCCACTGAGCGCTCCGCCCGCGGACGGCATCCCGTCCGCTGCAGCGCTCGAGCTACTGCTTGCGTGCTGCCTGATCCAGGATCGCCACTGGCTGTCCACGCGCCGCCCTGACGCCGCACGCGATCCTGCCGCACCCCGTGCCCGCCAGTGGCAGCAACGCCTGCAGCGCTCGCAGCAGGCCTATGCTGCGCGCGCGGCCAGCCTGCCAAAGCCGCGCTTCGAAGGTGGCCTGCCCGTCGAGGAGGCGCGCGAGCACATTGCCGCCACCATCGCGGCGCACCAGCTCACCATCGTCTGCGGCGAGACCGGATCGGGCAAGACCACCCAGATTCCCAAGATCTGCCTGAGCCTGGGCCGGGGCGTGGCCGGCACCATAGGGTGCACCCAGCCGAGACGGATCGCCGCGCGTTCGGTTGCGCAGCGCATCGCCCAGGAGCTGGGCAGCGAGGTCGGCCAGCAGGTGGGCTGGAAGGTGCGCTTCCACGACCGGGTTTCGGAGCGCACCTGTGTCAAGGTGATGACCGACGGCGTGCTGCTCGCCGAGGTCCATGAGGACCGTTTCCTGTCCCGCTACGACACCCTGATCATCGACGAGGCGCACGAGCGCAGTCTCAACATCGATTTCCTGCTCGGCTACCTGGCGCAGCTGCTGCCCCGGCGCCCTGACCTCAAGGTGGTCATCACCTCCGCGACGCTGGAGGCGGAGCGTCTGTCGCGGCATTTCGGCGGCGCTCCAGTGATCGAGGTGTCCGGGCGCACCTATCCGGTCGAGGTACGCTGGCGCCCGGTGGCCGCCGCCGACGACGGGGAGGAACGCGATGCGCGCGCGGCGCTGCTCGATGCGGTCGACGAACTCGCGGCGCTGTCCAGCGAGGGCGATATCCTGGTGTTCCTGCCAGGCGAGCGCGAGATCCGCGAGGCGAACGAGGCGCTGCGCCACCATCATCCGCCGCACACCGAGATACTGCCCTTGTACGCGCGCCTGTCCGTGCAGGAGCAAGACCGCATTTTCCGCACCGGCACCGGCCGGCGCATCGTGCTGTCGACCAACGTGGCCGAGACCTCGCTTACCGTGCCGGGCATCCGCTACGTGGTCGATACGGGGCTGGCGCGCATCAACCGCTACAGCGTGCGCAACAAGGTGACCCAGCTGCAGGTGGAGAAGATCAGCCAGGCTTCGGCACGCCAGCGTGCCGGACGCTGCGGTCGCGTCGCCGCTGGCGTCTGCATCCGTCTCTACGACCAGCTCGACCACGACGCGCGGCCGGCCTACACCACGCCGGAGATCCTGCGCAGTTCGCTGGCCGGCGTGATCCTGCGCATGCAGTCGCTGCGGCTGGGGCGCGTCGAGGCTTTCCCGTTCATCGATCCGCCGGCGCCGAAGCTGATCGAGGACGGCTACCTGCTGCTGCACGAACTCGGCGCGGTCGATGGCGAGCGCCAGCTGACCGCGCTCGGCCACGAGATGGCGCGCCTGCCGGTCGATCCGCGCATCGCGCGCATGCTGCTGGCCGGCCGCGATTTCCACAGCCTGTCCGAGGTGCTGGTAGTGGCCGCGGCGCTGTCGGTCCAGGATCCGCGCGAGCGGCCGGCCGAGCACCGCCAGGCCGCCGACGAGCGGCACCGCCAATTCGCCCACGAGCACTCGGATTTCCTGGCGCTGCAGAAGCTGTGGGTATTCTTCGAGCAGGCGAGTCACCACCTGTCGCAGCGCAAGCTGCAGGCCCAGTGCCGCGAGAACTTCCTGTCCTTCCACCGCCTGCGCGAATGGCGCGACGTCTACCTGCAGCTGCATGCCCTGGTGGCGGAGATGGGCATTGCGCTCAACACCACCGCGGCGAGCTACGAACAGCTGCATTGCGCGCTGTTGGCCGGCCTGCTCGGCCAGATCGGCAGCAAGGATCCTGAGGGTGACGAGTATCTGGGGGGACGCGGCATCCGCTTCATGATCGCGCCCGGGACACCGCTGGCCAAGGCCCGTCCCAAATGGATCATGGCCGCCGAGATTGCCGAGACCACCCGGCTGTACGCGCGCCATGTCGCGCGCATCGAGCCGGACTGGGTCGAGCCTGCAGCGGCGCATCTGGTGCGGCGCAGCCATTTCGATCCGGTGTGGGACCGCAAGGCGGCGCAGGCATCGATCCACGAACAGGTGACCCTGTACGGACTCACCCTGGTGGCACGCCGACGCATCCGCCTGGGGCCGGTCGATCCGGCCCAGGCGCGCGAACTGTTCATCCGTCACGCGCTGGTGGCCGCCGAATGGGATTGCCGCGCGCCCTTCTTCCAGCACAACCAGGCGCTGGTGCGCGAGGTCGAGGCGCTCGAACACAAGGCGCGCCGTCAGGACGTGCTGGTCGACGAGGCGGTGCTGGCGGCCTTCTACGACGGCCTGCTGCCGGCCGATGCGTGGAGCGGCGAGCGCTTCGAACGCTGGCGCCGCGAGGCCGAGCGCGCCACACCACGCCTGCTGTTCATGTCGCGCGAGCAACTGATGCGCCATGCCGCCGAGGCGATCACGCCCGAGCTGTTTCCGTCCACGCTGCGCGTGGGCAGTCACGACTATCCACTCGCCTACCGCTTCGAACCTGGCCACCCCATGGATGGCGTCACGCTGACCGTGCCCCTGCTGGCCTTGGGCCAGCTCGACGATGCCATGCTGTCATGGCTGGTGCCGGGCATGGTGCGCGACAAGGTCACCGCACTGCTGCGCGGCCTGCCGCAGCGCCTGCGCCGACATTTCGTGCCCTTGCCGCAGGCGGTGACCGACTTCCTGACCATGGCGCAGCCCGGTGACGGCGTGCTCGAGGACTGCCTGCGCCGCTTTGTGGAACGGCGCGGCGAACCGATTCCGGCCGATGTCGACTGGAGCGGACTGCCGCCGCACCTGCGCTTCAACGTGCGCCTGTTGGGCGAGTCGCGCGAAGAGCTTGGCATGGGCCGTGACATGGCGGCGCTGCGCAGCCAGTTCTCGGTGGAGGCGCGCACGGCGCTGACCGGCGCTGCCGAGGACCGGCACTCGCGCAACGGACTCACCGCCTGGGATTTCGACGATCTTCCGCTCGACGTCGAGGTGCGCCGCGGCGGCAAGGTGTTCCGCGCCTATCCCTGCCTGTGCGACGAAGGCACGACGGCCAGCCTGCAGCTGATGGAGGACGCCGCCTCCGCGCATGCGCTGATGCCCTCGGGCCTGGTGCGCCTCGCCGAGTGCGAGCTGCAGACCCAGGTGCGCAGCGTGCTGCGCCAGTTGCCCGAAGCGCAGGCGATGGGGCTGCTGTACGCGGTACTGCCGAGCGTCGACGGCAAACCGCCAGCGGCTGGCGCGCTGGCACCCGCCGAGGAGCTGCGTGCCGACGTCGTGTCGCGAGCGCTGTTCTCGCTGCTGCCGCCACAGGCCTGGACGATCCGCAGCCGGGCCGCCTGGCAGGCCTGGCGTGCCGACGTGCAGCGTGGCCTGCCCGCCATGGCGCGCGAGCTGGCGGTGCTGGTGCACGAAATCCTGCGCGAGCATCAGCAGGTGCGCGATCTGCTGGAGCGCGAATGGCCCCACCATCTCAAGCCCGCCTGCGCCGAGGTGCGTGCGCAGATGGCCGCGCTGGTCGGACGCGGCTTCGTGCGCCGGCTGCCGCGCGAACGCCTGCGTGAGCTGCCGCGCTACCTCAAGGCGGCGGCGACGCGCCTGCGCAAGCTGGCGGACGCCTGGCAGCAGGACAGCGAGCGCGCGCTGCAGATCGAGACCCTGGCCCGGGAATGGCGCGCGGCCGTCGCGCGCCACGGTCCGGCAGCGGAATACGAGGAATTCCGCTGGCTGCTCGAGGAACTGCGCGTTTCGCTGTTCGCGCAGGAACTCAAGACGCCTATTCCGGTTTCCGCCAAGCGCCTTCAGAAGCGCTGGGACGAGATGCAGGCGCTTCGCCCGGCGGCCGCGCCGCGCCGCTGAACGCGCCGGGCGGGTGCTGCGGATGGCCGCTGCTGCCGGCACCCGGGCCCTCGCCTGGACCGCGCGGAGGGAGCGGTGGCAGGCTGCGCGGTGCGATTCCGGCCGGCGGCGGTGTGTTCCGCAATGGCGGCACGTGGTTTTCGGTGGCCGGTTCGCTGGCGCGCAGCGCCGGGCGCGCTGGCGGCGGTGCCGGCACCACGATGGCCGGTGGCGTCGGCGGCGGCGGCGAGGAGACCGGGTTCGGCCTGCGCACGCTGGCAGCCGGCACGCCGGGCTTGACCGGTGGCGCCGTGTTGGCCGGCGTGGCGCGCCCCGCCGGCGGCACGGCCAGTGCATGCACGCGCGTCGCTGCAATGCCGGCCAGCGGCTGGCGGCCGCCGGGCTGCCAGGGACCTGGCAGCGGCGGCACGCTGATGCCGGCAGGTGCCGGACAGGCCGCGCTGAACACCGGAACGCGGCCTTGCGGCGACCACGCCCAGCGATTGTTCCACCAGATCCAGCGCCCATAGTGGAAGGGCATCCAGGCCCAGGGCAGGTCGTCGATCCACGACCACCCCCACACGGCATTCCATTGCCAGTGGCCTTGCCGGTAGGGCGCCCAGCCGGAAGGCAGGAACTGCGGCACCCACAGGGGGCCCACGCTGCTCACGTCCATCCATTCGCCCTGGTCGTCAAGCGCCGCGGCGCCGACCCAGTCGCCGCCCAGGTGCTGGACGATGGCGGAGGCACGCAGGCGCTGGTCGGCATCGAGCAGTGCCAGATCGACAGGGTCCTCGGGCGCTGCGGCCGTGATCGAGGTGGCCGGCCCGCCCGCCGCCGGAAACAGCTGCAGGCCCTGTCCTGCGTAGAGGGTCAGCGAATTCTGGTCGGCCTCGGCGTGCACGCGTCCCTGGTGGACGGACAGCCATTCCTGGCCGCTGTCCGGCCATACCGACAGGCGCATGCGACCGGGGCTGAGCAGCTCGGCGAGCGAGGCCGGCCCCTGCAACTGCAAGGTTCCGGGCTGGCGTGCGGACAGCCGGGCCACGGCGACGCTGCCCTGCGCCAGATAGAGGGCGATCTGGTCGGAACCGACACGGCTCAGCGCGAGCACCGAATCCGCGGCCACTTCGACCAGCACGCCTGCGAACTGCAGTTCCACGCTGGCGCCGTCCCAGGTCGAAAGCTGGTCGCCTTCGGCAAGCACCTCGTTGAGGCTTGCGGCGTGGCTTTCCGGGTCGCCCGGCGTCTGCACGTAGACCTGCCCGGAAACGGCGGACAGGCGGCCGACCGAATAGTCTGCGCGTGCGATGGCAACGCAGCCCAGGCACAGCAACAGGGCCCAGCAGGCGCGCCGGATCATGATCGACTCCTCTTCCTGCAGGCAGGCGCCTGCCACGCTGTCAACGTCCCGCCGCGTTCCGTCGTTGACCGTGGGCGCGTGCACCCAGGTGCAGTCTATAATGACGCGCCGCCGAAATCGGCGGCGCAAGCCCCGGAGAATGACGTCTCATGAAGCGCAGCCTTGTTAGCGGCGCCGCACTCGCGGCGATCCTCCTGGCCGGGACCACAACGGTCCAGGCCGATTCCTCCACTCAATCCCAGAAGGTGGCAGCCTTGAACGAACTCCAAACCATCGACACCGTGGTCGGCACCGGCGCCGAGGCCAGCGCCGGCCATGTCGTGAACGTGCACTATACCGGCTGGCTCTACGACGAGTCGGCAAAGGACCACAAGGGGCGCAAGTTCGACAGCTCGGTCGACCGCGGCCAGCCGTTCAATTTTCCCCTCGGTGGCGGACGCGTGATCCGCGGCTGGGACCAGGGCGTGGCCGGCATGAAAGTAGGTGGCAAGCGCACGCTGGTGATCCCGGCCGAGCTGGGCTACGGCGCGCGCGGCGCTGGTGGCGTGATCCCGCCCAATGCCACGCTGGTGTTCGACGTCGAACTGCTTGGCGTGAACTGATTCAGTCGTCGCTGTTGTCGTCGGGAAACATCGGTATCCCGTCGACGCGCGTGAACCGCAGCAGGGCACGGCGCTCGCGCTTGGTCGGACGGCCCTTCCAGGGTCGGATGAACTGCTCCTGCCGGCGCAGCGCCTGCAGTTCCTCGCGCACGCGCCGGCTGTCCGCGTCCTCGCGGTAGAGCGCCTGGGCCACGCTGGCAGGTCCGCGCCGGTCCGCCAGCGCAGTCACGATCAGCTGGAAGATGCCTGCCGGCGTGCGCACCTCGAGCGCCTCGCCGATCCGCAGCGTCTTCGACGGCTTGGGGCGGTCACCCTGGACGCGCACCCGGCCTGCCTCGATGGCCTCGGTTGCCAGCGATCGCGTCTTGAAAAAGCGCGCCGCCCACAGCCATTTGTCCAGGCGCACACCGGCCCCGGCCGCGTCGCCATCACGCACGCCCGCATGGCCTCGGCTGCGCGGCGCCGGGTCGGCCGCGGGCGCTGCGGCGGTCTTGTTGCGGCGCCGGCTCACGCGCGCGCGTCCGTCGCCGGGCGTGCGGCATGCAGCGGGCGCCAGAACGGCTGATCCTGCATGGCGTTGGCGCTCCTTATCTGAACAGGCCCTTGAGGGCTTCGGCGGGATCGGGCTTTTTGCCGCCGGGCGCGCCGGGCAGCTTGTCCTTGATGGCATTCTGCAGCTTGTCGCCGGCCTGCTGCCGGATCTGGTCGACCTGCTGCTTCACCCTGGCTGCCGCCGCGCCTTTCAGCAGTTCGGCGAATTCCAGGTGGAATTTCGGGGCCGCAAATGGTCCGCTGACCCTGACCGGCACCGGGATCCCGGTCAGGTTGCCGGCTTCCTGTCCGCCCTGGCCGGTGGCGGTGGCGACCAGCGTGGCTTGCGCGAGGTAGTCGAGCTGCGAATTGCCGATGTCGATGTCACCCTTGCCGCTCAGGCGGATGAAGGGTGATTTGGCGCTCAGGTCGTCGTTGTGCGCGACCCCCTGGTGGATGATGAAGCTTCCGGTCAGCTCCGAGAAATCGGTCTTCTGGCTGCCGTCGGCGCCCTGGTCGCCGGCGCCGCTGGCGCCGCCACCCAGCATGCCCTTTGCCTTGCGGAACGACTCCGCCAGATTGATGCCGTTGATCGCGCCGTCCTGGAGAGCCAGCCGTGCCGATCCCTCGAGACCATGCTTGAGGGCGTTGACGGTGGCGCCACGGGTGTTGATGTCGAGCGTCACGTTGCCGTGCCCGTCCAACGGATCCTTGCCCATCAGGTCCTTGAGCAGCGGTCCCAGCGACACCCCGGTCAGCACCTGTTTGAGGGTGATACGGTTGCCGTCGGCGTCGGCACTCGCCGAGCCGTTCAGGCTGCCCCCGTAGAGACGCACCGCCAGCGGGTTCACGCTGGCACGGCCGTTGTCCGCGGCCACGGTGGCGTGCAGGTCGGCGATCTGCAGGTGCGAGACGGTCAGTTTGCCGATGGCAAGCTTGCCATCCAGTCGCAGGCCCTTCAGCGCCGACAGGTCGACCGGCTTGTCGGTCGCTGCGGCGGCCGCCGGCGCCGGCGCTGGCGCTTTGCCCTTGTCGGCGGGCGGCAGGTAGCGATCCACGTCGAGCTTGTCCAGATCGACGTCAAAGGCGTAGTGCGGCTTCTTGAACGGGGTCATCTCGAATTTCGCCTTCAGGTGGCTGTCCTCGATGCCGGCGGCAAGGTCGGTGCTGAACAGCGCGTGTTTGAGATCGAGCAGGGCGCTGAGCTGGACTGGCAGCCGCGTGGTCCCGCCCGGCAGCGCCGGCGCGCTGACGGTAAATGCGCCCGCAAGCCGCGGGATGCGGTAGACCTGGTCGGCCAGGCTGCCCGAGACCTCGCTGGTGAGCGTGCCCTTGATGGCGGATTCGCCTTGGTGGGCATCGATGGTCAGGCCCAGCCTGCCGATGTGGAAAGCCTGCGCCGAGCCTTCCACGGCGGCCAGCTGCAGCACCGCCAGGGCGGCGCGTGCGCTGCCCGCGAGCTCGAAGCGGGCGTCGATGCTGTCGCCGCTGGCAGTGCTTCCGCTGATCTGCAGCCTGGGCGCATCGAGCCTGGCCGTGAAGCCGTCGCTGGCCAGCCGGCCTTCGGCACTCAGGGCCAGGTGGTCGATGTCGATGGCCTGCTGCTTGAGATCGGCGTTCAGCCTTGGCACCGCCAGTCTCAGCTTCTGCAACTGCAGGCTGCCCTGGGTGGCCGCCGCCTCGAGCTTGAGGTCGCTCACGGCCACGCGCGGCAGATCCGGCTGGGCCTCGATCGCGCCGCTCAGCGTGGCGTCGATGCCGGTGACGCCCTTGGCGCTTCCCGTCAGGTGGGCGCGCAGACCGGACAGTGTGTACTGCCCGGCGCCGAGGTCCAGCGTGAGCTGGGTCTTGAGGCCAAGGTCGAGGCGCGTGGCAAACCTGCTATCGACCACGCCAAGCTGCAGATCCACCGGCGTGGACTGGTGATCGGCGAGGCGCCCGGTGATCAGGTGGTCGATCTCGAGCGTGCTGTCGTCGCCACCCTGTTCATCGTGCCACACCACGCCGGACTTCTCGATCCGGATGCCGCTGACGTCGAAGTCGACCGCCTTGGAAGGTCCGGCCGGGGCGGCCTGCGGCTGTGTTGCGCCCGTCCCGCGCAGGTCGTCGAAATTGGTGCTGCCATCGGCGTGGCGCACCAGCCGGGCGTGCAGTCCGCGCACGCGCACGGCGTCGACCACCACTTGACGCCGGATCAGCGGCATCAACGCCAAAGACAGTTCTGCCTCGTCCAGGGTGGCAAAGGTGGTGGTGCTGTCGCGCTCGGAGATCGTGATGCTGCCGAGCGCCATGCCCACCTTGGGGAAGACCTTGAGCCGGATGTCGCCGCCCAGGGTCAGCTTGCGGTGCAGCCTGTCCTGGACCAGTGCCTGCAGCCGTGGCTTGTAGGCGTTGGTGTCGAAGCCCGCGATGAACAGCGCGATCGCGATGCCTGCCAGCATCAGCAGCCCGGTCACGGCAACGACCATCACCTTCAGATATCTCATGTCTGTTTTCTCCGTGGCGCTGTGCAGCGGCCCGGGCCCGGTGGGGCGCGTGCCGGTCGTGCCGCTAGCTTGCCAGAGCGACTGCCGCCACGACCAGCACCATGCCCAACACGCCCGTGCCTGTGAGCTGCTCGCCGAACAATGCCATGCCCATCAGCACGGTGACCGGCGGGACCAGATAGAACAGGCTGGCGACCTGGCTGGCAGCGCCCCGCTGCAGCAGATGGAACAGCAGGCCGACGGCGCCGACCGACAGCACCAGCACCAGCCAGGACAGTGCGAGCACGAAGCGGGGCGTCCAGTGCGGCGCCGGATCGTCGACCCCCATCAGGAACCAGAACAGCAGGGCGCACCCCAGGTATTGCACGGCACCGCCGGAACGCAGATCCATGCCGCGGCAATGGCGCTTCTGGTAGACCGTGCCGAGGCTGATCGCCAGCAATGCCAGCAGCGCGGCGGGCAGACCCGGCAGGCCCTGGTGCAGCGCCGGACCTGACTGCAGCCTGGGCAGCAGCACCAGGAACACACCGGCCAGGCCGACGCCGAGGCCGATCCAGCGACGCGTGCCGACCCGTTCGCCGAGCAGCCAGCCGGCGCACACCGCAGTCAGCAGGGGCTGCAGGCCGACCACCAGGGCGACCTGGCCGGCGCCGAGGCCCTGGCGCAGCGCCGTGAACACGCCGCCCAGGTAGCCGGCGTGCACCAGCAGGCCGGCGACGGCGACGTGCACCGCCGGCCAGCCCGGACGTGGCCATGGCGAGCGCCTGAGCACGGCCGCGCCGGCCAGCAGCAGGCCGACTATGACGAAACGCCAGAACAGGAAGTGCAGGGGACCCGAGTCGGCGATGCCGGCCTTGCCGGCAATGAAGCCGGTGCTCCAGAGCAGCACGAAGGCCGCCGGTGCCAGCCGGCCCAGGCGGTCCGCAGCCGGTTGCGGGCTCATGGCGCAGTCCCGATGGGTAGCGTCGCGACGCACCAGTGCGCGATGGCCCAGTCGAGCAGTTCGCGCACCGGTGGCGCGTGGCCGGCACCTGGCGGCACGGGAAGGGGCTGGCCGAGCAGCTGCAACGCGTCGATCAGGTTGGCGCCGGCAGCGCGCTCGTCGAGTGGCGGCGCGTGGTTCTGCTTGCTGAGCTTGCGGCCATCGGGCAGCACGGCCAGTGGCAGGTGCAGATAGCGCAGTTCGGGCAGTCCCAGCAACTGCTGCAGCACGCGCTGGCGGCCGGTGGAGGTCAGCAGGTCAACGCCGCGTACGACATCGCTGATGCCCTGTTCGGCGTCGTCGACGACCACCGCGAGCTGGTAGGCGTGGATGCCGTCGGCGCGCCTGAGCACGAAGTCGCCGGCCACGCCCGCCACGTCCTCGCGCAGGGTGCCGCGCAGGCGGTCGACGAAGCCGAATTCGCCCGGCGGACAGCGCAGACGCCAGGCGCGCGCCGCGCGCCCGGGCGGCAGGCCGTTGCGGCAGGTGCCGGGATAGAGGCCGCCGGCCTCGTCGACCTCGCGCCGCGTGCAGGCACAGGGGTAGCAAAGGGTGCGTGCGCGCAGCGATTCCAGGGCCCGCTCATAGAGCGGCAGGCGGTCGCGCTGGCGCACCGGCGCCTGGTCCCACTCCAGCCCGTGCGCCTGCAGGCAAGCCACAATGCGGCGCTCGGCACCAGGCGCGTTGCGCGGGCTGTCGAGATCCTCGATGCGCAGCAGCCAGCGGCCGCCGACAGCGCGCGCATCGAGCCAGCTTCCGAGGGCGGCCACCAGCGATCCCAGATGCAGCGGGCCGCTGGGGGAGGGCGCGAAACGGCCGGTATAGGAAGGGCGGGTCGGGGTCATCGGCGAGCAAGTATGCCTCAGCGGCACGCGGTACACTGTGCCTTTGCCAATTCGAGTGCGAGTCCGATCCCGGTGCTGCCGCCTACCGACGATCCTGTGTGCGCGCCAGCGCGCCACCCGGTCCGCCGGGCCGTGGGTCTGGCCTGCGCGGCCACGCTGCTCGCGGCATGCTCGGCGCCGCTGCCCTATGTGGCGCGTGATCCCGGTCTGGATGCCGCGCGTGCCGGTTTCGCCGCGCGCAGACTGGATGACACGGCGCTGACGGCCTTCCTGGCGCAGGCCGGCGCCAGCGTGCCCGGCGATGGTCAGCCCTGGGACTTCGACACCCTGGCACTGGTCGCCGCCTGGCACAGCGACGACGTGGCGGCCGCGCGCGTGCGCTGGATGTCCGCGCTGGAGCGGCAGCGCAGCGGCCCGCCGCCACAGCTGACCGGACTCGATCTGCTGCTGGAC
Organism: Pseudomonadota bacterium; assembly: GCA_028873535.1. Lineage (GTDB taxonomy): Bacteria > Pseudomonadota > Gammaproteobacteria > Burkholderiales > Ferrovaceae > CAIVHB01. The sequence continues at coordinate 24,155 of JAGWIJ010000019.1, forward strand.
CCCCATACCGTGACCGACGCGCTTCGACCGCAGCCCTGGACACTGGGACTGGGGCTGGAGTGGCTGCTGCCGTCGGAGCGACGCCTGGCGGCGCGCCAGGGCGTGCTCGACAGTGCCGAACTGCAGGCGCGCATCGAACTCGCGCAGGCGATCTGGCGCGTGCGGGTGCGCGTGCGCGAGCCTTGGTCGGCAGCGCTCGAACTCGACGCGCAGCTGGCGCTGGCCGCCAGCACGCTCGCGCTGGATGGCGAACGCGCCCGGCGCATCGATGTGCGCGTGCGCCACGGCGAAGCGGCGGCGGCCGATGCAGTGGCGGCACGGCTGGCACAGGCGCAGGCACAGACTGCGCTGGAGCAGCTGGAGCGTCAGCGCGACGCCAGTCATGCCGCCTTGCGCGCGGCACTTGGCTTGCCGGCGGATGGACCGGCCGTGCCGCTGCAGCGCGCCGGCGGTGGCGTTCCGCTGCTGCCGGCAGCTGCCGCGCAGCAGGCGGCGGCACTCGACAACCGTCTCGACCTGCGTGCCGCCGAAGCACGCTTCCAGGCAGCCGACGCCGATCTGCGCTGGGAGGTCGCACAGCAATATCCCGACATGCTGCTCAAGCCGGGCTACGAATGGGACCAGGGCGACCACCGCTTGCGCATCGGCCTGTCACTCCCGCTGGCGCTGCCGCGCGCGCACCGGCCGCAGGTCGAGCAGGCGCAGGCGGAACGCGAGGCGCGCGCGCGCGAACTGCAGGGCCGCCAGGTCGCCGTGATCCAGGAACTTGCGTTGGCGCGCCGTGCGGTGGGGGATGCGGTCGCCGAGCGCGCCGAACTGCAGCAGCTGGTCGTTCTCGCCGAACAGGCCTGGCAGCTGTCGCTGCGTGCCGAGGCCCTGGGCGAGACCGATCCGCTGCAGAGCAGCGTGGCCGCGCAGGCGGTGCTCGCGCAGCGTCGCCAGCTGGCGCTTGCCGACCACGACCTGGCGCGACGCGTGGCGGCGCTGGAAGACGCCGTCCAGCGCCCCTTGCACGAGCTCGTGCAAATCGCCCGCGCATCCGGCGCGCCGACGGCGGCGCGCGAGGAGGCGCAGCCATGAGGCGCCGATGGGCGACGGCGTTGATGGTGTCGCAGGGTCTGGTGATCGCTGCGCTTGCCGCGCTGCTCTGGCTGCGCGCCGGCGCGCAGCCACCGGCGGTATCCGCGCCCGCGATGGCCGGCAGCCCGGCGCCGGGCGCGCAGGCGGGTGCCGATGGCGACGGCGTTGCTCGCAGCCCGGCGGTGCCGGGTGGCAGCGCGGACGGCGACGGCACGGTGCACCTCGGCGAGGCCGTGCTGCAGGCCAGTGCGGTGAAGGTGGCGCCCTTGCAGGCGGCAGCCGCGCCGCGCCAGGGCGAGGCCTGGGGCGAGGTCCTGCCGACGCTGGGGCTGGCGGACGCGCGCCTGCGCCTGCGTCAGGCCGAAGCCGATGCTGCCCAATGGGATCAGCCGCTGGCGCGCGCCCGACGCGAATCGGCGCGGCTTGAAGCCCTGTGGCAGGACGGCGGCAATGTCGCGCGCAAGCTGGTCGAGCAGGCGCAGGGCGAAGTCGACCAGGTCGCGCAGCGCCAGGAGGCGGCGCGCGCCGTGCAGGCGGCCGTCAGGTCCGCGGTACGTGCCGAATGGGGTGAGGCGCTGCTGCTGGCGCTCGAACAGCCCGACGGGGGCGCTGTCGCAGGCGTGCTCGACGGCCGCCAGCGCCTGTTGCTGGTGGCTGCCGGCGATGCTGCGCACGCCACGGTCTCGGTGCTGGGCGCCGGCGGACCGCTCGCGGTAAGTCGTCTGGGCCCGGCCACGCAGGTCACTGCCGGCGGCAGCCGGCCGACCTGGTACTGGCTGGCGCCTGCCGGGATCCTGCGCAGCGGGCAGCGCGTGAGCATGCCAGTCGGCACGGCCACGCATACGATGGGCGTGCGTGTACCCGAAGCTGCCGTGGTCTGGCACGCCGGGCAGCCCTGGGTCTATCTCGAGGAAGGCCCGGGCCGCTTCCGGCGCCAGGCCATCGAAGCGCCGGCCGCACTGGCCTCCGACTGGTTTGTCGCGGCACCGTTGCGTCCGGGGCAGCGCGTGGTCGTGCAGGGGGCGCAACTGCTGCTGTCCGAAGAGTCGAAGGCGCTGATCCGCAACGAGAACGGCGACTGAGACCGCCGTTGACTTCAGTTTATGCGCGGTGCGCCGTAATGGAGGGGGACCTTTCAGGAGTCCTCAATGGCCCTCGGAGCCCTGCTGCGCCGACCTTCGGAGTTTCAGCGTCAATCCAGTGACGAGCGTTCAGCGTGGTGGACGCTGCTGCCCCTGAGCCTGGGTGCCGGGGCCCAGGTGCTGGTGCTGCTCGCGATGTACCGACTGTGGAATGGCGAGGCTTTCGCGTCGGGTTCGCTGGTCGCGGTGCTGGCAACTGCGGTTCTGCTGGTCATGCTGCCGGCGCGCTACTGGCTGCGTCTGGTGCGCTGTGCAGAGGTGGACGGCGGCATCGCGCCCGCGGCCGCCCAGGCCTGGATGCCGGTGGCGCCGCTGCTCGGCACCCTGCTGGCGTCCTGCTACTGGCTGGGGCACTGCGCGCTGGCGGCATTGGGGCTCGCACTCGCGGCGCAGGGCCTGCATGACCTGCCCGGTGGACCGTTCCAGGGGGTGCCCATATTCGTGCTCGCGCTGCCGATCCTGGCAGGACCCGTGCTGCCCGGCCTGCGCCACTGGCGCGACCGCCTGGCCGCTGCCATGGCCGTGGCGGCCCTGGGCAGTTCGGCCTGGCTTTTCGCGCACGGGCTTCCGATCCTGTCGTCGCATCTGGCGTTGAAGGGCACGGCGCTGGCCAGTGACGGCTTCTCCCGGCTGGGCGCCTGGTGTGCCGCGATGTTCCTGGCGGGTCCCAGTCTTTCCGCATGGGAGGCCGTGCTGTGCCTGCCTGGCGGCCGCGCGCGGCGCGACGGCACGGCCGGCCGGCTCGCGCTGGCTGCGCTGCTCAGCATTGTCGGTGTGCTGACCCTGCTGGTGCTGGCGCCAGCGGGCGGCCCGCTGCCGGCCAGCAGGGTGCCGGGTTTCCGCCTCGCCGACGCGATCCTGGCGTTCTCCGCGGGCAGTCTGGCATTCATGCTTTCGCGTGGCGCGGCAGTGCGCGCCATGCCTTCGATCCTTGCCGTCGCAACAGGGCGCGGCGAGCTGTCGGCTGCCGGCTGGCTGCCGATCCTGGTGAGCGGTGCAGCGATTGCCGCCTTCGCGCTGCTGCGCGAGAACGCGTGGCTGTTTGCCGGGGCCGGCCTGGCCTATTTCATTGCGCTGGCCTGCGTGGCGGCCGTGGCGCTGGCGCCGGTCGGACGTTCGCTCGGCAATTCCGTGCAGGGCGCCCGCGCGCACGGTGCTGCCGCGGCGCTGCTGGCGGCCGCACTGTGGCTGGGCTGTGGCCTTTTCGGGCTCCAGGCCTGGGGCATCCAGGCGGTGCTGGTGGGACTGGTCATGGTGCTGGGCGCCGGCGTGTTCGACCTCGCACGCGGGCTGGGTCCGGCCGGTGCGCATGGTTCGGTCCATGCCAAGCTGCTGGCCGGGATGCTGATGATCCTGGCGCTCAATGGAGTGGGCTACCTGGCAGCTCACGAGGCGTTGCGCGAGCATGACCCGCTGCTGACCGCGCTGATCGATGACGTCTTCGTGGCGGTGGCGCTGCTGACCGTGCTGGTCGGTGTGGCACTGCCGGCCATGATCGTGCATGCGTTGACGCGTGCGGCCGAAGCTGCGGAACGCCTGACCGATGGCGCCGTGTCGGGACTGTGCGACGGCATCGACGCGCTCGGGCGCGGCGAACTCGATGGTGCGTCGGTGGTGGTGCCGGTCGAACGGCTGGAGACGCCGTTCCGCGACGAGATCGGCCGCATCGCGGCCAGCATCAACACGCTGCAGGTCGATGTCCAGCAGGCCGCGCGCGGCCTCGATTCGGCGCGTGACAAGCTGCGCCACTCGCGCGCCGAACTGTTCCACCAGGCGCGCCACGACAGCCTGACCGGTCTGTGCAACCGGCGCGCCTTCGAGGACGAACTGGGGCGGCTGGTCGACGATCGTCGCCAGCACGGGCCCGGCCATGCCCTGCTGTACCTGGACCTGGACCAGTTCAAGATCGTCAACGACACCTGCGGGCACGATGCCGGCGACGAACTGCTGCGTCAGGTCTCGCTGCTGCTCGCGGCCCAGATGCGCACCGACGACATCCTGTCGCGCCTCGGTGGCGACGAGTTCGGCGTGATCCTGGCCAACTGTTCGCGCGACAATGCGATCCGCATCGCCGAGGCGATGGTCGTGGCGGTGCGCGAGCTTTCCTTCGGCTGGAAGGACCGCGTGTTCCGCATCGGCGTCAGCATCGGGGTGGTGCCCTTCGTGAGCGGGGCCACCACGCTCACCGAGGTGCTGGCGGCCGCGGACAAGTCCTGCTACTACGCCAAGGAGCAGGGACGCAACCGTCTGCACACCTATTCGCCTGACGACGACGAGATCAGCCGGCGCGAGGGTGAAATGCAATGGGTGTCGCGCATCCATGAGGCGATGGAGCAAGGGCGGCTGTGCCTGTACGCCCAGCAGATCCGCCCGCTGGGCGAGGAGCCGGCGTGCTGTGCGCATCACGAACTGCTGCTGCGCATGGTCGACATGGCCGGCGAGCTGGTGCCGCCGATGGCCTTCATTCCGGCCGCCGAGCGTTTCGGCGTGATGACACTGCTCGACCGTTGGGTGGTGCGCAGCGCTTTCGAACGGCTCGGCGAACTGGTGCGCGCAGACGATCTGGGGACGATCGGCAGCCTGGCGATCAACCTTTCCGGTGCCTCGATCACCGACGAGACCTTCCTCGAATACGTCAAGGAGCAGTTCCGCCTGACGCGCGTGCCGCACGGGCGGGTCTGGTTCGAGATCACCGAGACGTCGGCCATTGCCAATCTGCGCGGCGCCAAGCGCTTCATTTCGGAGCTGCGCGCGCTGGGCTGCCGCTTCGGCCTCGACGATTTCGGTGCCGGCATGTCCTCGTTCGGCTATCTGCGCCAGCTTGAAGTCGACTTCCTGAAGATCGACGGCAGCTTCGTGCAGGGCATGGCGGATGATCCGGTCGACCACGCCATGGTGGGTGCGATCAACCGCATCGGTCAGCTGATGGGGCTCGCGACCATTGCCGAATTCGTCGAGGACGCACGCGCCATCGAGCTGTTGCGCGAACTCGGTGTCGACATGATCCAGGGCAATGGCGTGGCGGCGCCGGTGCCCTTCGTGCGTCCTGTGGGCGTGCGACGGCGTCCTGCCGTGGCGATCGGGGGCGCCCACGCCACCGGCTGAGTGCCGTCGCGGTAAACTGCCGGCTGCGTGCCGCCGCCGGGGCGGCCCGAGCCCGTTCCACGCCGACCGCGAGACCGCCATTCCTTGATCGCCTTCCTGGTCCGTTTCTCGACCCGCCAGCCCGGTGTGGTGATTGCGCTTGCGCTTGCCGTGCTGTTCCTGGGTCTGATGGCGCTCGGACGCGCCAGCCTCGACGTGTTCCCGGAGTTCTCGCCAGTCCAGGTGGTGATCCAGACCGAGGGCTCCGGCATGTCGGCAGGCCAGGTCGAGGCGCTGCTGACGCGGCCGATCGAATCCGCGCTGGCCGGCGTCACCGCGGTGCGGACCATGCGTTCGCAGTCGATTCCCGGGCTCAGCGTGGTGACCCTGGTGTTCCAGGACGGCACCGACATCTACCGCAACCGGCAGCTGGTGGCCGAGCGCATGACGGCGCTGGCTTCGCTGTTGCCGGCGGGCGTGGTGCCGGCAATCACGCCGCTGACCTCCTCGGCCAGCACCATCCTCGGCATCGGCATTCATTCGCGCGTGCTCGACCTGCGCGAACTGCGCAGCCTGGTCGACTGGACGCTGCGCCCGCACCTGCTTGCGGCGGAAGGGGTGGCCGACGTCAACGTGTTCGGCGGCGATGTCGCGCAATGGGAAGTGCGATTGGACCCGGCGCGGCTGGCGGCCCTGCGGATCGGTTTCGGCGAGGCCGTGGCGGCTGTGCGGCAGGCCGGCGGCGTGCGCTCGGCCGGCTTTGTCGAAGGCAGCAACCAGCGCCTGATGATCGAACTCGACGGTGCGCCGGCGAGCCTGGCGGAACTCGGCGGGCGCCTGGTGGCCAGCCGTGCCGAAGGACCGGTGCGTCTGCGCGATCTGGGCGAGGTGGTGGTGGCGGCCGCACCGGCGATCAGCGGCGCTTCGAGCAACGGCGAGCCCGGCATTTTACTGATGGTCCAGGGGCAGCTCGGCGCCAACACGCGTGCCGTCACGCTCTCGGTCGAACGCGCGCTGCGCGAGGTGCAGCCGGTGCTGGAGGCGCGCCAGGTGGCGGTCGAGGCGCGCATGTTCCGGCCCGCCAACTTCATCGACGTCGCGATCGGCAACGTGCAGCGCGACATCCTGGCGGGTTCGGTGCTGGTGGTGGGCGTGCTGTTCCTGTTCCTGTTCAACGTGCGCACCGCGCTGATCTCCGCCACGGCCATCCCCCTGTCGCTGCTGTCGGCCATCCTGGTGCTGCAGGCCTTCCGCGTGCCGCTGAACATCATGGTGCTGGGAGGGCTGGCGATCGCGCTCGGCGAGGTGGTCGATGACGCCATCATCGACAGCGAGAACATCTTCCGCCGTCTGCGCGAGAATCGCAGCGCCGCCGTGCCGCGGCCGCTGCAGCTGGTGGTCTTCGATGCCTCGCTGGAGGTGCGCAGCTCGGTGGTGTTCGCAACCTTCATCGTGGCCCTGGTGTTCGTGCCCCTGCTGACCCTGTCGGGCGTGGCCGGTCGCCTGTTCGCGCCGCTGGGCTACGCCTACATCCTGGCCATCCTGTCCTCGCTGGTGGTGGCGGTGACCCTGACCCCGGCGCTGTCGCTGCTGCTGCTCGGCAGCAGCAGCCTGACGGCGACGGATCCTCCGCTGATCGCCTGGATCCGGCCACGCTACCTGCGCCTGCTGGGCCTGATCGACCGTCGTCCCTGGCCGGCGCTGACCCTGACCGCAGTGCTGCTGTGTGCCGGAATGGCGTTGATCCCGCTGTTCGGCGGCGAATTCATCCCGCCGCTGAAGGAGGGACACTTCATCGTGCACATGACCCTGATACCCGGCACCTCGGCGCGCGAAACCCTGCGCGTCGGCGACCGCGTCGCGGCGGCCATCCACGCCGTTCCTGGCGTGCGCAGCGTGGCGCAGTGGGTGGGCCGGGCACCCAATGGCGCCGACACCGCCGGCGTCCATTACAGCGAATTCGAGATCGAACTCGATCCGCTCGACGGCGCTGGCCAGACACGCGTGCTGGCGGCGATCCGTGCCCTGATCGGTGGCGGTGCCGGGGAGGGGCATTTTGCCGGTGGCAACTTCGCGGTCAACACCTTTCTCACCGAGCGTATCGAGGAGACGGTGTCGGGCTATGCGGCGGCACTGGTGGTCAACATCCACGGTCCCGATCTGGATGGTCTCGATCACGACGCCCAGCAGGTGGCCCAGCTGCTGGCAGCGGTGCCGGGCGCCGACGATGTGCAACTGCAGGCACCGCCCGGATTCCCGGAATTCCGCCTGCAGCTGCGCCCGGAACGCCTGGCCGAATACGGCTTCGCTGCCGGCGACGTGATCGACACCGTGCAGACCGCACTGCAGGGACGGCAGGTCGGCGAGATCCGCCAGTCCGAACGCCAGCTCCCGCTGGTGGTACGGGCCGGTCTGGGCGAGGGCGCCGGGCCGGATGCGATCGGCGCCCTCATGCTGCTGAGCCCTGACGGACGCCCCGTGCGCCTGGACGTGCTGGCGCGGCTGAGTCAGCAGTCCGGCCGCTACAAGGTGCTGCACCTCGACGGCAAGCGTGTCCAGACCGTGACGGCCAATGTGCGCGGTCGCGACCTGGAGGCATTCACCGCCGACGTGCGCGCGCGCCTGGCCACGCGCCTGCACCTGATGCCGGGCGACTACGTCGTCATCTCCGGTGATGCCGAGGCCGAAGCCCAGGCGCGCCGGGACCTGGTCGTGCAGGCGCTGGTGTGCGGGCTGGGCATCATGCTGTTGCTGTACCTGGCGTTCGCGCGGCTGCGGCCGCTGGTGGTGACCCTGCTCAACCTGCCCTTCGCGCTGCTCGGTGGCGTGGTGGCTGTGCTGTTCACCGGTGGCTGGCTGTCGCTGGGTTCGCTGGTCGGCTTCGTGACCCTGTTTGGCATCACGCTGCGCAACTCGATCATGCTGGTGTCGCACTACCAGTACCTGACCACCCACGATGGACTGCCCTGGAACGCCGACACGGCGCGCCGTGGCGCTGCCGAGCGCCTGCCCTCGATCCTGATGACCGCGCTGGTCACCGGGCTCGGTCTGCTGCCGCTGGCGCTGGGATCGGGTGAACCCGGACGCGAGATCGAGGGTCCCATGGCCAGCATCATCGTCGGCGGGCTGGTCACTTCGACCCTGCTCAACCTGCTGATCCTGCCCGCCGTGCTGCTACACTTCGGCCGCTTCGGTGCAAGCGGCAACCCTGCCATCCAGACGGAGACACATTCATGACATACGCCATCCGTATCCACGCCCAAGGCGGCCCGGAAGTGCTGCAATGGGAAGCCGTCGAGGTCGGAACACCCGGCCCGGGCGAAGCGCTGATCCGCCATGAGGCGGTCGGGCTCAACTACATCGACGTCTACCACCGGTCCGGCGCCTACCCCGTCAAGCTGCCGGCCACGCCCGGTCTGGAAGGCGCAGGCGTGGTCGAGGCGCTCGGTTCCGGGGTGAGCGGACTGGCGGTGGGCGACCGCGTCGCCTATGCCGGCGGCCCCCTCGGCGCCTACAGCCAGGCGCGGCTGATTCCTGCCGACCGGCTGGTGCGGCTGCCTGACGCCATCAGCTTCGAGCAGGGCGCCGCCATGATGCTGCAGGGCATGACTGCGCAGTACCTGCTGCGGCGCACCTATCGCGTCAAGGCCGGTGATACCGTGCTGATCCATGCTGCCGCCGGCGGCGTCGGCCTGCTGCTGTGCCAGTGGGCGCGGCACCTGGGGGCAACCGTGATCGGCACGGTGGGCAGCGATGCCAAGGCCGAGCTCGCGCGTGCACATGGCTGCCACTACCCGGTGGTCTACACGCGCGAGGATTTCCAGGCGCGCGTGATGGAGATCACCGGCGGTGCCAAGGTGCCGGTGGTGTACGACTCGATCGGGCGCGATACCTTCGACCGTTCGCTGGATTGCCTGGCGCCACTCGGCATGATGGTGCTGTACGGCGCCGCCTCGGGGCCGGTGCCGCCTTTCGACCTCGGGCAGCTGGCAGCCAAGGGCTCGCTGTTCATCACCCGGCCCTCGCTGTTCGCCTACACCGCCAGGCGCACCGACCTCGAAGCCAGCGCCACCGAGCTGTTCGAGGTGGTGGGCAGCGGCGTGGTGCGGATCAATGTCAACCAGCGCTACCCCTTGCACGCAGCCGCGCAGGCCCATCGCGAGCTGGAAGCGCGCCAGACCACTGGCTCCAGCGTGTTCCTGCCGGAGTGAGCGCGGCGCCGCCGCCGTCAGCGCAGGCTGCCGTCGCAGGCGGCACGGACGGTCAGCCGCCGCCTTCGGCGGCGATGACCGCCGGCGACCGGCGCAGCCTGTCGGCACTGGCGCGGCTGTGGCCTTTCCTGCGTCCCTACCGCGCGCGCATCGTGCTGGCGGCCATTGCGCTGGTGCTTGCCGCCAGTGGCGTGCTGGCGATCGGACAGGGGCTGCGCCGCGTGATCGACCTGGGCTTCGGTGCGCACGGCGGTGCGGCCTTCCTCGACCGCGCGCTGTTCGGCCTGCTGGCGGTGGTCGCCGTGCTGGCAGCTGCCACCTACCTGCGCTTCTACCAGGTGTCGTGGCTGGGCGAACGCGTGGTGGCCGACCTGCGGCGGGCGGTGTTCGCGCGTCTGCTCGAGCAGAGCCCGGGCTACTTCGAGACGGTGCGCACCGGTGAGGTGATCTCGCGCCTCACCAACGACACCACGGTGATCGAATCGGTGATCGGCTCGTCGGCCTCGATCGCGCTGCGCAACAGCCTGCTCGGCCTGGGCGGACTGGTGCTGCTGATGGCAACCAGCGTCAAGCTGACGCTGTTCGTGGTGTGCGGGATTCCCCTGACCGTGGTGCCGATCCTGGTGTACGGACGCCGCGTGCGCAGACTGTCGCGCGCCAGCCAGGACCGGGTCGGCGCCGTCGGCGCCCAGATCGACGAGACCCTGCACGAAATCCGCACCGTGCAGTCCTACGGTCACGAGGCGCTCGACCGGGCCGCTTTCGATGCCTGCGTCGAAGCGGCGTTCGGCGCGGCACGCGCGCGCATCCGCCAGCGCGCCCTGCTCACGGCGCTGGTGATCCTGCTGGTGTTCGGCGCGGTCGGGGTGATCCTGTGGGTCGGCGGCCATGACGTGATCGCAGGTCGCATCTCGGCCGGCCAGCTGTCCGCCTTCGTGTTCTATGCCGTCGTGGTGGCGGGCTCGGTGGGCGCCGTGAGCGAGACCCTGGGCGACCTGCAGCGTGCCGCCGGCGCGACCGAACGCCTGTTCGAGATCCTCGATACGCCACCCGACCTGCCGGAACCGCTCCAGCCGGTGGCGATCACGCTGCCGGTGCGCGGCGAAGTGCGCTTCGAGCAGGTGAGCTTCCGCTACCCTTCGCGTCCCGAGACCCTGGCGATCGACCGCCTGGATCTGGTGATTGCGCCTGGCGAGACGCTGGCCCTGGTCGGACCCTCCGGGGCCGGCAAGACCACGGTGTTCCAGCTGCTGCAGCGCTTCTACCTGCCCGAGCAGGGCCGCATGCTGGTCGACGGGGTGGCAGCCGAGGCGCTGGGCGGCCGCGCCTTGCGCGCGCTGATGGCGGTGGTGCCCCAGGAACCCGCGATCTTCGCCGCCAGCGTGGCCGAAAACGTGCGCTATGGCCGGCCACAGGCCAGCGACGGGCAGGTGCGTGCCGCCTGCGCGGCGGCGTGTGCGCTGGAGTTCATCGAGCGCCTGCCGCAGGGCATGCACACCTGGCTCGGCGAACGCGGCGTGCGCCTGTCCGGCGGCCAGCGCGCGCGGCTGGCGATTGCGCGGGCGCTGCTGGCCGATCGTCCGATCCTGCTGCTCGACGAGGCCACCAGCAGCCTCGATGCCGAGAGCGAGCGGCTGGTGCAACAGGCGCTGGAGGCGCTGATGCGCGGTCGCACCACCCTGATCATCGCCCATCGCCTGGCCACTGTGCTCAGCGCCGACCGCATCGTGGTGCTCGATCAGGGGCGCGTGGTGGAGGAGGGCCGGCACGCCGATCTGGTGGCGCAGGGTGGCCTTTACGCGCGTCTGGCCGCGCTGCAGTTCGGTGTCGAACAGGGCATGGGCCGCCGCGACCCCCCGGCCTGAGCCACAGGGCGATCAGCTGCCGAATATCCAGTCGCCACTGCGGAAGTCACGTGTGCGCGCGCGGAATCGAAAGGTGAAGTCCGGCCACAGGGTGCTGTTGCTGCCGTCGTCATTGAGATACCAGCTGCGGCAGCCGCTCGCCCACACGGTGCGGCGCAGGCGCTGCTCCAGTCCGGTGTTGAAGGCCTGCTCGGCGGCGGCGTGGACCTCGATGGTGCGCGCCGAGCGCCGCTCGCGCTCGGCGAGGCAACGCAGCACCAGCGCGATCTGTGCCTCGATCATGTAGATCATCGAGCTGTGGCCCAGGCCGGTGTTCGGGCCGACCAGCAGGAACAGATTGGGGAAATCGCGCATGGCAGTGCCCAGGTAGGCCTGCGGCCTGCGCATCCAGCGTTCGGCCAGAGCGATGCCGTCGCGTCCGCTCGCCTGGAGCGGGACGGCCCGGTTGGCCGTGACGAAGCCGGTGGCGAAAACCAGGGTATCGCAGGCGTGCAGCACGCCGTCCCGCGTGCGTACGCCCTGCGCTTCGATGCCGGTGATGGCCGTGCTGACCAGGCGCACCTGTGGTCGCGTCAAGGCGGGCAGGTAGTCGTCCGACAGCAGGATGCGCTTGCAGCCTATGGCGTAGTCGGGTTCCAGCCGCGCGCGCAGCATGGGGTCGGCGATCTGCGCGTGCAGGTGGCGCAGTGCCGCATGGCGTGCCAGCGCCATCCAGCCGGGCTGGCGCACCATCGCCAGCGCATGCAGCTCGCGCTGCCAGTAGATGGCGCTGCGCCGCAGACTTTGCAGCCACGGCAGGCTGCGGTGGAGCGCGTGCCGCCAGCGCGGTATCGGGCGATTGCGGCGTGGCAGGATCCACGGCGGCGTGCGCTGGAACACGGTCAGTTGCGCAGCCTGGCGCGCCAGCGTGGGAACCAGCTGGATTGCGCTGGCACCGGTGCCGATCACGGCCACGCGGCGTCCGCGCGGATCGCAGTCGACGCGCCAGCGCGCGCTGTGCAGGATTTCGCCGGCAAACGATTCGCGTCCAGGGATGTCCGGCCAGGAAGGGCGCGACAGCGCACCGGTGGCGACGATCAGGTCGCGGCAGCGCAGCGTGCTGCCGTCGGCCAAAGCGATTCGCCAGCCTGCCGATGCGGCCACGTAGCAGGCTTCGACGACCTCGGCGCCGCAGCGCAGGTGTGCGTTCAGACCAGCGCGTGCCGTGCAGTCGTCGAGGTAGGCCAGGATCTCGGTCTGGCTGGCGAAGTCGCGTGCCCAGTCCGGCTTGGGCTGGAAGGAGTACGAGTAGAGCAGCGATTCGACGTCGCAGGCGGCACCCGGGTAGCGGTTGTCGCGCCAGGTTCCGCCCGGCCGTTGCGCCTGCTCCAGGATCAGGAAGTCACGGCGCCCCGCTGCGAGCAGGCGCAAGCCCATGCCGATGCCGGCGAAGCCGGCACCGACGATCACGATCGCATGGTCCCCCGGCGCGTCCGCGCCCGGCGCCAACGCGGGATTCAATCCTGGTGCGCTGCCTGATGGGCTGCGTCGCGCTTCTGGTCCGGCGTCAGCACATCCAGGATGCGCTTCTCGGTGCGCACGCGCAGCATGGTCAGTTCATCGACTGCCCGGGCGTGCTGATCGGACAGCTTGCGTGTGTCGGCTTCGCTGTAGTCGCTCGCCATGCCGGCATGCTGCAGGCGGCGGTGAGTGGCTTCGGCGCTGCGCTGCGCCCTGCGCTGCGCCGGGGCGACCTCGTGCAGGATCTCGAAAATGCGGTCCTGCTGCGTGTCGTCGAGTTCGATGCCGCGCAGCCAGGCCGGTGCTGCCGGGGCGCTGACGGCGGCCAGGCTGTCATCCTGGTGGGCCTGTCGGCAATGCCCGGTCGGGCACTCGGTCATCATCCCGTGCCGGTGCATGCCGCCACCGCCCCCCATCATCATGCCGTGCTGGTGCATGCCGTCGCCGCCATCCATCATGGCGCAGGATTCGCCGCCGTCGGCAGCGTCGGCGTCGTTGCTGCCCTCGCCATGCCCGTGTGCGTGCAGGTGGCCCATGCCGTCGGGCGCGTCGGTGGCAGCGCTGCTGCCGGCCACCGGTTCTGCCGCCCGCACCGGGATGCACAGCAGCATGGACAGCACGGTCAGGCAGGGCAGGATGGAACGGCAGGTCGAAACGGGGTTCATGGTGGTCTCCGGGGGCGCAAAAAAGCGGTCTGGATATCAGCATCGCACAAGGCTTCGCCGCTTCCCAGGCGCTCGTCTGACGCACTGCCGTAAGCTGGCTGCAAGAGCGTGTATAATCACGCGCTTGCGGAGAAAATCTGGAATGTCATTCGAGTCGCTCGGATTATCCCCCGAGCTGTTGCGCGGCCTGCTGGATCTGGGCTATGAAATCCCGACACCGATCCAGGCACAGGCGATCCCTGTCGTGCTCGCCGGGCGGGACATCCTTGCCGCCGCCCAGACGGGCACCGGCAAGACCGCAGGCTTCACCCTGCCCATCCTTCAAAGGCTGCAACCGAACGCCAACACCAGTCCATCGCCAGCACGCCATCCCATCCGCTGCCTGATCCTGACGCCGACCCGTGAGTTGGCCGTGCAGGTCGAGGAAAGCGTGCGCGAGTACAGCAAATACCTGCCGCTGCGCTCCACGGTGATCTACGGCGGCGTGGCCATGGATCCCCAGGTCAAGGCCCTGCAGGCCGGTGTCGAAATCCTGGTGGCGACACCCGGGCGCCTGCTCGATCACCTGCAAAGCAAGACCCTGCGGCTGAGCACGGCGAGCATCCTGGTGCTCGACGAAGCCGACCGCATGCTCGACATGGGCTTCATCCCGGACATCAAGCGCATCCTCCAGCTGCTGCCCGACCAGCGCCAGACCCTGCTGTTCTCGGCGACCTTTTCGGACGAGATCAAGCGCCTGTCGGACGACTTCCTCACCAATCCCGTGCGCATCGAGGTGGCACGCCAGAATGCCACTGCCGATCTGGTGCGCCAGCGCGTCTACCGCGTGCACGAGGATCGCAAGCGGGCCTTGCTGACACAGCTGATCCGCGAGCTCGACATGACACAGGCGATCGTGTTCTGTGGCACCAAGATCGGGGCCAACCGGCTGTGCGGCCAGCTGATCCGCGATGGCGTCAACGCTGCCGCCATCCACAGCGACAAGACGCAGCAGGCGCGTACCGAAAGCCTGACCCGCTTCAAGGCCGGCGAGGTCACGGTGCTGGTCGCGACCGACGTCGCGGCGCGCGGACTGGACATCGAGCAGCTGCCCTTCGTGGTGAACTACGACCTGCCGCACGTGGCCGAGGACTACGTCCACCGCATCGGCCGCACCGGCCGGGCCGGCAGCCTCGGCAACGCGATTTCGCTGGTATCGCAGGATGAGGAACGCCACCTGCGTGACATCGAGAAGCTGATCAAGACCAGGATCGAGGTCATCGAGCCCGACGGCTTCCAGGAGGCCCGGCCGGTCCGGCCGGAGCGCGCCGAGCGCGCCGAGCGCCCGGCGCGAGCGGCTGCGCCGCGTGGTGAACGCAATG
>JAGWIJ010000126.1 GCA_028873535.1 Pseudomonadota bacterium
GCCCCTTCCTGGCGCGTCACGGCAGCGAGGCAGTCGAACTCGAACGCTGGCACCGCGATCTGCATGCCGGCAATCCCGGCAATCGTGCCGCCCGCCAGTTGCAGACCTGGCTCGCGCGCCAGGTGGTGCTCAGCGGCCCCTGAGCGCCGGCACGTTCAGCGCTGGCGCCATTCGCCGCGCGGCCGGACCCAGCGCGCGGCATCGGCAGCCAGCCAGTTGCGCGCCACCGGGTCTGACTTGACCTCGGCGTCGAGGAAGGCGGTGGTGGTGGCGGCGATGACGGCACGGTCAACGGCCTGGTCGGTCGAGCGGCGCGCCATGCCCTGACGGCTTTCCTCCGGGCCGCCGGACCACTCCGGACGGGCTCCCATGGCACCGTCGGCACTGCCGCCGGACAGCACCTGGTGCGAAGTGGACTTGAGCCACAGCAGCGCGGCACGCCCGGGCAGGTTCTCGAACGGCGCCCGCCGCACGAAAGCGGACGGTACCGTGCCGGCCTGATCCTCGTCGCCGCTGCCGCTGACCGACAGCACTGGCACCTGGATGTCGCGATATCGTTGTGCGAAGGCGGTGCCGCCGAAATCGGCATAGGGGCTGAGCGCGATCACGGCCTTCACCCGAACCGGTGGTGGCTGCGCGATCCAGGCGGCGCTGGGCAATTCGCCCACCGACAGCAGCGCGGTGTAGGCCCCGATGTCGTAGCCGGCCAGCGCCACTGCGCTGCGGTCGACGCGCGCCAGCGTGCCGGCCGGCTCGCGTGCCAGCAGTGCTGTCAGCAGCGCGCGCAGGCGCTGCGTGCGCTGGCGGGCCGCCGCCGGCAGGTAGCGCTGGCGCGCCCACTCGTGCAGGGCATCGCGCTGGTCGAGCAGGTGCTGGCGCTGTTCCTGGGGTGTGCCGGTGGCAGCCTCCGGCGGGTCGGTCCGGTGTGCCAGTCCCGGGGGCGGGCGATCATCGTCGGCGCTGGCGATGCTCAGCACGGCGTAGCCGGCGCGTGCCCAGGCTTCACGCCAGGCACGTCCGGATTCGGCCGCCTCGCCCAGCCCCGGCAGATAGATCACCCACGGCAGACGGCTTCCCTTGCTGGGCACGGTCCAGGCCAGTTCGACCGGAGCGCCCTCCAGCCTCACTTCGTCGCTTGCCACTTCGAAGGCATTCCGGGTGTCGCTCAGGTAGCCACGCATCACCCAGCTGTCCACCTCATGGGTGTCAGGTGGTGGTGGCGGCTGCGGCGTGCTGCTGCAGGCGGCCAGCAGCAGCACGGTCAGCACCAGGCGCAGGCGCGGCAGGGACGGTGAGCGGTGTGGTAGCTGAAGCATGCGCATCCTGACATGTTAACGGTCCGGCACCTGGACTGCCGCCGCTGCAAGCGTAAATCCTTGTGACGTGGCGCGCCGACCTGTCCGTCAGGGCGCCGCGCGCACGGCAGCGCCGGGCTGCAGTTTCAGCGCGACATTGCCGTCCGTCAGTTCGACCTTGAGCGCTTCGCCCGTCGACAGGCGCGCTGCCGGGACGCCCGCTGTCTGCAGGCCGTTTACCACGGCCGTTGCGCGCTGCAGGGCCAAGGCCTGCAGCGCCGGATCGGCAATCACCACGGCCGCGCGCAGGCGCGCGATCAGCTCGTCAAAGTAGGCGTCGCCGGGTGTGCTGCCGTCGGCGGTCTGCGCCGCCTGGCGCAGCGGCGCCAGCGTGGCTGCGCCCAGACGCGCCGAGAATTCCGCCTCGATGGCGGTCTGCACCTCCGGCGAACGCGTGGCGACCGGACCCGGGTCCTCGTCGGCGGCGGGCGGCTGGCCGGCGCGCGTGGCCAGTGCGCGGCGTAGCGCAAGATCCTGCAGTGCGCTGCGGTCGGCTTCGCTCCACGGCGCTGGCGCGCGCATGGCAATGCCCGGCCGCTTGGCCAGTGCGCCAGCGATGCTGAGCAGTTTTTCGCGTTCCGGCGCGGCGAGCTGGCCCGAACCCGGTGCGAACAGCACGCTTTCGAACTTGTCGCCGGCGCCGCCGAACAGCGCACCCAGCGCGCGGAAGGGCGCCAGCGCGATCTTGCCGATCACGTTGACGATGGCCTTCCACACCAGACGGCCATAGCTGAACTGCGGGTCGTCCAGACTGCCGCTGACGGGCAGGCCAAGATCGATACGCCCGTCGGCGTCCTCCAGGATGGCGATCGCCAGATCCAGTGGCAGCGCGGTGGCACCCGGGGAATCGACGCGCTCGCCCAGGGTCAGGCGGTCCATCACCACCTGGTTCTCGCCTTCCAGCTGGCGATCCTTGATCCTGTACTGCAGATCGAGCGACAGCTTGCCCGAGGTGATCCGGCGCCCGGCAAAGGTTGCCGAGTAGGGCGTCAGGCGGGTCATTTCGACATTGCGGAACACCACCTTGAGGTCCATGAATGCGGTCGGGTTGAACAGATCCAGGCGCCCGTCGGCGTGTGCGGTGCCGTAGTCGTCCACCTGGCCGTCCAGCTGGATCTGGCCCCGTGCGTCGCTGCGCGTCGACAGGCCGTTGAGCACGCCATGCAGGTCATGGATGTGGGTGCCGAAAGGCAGCGCCAGCGACTCGTCGGCAAAGTCGAGCGCACTCCTGGAGATGCGCAGCTGGTCGATATTGGCCTGGAATTCACCGGTCAGATTGCGCGGCGGTGCCGGCGCTGTGCCGCCGCCGGCCGTCGCGTGGCTGCCCTTCGTCTGGCTGCGCCGCGTCGCCGGGGTGCCGGCGGCTTCACGGGCTGCCGGCGCCGTGGCACCGCCAGCAGCAGGCTTCACCAGGATCCGGCTCAGGTTCACCGAGTGGTCCTTGGCAATCAGCAGCTGGGCGTCCAGTCCCACCAGGACCAGTTGCGGAATATCGAGGCGCTTCGGCGAAGCGCTCAGTTTGCGCGTGCCGAAGCTGTCCATTCCCAGGAACAGCTTGCCGCCGTCGGTCTCCAGCAGGCGCAGCCGCGCCAGCTTGAAGTCGCCGCGGAACTGCGGCCCGCCGGACCCGCCGACCTGGATCCGGCCACCCGTCGAGAATTCACCGCTGTCCAGGCGCAGGCGCGCGAACTGGCTCAGGTAGGGCTGGGCCGGCTGCAAGGCCAGTGCCACCAGATGGAAGCCGAGGTCGGCGCTGGCCGTGCCGGGAACTACCGTGCCCTGGGCATCGAAGCTGCCCCCCGAGCGAACCTTGAAAGCGGCCTTGACCGGCACGGCGCGGTTCAAGTCCTGGCTCAGGCCGTGGGCTGCCAGGCCGATCGCCTGCAGTTCGAGCGCTGCCTCGGGCTGCACGGCCTGATCGCGCAGGGTCAGGCTGAAGTCCTGCAGTGCGAGTTCGTCCAGGGCGTAACGCCAGGGTGACTGCGCAGGGGACTTGTTCTGCGCGGCCGCCGGTGCAGAGACGGGCGCCGCGCCGGCGCTGCCGGCCTTCGGCGGGGGGGCTGTGCCCGCGGAGGCGTCGGTGCCGGCCCCCTGCAGCGCGTGCACGGCCTCGAGCACGTCAATGCGGCCATCGCGCAGGCGCGTGGCCTGCAGCCGTCCCTGCTCCAGGCTCAGCTTGCCGACATGGAGTTCGCGCGCGCCCAGATCCGCCGTCAGCTGCGTCACGGCGACGCTGCCCAGGCCTACCTCCACCGGCGCCGCGCCCGCGCGCGGCAGCGTCAGGCGGCTGCCCGTGATGGTCAGGCCGGCCAGGCTGGCCTGCCTGGGGGCCAGATCGAAGCGTCCCTGTTCGAGACGGATAGCTGCCACCTGCAAGGCCGGCCCGGGCTCGGCGGCCTGATGCACGGCGAGATCGCGCACCTCGGCCCTGAGCCCGTCCAGCAGCAGTTCCGGGCGGCCTGCCGGATAGGCAAAGCGGTAGTGCGTCTGCACACTGGCCGTGCCGGCGGGCAGGCGGATCGGTGCTTGCGCGTCGACCAGCGGCGCCAGCGTCGCCAGTTGCAGACCCTCGATGCGCAGCGAGCCCTCGGTGTGCAAGGTCTTGACCACGGCGTCGCCTTCGATGGCGATGCTGGCGCCCAGGCTGGTGGTCGCCGACATGCGGTAATGCCCGCTGGCGTCGCCGGTGGTGCTGAGTCCGCTCAACGCAAGGTCGAGCGGCGCGGTGCGGATGCCAAAGCCGCTGCGCTCGTCGGCGGCGTCGATCTCGGCCGCAGCGACGGTGAGGGTCTGCAGCCGGACGGGAGTCGGCGTGCCCCCGGGGCGTGGTGCCTCGGTGGTTTTCGGCTGCAGCCGTTCGATCAGCGTGCTCCAGTTGAGACGGCCGTCGCGGCGCACCACCACGGTGGCGTGTGGCCGGTCGAGCGCCAGCACATCCAGCTGGACTTCGCCGTGCAGCAGCGGCGCCACCGCCAGACGCAGTTCGAAGCGCTCGAAGGACAGCAGTGGCTTGCCGTCGGGCTCGTCCAGACGCACATGGCGCAACACCACCTGCGGTCCGAACAGCCGGATTTCCGGCACGTCCAGCGCGAGGTGATGGCCGGTCTGTTGCAGCACATAGCGGCTGGCCTGCTTCTGGATCAGTCCGGGCAGTGCGAAACGCACGAACAGCAGCAGCGCGACAGCCAGCGCCAGCAGCACGCCGCCCGCGATCAGCAGGCCACGGCGCAGCGGGGATGACGGCAGCAGGGAGGAGGTGGACATGCGGGTTCTCCGGGGCGTGAGGCGCGGTTCACCAGTCCGCGTGCGGTGTCCGATGGCGGCCGTAGCCCAGATAGATCAGCATCCCGATCAGCAGCCAGACGAAGAAGCGCAGCCAGGTTTCGAGCGGCATGCCCAGCATCAGCAGCAGACAGCACGCGACCGACAGCAGCGGCAGCCACGGCGCCCAGGGCACCCGGAACGAGCGCACGCGGTCGGGCTGGCGTCGGCGCAGCGCCAGCACGCCCACCGACACGACGATGAACGCGAACAGCGTGCCGATGTTGGCCAGGTCGGCCAGGGTGCCGATGTCGAACACGCCGGAAGGAATGCCGACCACGATGCCGGCGATGATGGTGCTCACGTGCGGCGTCTGGAAGCGCGCGTGGACGCGCGAGAAGGCATCGGGCAGCAGGCGGTCACGGCTCATCGCGAACCAGACGCGCGCCTGGCCGTACTGGAACACCAGCAGCGACGACAGCATGCCGACCAGCGCGCCGATGGTCACCCAGCCGCGGATCTGGTTGAGGCCCAGGTCCTTGAGCGCACGTGCCACCGGCGCTGCGTTGTCCAGGGTCTTCCAGTTGGCGATACCGGTCAGCACCAGCGCCACCGCCACGTAAAGCAGGGTGCAGATGATCAGGGTGATCAGGATGCCGAGTGGCAGATCGCGCTGCGGATTGCGGCACTCCTCGGCCGCCGTCGACACCGAATCGAAACCGATGAAGGCGAAGAACACGATCGCTGCCCCGGTGATCACGCCGCTCATGCCATTGGGCAGGAAGGGGTGATAGTTGCTGAAGCGGATGGCGCCCATCGCGCCGCCCACGAACAGCAGCACCGCGAAGATCTTGACCACCACCATCGCGTTGTTCGCGCCCGCGCCTTCACGCACCCCACGCACCAGCAGCCAGGTCAGGGCCATCAGCACCAGGAAAGCCGGCAGGTTGAAATAGGCGCCGGTGAAATGCAGGTTCTCGTCGAGCATCGGTTGCGACCACTGCGCCGGCAGGTGCAGGCCGAACAGGTTGTCGAACAGGTCGTTGAGGTAGGCCGAGAAACCCACGGCCACCGACATGTTGGACACGGCATATTCCAGGATCAGGTCCCAGCCCAGGATCCACGCCACCAGTTCGCCCAGGGTCGCATACGCGTAGGTGTAGGCGCTGCCGGCGATCGGGATCATCGACGCCAGTTCGGCGTAGCACAGGCCGGCGAAGGCGCAGGCGAAGGCGACCAGCACGAAGGACAGCGAAATGCCGGGGCCGGCGCCGGGGCGTCCGGTCAGCGACAGGGCCTGGCTGCCGTGCAGCAGCAGGTCGAGCACCGGGGCATGCAGCACCGAGCCGTAGGCCAGCGTCTGTCCGGCGGCGGCGGTTCCGCTCACCGTGAAGATGCCCGATCCGATCACCGCTCCGATGCCGAGGCACACCAGGCTCCACAGACCGAGGCTCTTGGACAGCTTGCGGCCCGGGTCTTCCGAGGTCCGGATCAGCGTGTCGATGCTCTTGGTGCGCCAGAATTGCCTCATCGTGAACCGATCATATCAGCGCTGCCCCTGGCGCGCGCCCTTGAACACCTTGGCGCTGCCGTGCGGCTCGCTGCGCCAGTATTGCGCTGGCACCTCGACCTGCGCGCCCAGCGCGGCTGCGGCGTGCCAGGGCCAGTGAGGCTCCCACAGCAGCGCGCGCGCCAATGCCACCAGATCGGCGTCGCCGTCGGCGATGATGCGCTCGGCCTGTGCCGGATCGGTGATCAGGCCGACCCCGATGGTCGTGATGCCGGTGGCGGCACGGATCGCGCGCGCGAACGGGATCTGGTAGCCGGGCCCTGGCTGGATCTTCTGCTGCGGCGAAATGCCGCCTGACGACACATCCAGCCAGTCGCAGCCGCGCGCACGTAGCGCGGTGGCGAAGGCAATGGTCTGTTCGAGGTCCCAGCCGCCGTCCACCCAGTCACTCGCCGATACGCGCACGCCGATCGGCCGACCGCTCGGCCACACCGCGCGCACCGCGTCGAACACCTCGAGCGGAAAGCGCAGGCGGTTTTCCAGGCTGCCGCCGTAGTCGTCATTGCGCCGGTTGGCCAGCGGCGACAGGAACTCGTGCAGCAGGTAGCCATGGGCGGCATGCACTTCCACGGCGTCGATGCCGATGCGCGCGGCGCGCACTGCTGCCGCCACGAAGGCGTCACGCACCTGGCGCAGGCCATCCGCATCGAGTGCGGTCGGCGCCAGTTCGCCGGTGCCGTGCGCCACGGCCGAGGGCGCCACGGTCTGCCAGCCGCCGGCGGCTGCCGCCAGTTGCTGGCCGCCGTCCCAGGGACGCGCGCTCGAAGCCTTGCGGCCGGCGTGCGCCAGCTGGATGCCGATCGGCACGCTGCTGTAGCTGCGCACATCGTGCAGCACGCCGGCCAGCGCGCGCGCATTGTCGTCCGAATACAGGCCCAGGCAGCCCGGCGTGATGCGACCGCGCGCTTCGACCGCCGTGGCCTCGATCAGCAGCAGTGCGGCACCGCTGGTGGCGAGGCTGCCCAGGTGCATGCGATGCCAGGCGCCGGCATTGCCATCACTGGCGCTGTACTGGCACATCGGGCTGACCACGATGCGGTTGGGCAGTTCGAGCGTGCCGAGCTGCAGCGGCGAGAACAGGGCGGTGGACATGCGAAAGGCTCCAGGTCGATGGCAGGATGGAAAGGGATTGCGCAGGGCAGGCGCGCCGGTGGTGTGCGCAGCGGCACTCAGGCGATGCCGGCGGCGCGCAGCGCGGCCAGGGCGTCGGCATCGACACCCAGGCCCGCCAGCACCGCGGCCGTGTGTTCGCCCAGCGCCGGGCCCAGCCAGCGCGTAGTGCCCGGCGTTTCCGACAGCTTGGGCACGATGCCGGGCAGTGCGATCGCCTGACCGTCGGGCAGGGTGTGCGCCTCGACCATGCCGCGCGCCAGGAAGTGCGGGTCGCGTGCGATGTCGGCCACGGTATAGATGCGGCCCACCGGCACCTCGCACTGCTGCAGTTCGGTCAGCACCTGCGCAAGCGGCAGACCGCGCGTCCACGCCGCAATCGCGTCATCGATCAGCGCGGTGTGCTGGCTGCGTCCGGCGTTGTCCGCCAAGCGCGGATCGTCGGCGAGGTCGGCGCGTCCGATCGCGCGCATCAAGCGCCGGTAGATGCCGTCGCTGTTGCCGGCGATCACCACATAGGCGCCGTCCGCGCAGGGATAGGTGCTCGAAGGCACGATGCCGGGCAGGCTGGCGCCGGTGCGTTCGCGCACATGGCCGAACACGGCATACTCGGGCAGCAGGGATTCCATCACCCCGAATACCGCTTCGTACAGCGCGACGTCGACGTATTGGCCGCGCCCGCGGTTGCTGCGCACATGATGCATGGCGAGCAGGGCACCGATCACGCCGTACATGCCCGCCAGGGTGTCGCCGATGCTGATGCCGGTGCGCACCGGCGGCCGATCGGGATAGCCGCACAGATGGCGGAATCCACCCATGGCTTCGGCGATTGCCGCGAAGCCGGGCCGTTCGCGATAAGGGCCGGTCTGGCCGTAGCCGGAAATGCGCACCATCACCAGGCGTGGATTGAGCGCCGACAGCGCTTCCCAGCCCAGCCCCCAGCTCTCGAGCTGGCCCGGCCGGAAGTTCTCGATCACGATGTCGGCGTCGCGCACCAGTTCGCGCACCAGTTCCTGGCCGCGCGTGGACTTCAGGTTGAGGGTGACCGATTTCTTGTTGCGGCTCTGCGCATGCCACCACACCGAGGTGCCGCGATGTAGCTTGCGCCATTTGCGCAGCGGATCGCCGTCGCGTGGCGACTCGATCTTGATCACGTCGGCGCCGAACTGCGCCAGCAGCGCGGCACACCAGGGGCCGGCGATCAGGGCGCCGAGTTCGACCACTTTGATGCCGGCCAGGGCCGCTGCCTGCGGTGTGCCACCCAGCGCGCCACTGCCCTGCCGCCCCTCCGAATCGCCCCTTGCCACGCTGCCTCCTGCCCTTGACCGGCGGCTGGCGCCGCGCCTGCGGAGTATGCACCAGGCGCCGCCCTGCAGCCATGCTGCCGGGCTATTCGGGCGGGTGCAGCAAGGCCTCGACAATCA
>JAGWIJ010000127.1 GCA_028873535.1 Pseudomonadota bacterium
CGGCCGCGGCCAGGTGCGCATGCAGCAGGGATTCTTCTCGATCCAGCAGACCTGCCCGCGCTGTCACGGCAGCGGCAAGCTCATCACCAACCCTTGCGGCAGCTGCCAGGGCGCCGGACGGGTGCGCAAGTCGAAGACGCTGTCGGTGAAGATCCCGGCCGGCATCGACGAAGGCGACCGCATCCGGCTGCAGGGCGAGGGCGAGGCGGGTTCGGCCGGCGCGCCGGCGGGCGACCTCTATGTCGTGGTGCAGATCCGCCAGCACCCGGTGTTCCAGCGCGAGCACAATGACCTGCACTGCGAGATGCCGATCAGCTTCACCACCGCTGCGCTGGGTGGCGAGATCGAGATCCCCACGCTCGACGGCCACGCCAAGCTGCGCATCCCGGCCGAGACCCAATCGGGTCAGGTCTTCCGCCTGCGCGCCAAGGGCATCAAGGCGCTGCGCGGCGGCGGCCACGGCGACCTGATGTGCCACGTCGTGGTCGAGACGCCGGTCAAGCTGTCTGAACGCCAGCGGGAATTGCTGCGCGAACTCGAGTCGATCAACCGCTCGGACGACAGCCACAATCCGCGCGCCAAGTCCTGGATGGACAAGGTGCGCGAGTTCTTCGCCGCGGAGTGAAGCGGCGGGGTCTCAACCGGGGGCATGCCAGTGCACCCGGTTGCGACCGCCGGACTTGGCGCAATACATGGCCCGGTCCGCATGCAGGAACAGTTGCTCGAGCTGGTCGCCATCGCGCGGGCACAATGCGATGCCGGCGCTTGCCGACACGTCAACCGTGATTCCGGCGATCTCGAAGGGGCGCGCCAGCGCCGCGATGATGCAGCCGGCACGTTGCTCGACCTGGGACGCATCAGGCAGACCATTCAGGATCAGCGCGAATTCGTCACCGCCCAGCCGCGCCACCGTGTCGCTGGCGCGCACGCACTCGCGCAGGCGGCTCGCCACCTTGACCAGCAGTTCGTCGCCACGCGCATGGCCGAGGGTGTCGTTGACAGCCTTGAAGCGGTCAAGGTCGAGCACCAGCAGGGCCAGCAACTGGCCGCTGCGCTCGCGCAGGCTGGCCGCCTGCAGCCAGCGGTCGCGCAGCAGGCGGCGATTGGGCAGTTCGGTCAGGGCGTCGAAGTTGGCCTGCTGCCAGATCAGCGCCTCGGTGCGCTTGTGCTCGGTGATGTCGTGCGCGATGCCGTAGATTCCGATCAATGCGCCGCGCGCGTCGCGCAGGGGCATCTTGGTGCACATGTTCCACGTTTCACTGCCGTCGGGCCAGCGTTCAAGCAGGACCTGGCGCAGCAGCGGCTTGCCGCTGCGCATGATCTCGACCTCGTCGGCGCGCGTGCGCGCGGCGTGCTCGGCGGAATAGAAATCGGCATCCGACTTGCCGACCGCCTCGGCCGGGTGGGCGATGCCGTAGCGCAGCGCCAGGCTCGGATTGATGCGGATGAAGCGGCTGTCCAGGTCCTTGAAAAAGATCTGGTCAGGAATGCTGTCCATCAGCGAGTGCATCAGCTCGCGCTCATGGCGCGCCAGCCGGTTGGCCTCGTGCAGCGCCGTGATGTCGCGCCAGCGCACGACCAGGCCCATCTTGCCACCGGGTGTGCGATGGTCATACAGCCGCCGTTCCATCCAGCGCCCGTCGAGCATGCGGAACACCACGCATTCGGACTGGATGCCGCTCTCGACGCGGAACGCGATGTCGGCTCCCGGTTCCTGCTCCGGCGCGATCTGGCGGGCCTGCCAGGCCCAGCGCTGCTCGGCACGCAGGGCGGTCAACTGCTCCGGCACGAAGCCCCACAGCTCCGCGTAACGCGTGTTGTGCAGCACCACGGTGGCGGTGAAATCGATCACGGCGATCCCATCTGGATCCGACTCCAGGATCGCGCGCATCGCCTCGGCACCTTCAGGCAGCCAATCCACCCCCGGTCTCCCGCCTTGCCCCCATGCCAGCATAGTCCCGGTCGGCCGGGCGCGACAATACGATTCGACGCATCAAGCGCCAGCGGCCGGGCGCGAAGTTCGACCGGCTGCTAGGCGATACGCAGGCGCTCGGCCTCGACCAGCTGCTCCAGCGCCAGCGCGTCGGCCTCGAACTGGCGGATGCCTTCGGCCAGCTTCTCGGTGGCCATGGCGTCGCGGTTCATGTCCAGGCGGAAGCGCGATTCGTCCAGGGCCGCCTGTGCCGGCTCCAGCGCGACGGCGGCCGGATCGAGCACGCGTGGCACCGCGGCGGGGCTGGCGGCCAGTTCAGCCAGCAGGCCGGGGCTGATGGTAAGCAGGTCGCAACCGGCGAGAGCCAGGATCTGCCCGACATGGCGGAAGCTTGCTGCCATCACTTCGGTCGTGATGCCATGGGCACGGAAATGGCGCCAGATGCGCGTCACCGACTGCACGCCGGGATCACGTTCGCCGGCATTCGCGTCCGCATCCCAGGCGCTGCCGGCGGCGTTGCGATGCCAGTCGTAGATGCGCCCGACAAAAGGCGAGATCAGCGTGACGCCGGCATCGGCGCAGGCAATGGCCTGGGGCAGTGCGAACAGCAGGGTCAGGTTGGTATGGATGCCCTCGGCTTCCAGCACGCGCGCAGCCTGGATGCCTTCCCAGGTGGCCGCGATCTTGATCAGCACCCGGGCCGGCTCGACGCCGGCGGCACGATAGGCCGCGATCAGCCGGCGCGCGCGCGCCACCGTGGCCGCCGTGTCGAAGCTCAGGCGGGCATCGACCTCGGTCGACACGCGCCCCGGCACCAGCTTGAGGATCTCGCAACCGAACGCGATCAGCACACGATCGACGATGTCATCGGTCGCCGCGGCCGGTTCGTCGCGCACGGACCGCGCCAGCAAGGGCTGGTAGGCGGGCATGTGCACCGCCTTCAGCACCAGCGAGGGGTTGGTGGTCGCGTCCTGCGGCGCGAACTGCGCGAGTTGCTGGAAATCGCCGGTATCGGCGACCACGGTACTGGACTGCCGCAGTTGTTCGAGTGCGTTCATCGTTGTCTGGTCTTGTCTGGTCCTGGCCTGGGGATTCGCCCGCTGCGCGGGCGCGCTGCAAAGCGCAATTGTCGCACGCCGGGGTTCAGCCCGAACGGAAGCCTCCGTCGACATCGAGGCAGACGCCGTGGACCATGGCGGCCTGCGCGCTCAGCAGGAAACAGATCACCGCAGCCACTTCCTCCGGCTCTGCGAAGCGCCCCAGCGGCATGCGCTGCAAGGCCGGGCCGGATCGCGCCGGATCGCTCCAGGCGCGCTCGCCCATCGGCGTCAGCGTGATGCCGGGATTGACGCTGTTGACCCGGATGCCATGGGTGCCGAGTTCGCGTGCCATCACACGGGTCAGGCCGTCGAGCGCGGCCTTGGAAGCGCAATACGCGGCGTGCTTGGGCGTGCCGACCTGCGCCGCGATGCTCGACACGTTGACGATGGCGCCGGCCACGCGGCGCTTCAGCCAGTCGCGCACCACGATCTGCGCGACCTGCATCGGCGCGCGCACGTTGACGGCCATGGTGAGATCGAAGTCCTCCAGCCGCGCATCGATGAACGGGTCCAGAATCGCGATGCCGGCACAGTTCACCAGCAGGTCGACGGGCAGGGTGGCACTGACCGCCGCGGCGGTCGCGTCGCTGTCATGCAGGTCCACCGCCACGCTGCTGCCGCCGATCGTCGCCTGCAGGCTGGCAAGATCGGCGGGATCGCGGCTCAGCGCAATGACATGTGCACCAAGGCGCGCGAGCCGCTCGGCGGTACTGCGGCCGATTCCCTTGCCGGCACCGGTCACCAGCACGCGACGGCCGGCGAAGCTCGGGCTTTCAGAGGGCATGGCCGTCTCCGTCGAACAGGTAGGCGTGGGCCGCATCGGCGCATAGCGCGATCGCCTCGTGGCGCGCCGCCTGGTGGCGCCCCTGCAGCAGACAGATGGCGGCTTCGCCGCCGGCAGCGCGCGTATACAGAAGGGACTGGCCGCCCAGGTTCTCGACATAGTCGAGCACGGTGGCGAGCCGCACGGCACCCGGCCCATCGGGCACCAGGTGCTCTGGCCGCAGCCCCAGGCTCAGCGCGTCGCCGCTGCGCGCCACGACCGGATGGGCCAGGTCGAGGGTGGCACTGCCGCCCGCCAGGCTGGGGCTTGCCACGCGCACGACCGTACCTTCGACCGACGCGACCGTGACCGACAGGAAGTTCATCTTCGGCGAGCCGATGAAGCCGGCGACAAAGGTGTTGACGGGATGGTCATAGAGCTCGGCCGGCGTGCCGATCTGCTCGACGTGACCGCCGCGCAGGACCACGATCCGATCGGCCAGGGTCATCGCCTCGACCTGATCATGGGTCACGTACACCATGGTCACGCCGAGATCCTGGTGCAGGCGCGCGATTTCGACGCGCATTTCGCCGCGCAGCTCGGCGTCGAGATTGGACAGCGGCTCGTCGAACAGGAAAAGCCTGGGCTTGCGCACGATCGCCCGTCCGATCGCCACACGCTGACGCTGGCCGCCCGACAGCTCCTTGGGCCGCCGCTCCAGCAGGTGTTCGAGCTTGAGGATGCGCGCTGCCTCCGCGACGCGCCGCTGGATCTCGTCAGCCGGCGTATCGAGCATCTTCAGCCCGAAGGACATGTTCTGCCGCACGTTCATGTGCGGATAGAGCGCATAGGACTGGAATACCATCGCCACGCCGCGCGCCGCCGGCGGCACTTCTGTGACGTCGATGCCGTCGATATGGATGCGGCCGTCGCTGACCTCGTCGAGTCCGGCAATCAGACGCAGCAGGGTCGACTTTCCGCAGCCGGAGGGGCCGACGAACACCACGAACTCGCCCTCGCGCGCCGTCAGGCCGACACCGCCGATCACGGTGGCGTCGCCGTATTTCTTGACCACATTATCGATCTTGAGGAATTCCATCACGTCCTTGTCCTGAACTTGTCGAAACGCGGGTCGCCCGCGCCACGTGCAACGTCTACTTGCTCGCCCCCATGGTCAATCCGCGCACCATGTGCCGCGACACCAGGAGCGCAAAGAAGGTGACCGGAAGCACGATCACCGTGCCGGTGGCCATGATCTTGCCCCAGGGCAGTTCGTACCCCGACATGTAGCTGGTCGCGATCACCGGCGCGGTGCGCGCGTCACTGCGCGTCAGCACCAGCGCATACAGCAGTTCGTTCCACGAGAAGATGAAGCTGAAGATGGCCGACACGGCGATGCCGGGCAGTCCCAGCGGCAGGTAGATGCGCCAGAAGATGTCCCAGTGGTTGGCGTTGTCGAGCCTGGCCGCCTGTTCGATGTCACCCGGGATGGAGCGGAACTGGTCGGTGCAGATCCACACCACGATCGGCAGGCAGAACGACAGGTAGATCAGGATCAGCACCAGGTGGGTGTCGAGCAGGCCGGCACGCTGGGCCAGCAGATACACCGGGAGTGCCAGCACGATCGGGCTGATCATGCGGTTGGAAATGAACCAGAACCACAGGTCCTTCTTGCCGCGAAACTGGAAACGCGCCAGGGAATAGGCCGCCGGCGTGCCGAGCAGGACGGCCAGGAGCGTGGTGCTGGACGCCACGATCAGCGAATTGATGATGGCGCCGGACACCTCGTCGTCCTGCCAGATCTCGGCGTAGTGGACGAACGTGGGCGTGAAGGCCCACACCGGCGGCGAAGCCAGCAAGTCGGTCTGGTCCTTGAGGCTGCTCGCGACCATCCAGAAGAAGGGGAACAGCGTGAACAGCAGGAAGGCTGCCAGGAACAGGAGGTGCACGGCACGGCGCAGCTGGCGCGGGTTCATCAGTCGATCTCCCGGTAGAACGCGCTGATGAACAGCCGGCTCAGCACGATGGTCAGCACCAGCAGCAGGATCGCCTGCGCAGAGGCGGTACCCATGTCGAAAACGCGGAAGCCCACGCGCTGGATGTAGATCGAGACCAGGTCGGTGGCAGCACCCGGCCCGCCGCGCGTCATGGTGAACACCATGTCGAACAGCTTGAGGATGTCGGCAGAACGCAGGATCAGCACGGCAGTCAGTCCGGGCAACAGGAAAGGCAACTGGACATGGCGCAGCAGTGCCAGTGGCGAGGATGTCTCGAGCCGGGCGGCCTCCTCGACCTCGTTGGGCACCATCGAGAGTCCGGCCAGGAAGATCAGCGCGCAGAACGGTGTCCATTGCCAGATGTCCATCACGGCGATCGCCGCGAAAGCCCCGCGCGGATCGCCCAGCCAGTCCAGCCCTGGCATGCCGAACCAGTTCGCGAACTGGTTGGCCACACCGAAGTCGCGGTTGAAGATCAGGCGCCCGATCAGGCCGACCACGGCATAGGTGGTGGCCAGCGGGACCACCAGCGACACGCGCACGACCGCGCGCATCAGGGTCCAGCCGGGACGGTGCAGCGCCAGCGCGATGGTGACGCCAAGCGCCAGTTCGACCGGCATCACCGTCACGTAGAACAAGGCCGTACGCGCAAGCGTCTCACGGAAGGTGTGGTCAGCGAGGACTGCGATGTAGTTGTGCAGACCCACAAAGGGAAAGCCGTCGTGGGTGCGCGTCAGGTTGTAGTGGCGCAGCGACGTCACCACTGCGAACAGGGTCGGATAGATGCCGATCGCGAACAAGGTGAGAACGGCCGGCGCGAGGAACAGGAACGGGGTCCAGCGGCCGTGCGACAGGCAGACCGGGCGGCGTCTGGGCGGCGGATCGATGGTAAGCGAAGCCATTGCGTCTCCTTGCGGTGGGAGGGTGGCCGCGGCAGCGGCCGGAGGATCACCCCGGCGCTGCCAGCGCCTGCAGCCTTACTGAAGCTTCTTCTTCTTGCCGTCGTAGTAGCCTTCGGTGGCCAGCGTCTCTTCCATGCGGCTGCCGATTTCCTTGGCACCCTGTTCGATGCTGACTTCGCCCAGCATCATCTTGCTGCCGAATTCGGCCACGACCTCGGTGATCGAGGACCACGCCGGGAAGCGCGGCCGGAATTCCGGCACGCCCTGCTGCCATGACGCGACCATCGGCTCGACATACTTGAACTTGGCCTGGACTGCCGGATCCTTGTAGACCGCCATGCGACCGGACACACCGCCGGCCTCGACATACGGCCGCGCAATCGCTTCGGAGGTCGCCCACTGGGTGAAGATCCAGGACGCCTTCTGCTGCGCGGGACTGGCCTGCGCCGCAACCGCCAGCGAGAAGCCGCCAAGGGCTGGCAGCCGGCCCGCGGGGCCCTTGGGCTCCGGTGCCACGCCCAGGCACTTTCCAAGCTTGGACGTCTTGGGATCGGTCAGCGTGCCGTAGAAGGCCGACCATTCGGTGATCATCGCCACTTGGCCCTGGGCCAGTGCGTTGACGGCCTCGGCATGGTCATAGCTCACGACGCCCGGCGGCATGTACTTCATCAGGTCCTGGCGGAATTTCAGGCCAGCCTGGCTTTCCTTGGAGAGCAGGTTGGACTTGAAATCCTTGTTCAGCAGGGAACCGCCGAAGGGCCACAGGAAGCGCATGAAACTGTCGGCCGACTGGGTCTCGCCACGCAGCGACTGGAGCGCGAAGGCATACTGCTTCTTTTCGGGCCTGGTCAGCTTGGGCGCATAGACATTCATGAGTTCGTCCCAGGTCTGCGGCGGACGATCGAAGCCGGCGTCCTTGAGCATGCACTGGTTGTAGAACATCAGGCCGGAGTAGTTGTCGAAGGGCAGTCCGTAGACCTTGCCATCCCAGGAGCCGAAGGCGTTGAGCAGCAGCGGAAAGAAGCCCGGCAGGTTGAGGTTCGGATCGGTGATGCTGGCGTCACCGCTGAACTTGTCGACCGGAACGATCCAGCCGTTTTCGGCAAACTCGCCGATCCAGACCAGATCGACCAGGGCCAGCGTGATGTCGCCCTTGGACGTGAAGTTGAGCACCTGCTTTTCGCGCGCATTCTCGTAGGGAACGACTTCGTAGTTGACCTTGATGCCGGTCTGCTTCTCGAACTCGGGCAGCAGCTTGATGATGGCGCGGTAGCCTGGACGGTCCAGGAACAGCACCTTGATTTTGGTGCCCTTGAGCGGGGCGGCAGCCTTTTCGATGGCCCAGGGTGCGGCCGCGAGCACCGGTGCGGCCGGCACTGCAAACGTGGCGATCAGGGCGGCACTCAGCACGCCAAGCAGAGACTTCTTCATCGACGGGTTTCTCCTTTCTGTGTCTTCTTTGGGTTGGGTGGAAACATGACCTTCAGTGAAGCGCGTCCTGCCTGCATGGTCACGGCGAAGCATCGGCTGCGATGGCACGCAGGGCGTGCATCACGGGTCTGGCGGCCAGGTAGCTGGCTACGAACTGTTCGAACAGGCGCGTGTACAGCGCGCCGGCAGCGGGATCAGGAAGCGCGCGCTGCACCGGGGTGACCCAGCCACGCCGCACCTGTTCGGCGTCGATCAGGCCGACGCCGTAGGCGGCCAGCAGCGCGGCACCCAGCGATGCCTCGACGTCCTCGGCAATGGTGAAGACCGGCAGGCCGGTGACGTCGGCGATCAGCTGCATCCAGAGATCGGAATGGCTGGCCCCACCCACCACCACCAGGCGATGGTCGAGCCGGCCCGCGCCGCGCGCGCCGGTCTCGATGTTGTGGCGCAGCGCGAAGGTCACGCCTTCGAGCACCGCGCGGTAGAGGTGGGCACGGCCATGGTGCAGACCGAGTCCGATGAAGCTTCCGCT
>JAGWIJ010000128.1 GCA_028873535.1 Pseudomonadota bacterium
GCCGGGCGGCCGGGTTTGCGCGGCCCGGCGCGCTGGCCAGCAGCGACAGCGCCACGCATGCCAGCACTGCCGCGTGCCAGTAGTGGTCGCTGGCGGCAGGGCGCACCAGCGCCAGCGTCAGCACCGCCGGCAGCATCAAGGCTGCGCAGGCCACGGTTGCCTTGCCGAAATTGGCGAGCAGCCGGTCCGACTGCTGGGGATCCGCAGCTAGAAAGATTTTGTGATACATGCAACTCCCGGGCCGCGCGGCGCGCCGGGCGCGGCGTGCCGGCGGCAGCTGACTGTATGCTGCCGGTACTCTAGCAAACCAGCGGGCCGAGGCTCACCGTTTTTGGGATCGCGTGCATGGATATCGTCAAGGTCGGCGGCAGCCTGAGCCGCATCGAATGCCAGGTCGCACTGGTCGACTGGCTGGAGCAGCGCGCGCGCGCCGGGCCGCTGGTGGTGGTGAGTGGCGGCGGTGCGCACGCCGACCTGGTGCGCAGCGAGCAGCGCCGGCTGGGCTTCGACGCGCTCACGGCGCATCGCCAGGCGCTGCTCGCCATGGAGCAGCAGGCGTGGTGGCTGCAGTCGGTGTGGGCTGCGCGGCACCATCGCCATTGCCCGGTCGATGCCAGTGCCCGTCCGGGCAGCCTGTGGACGCCGCGTGCGCTGATCGAGGATCCGGCCGACGTCGAGGTGTCCTGGCAGGTCACCTCCGACAGTCTGGCGGCATGGCTGGCTGCACGCACCCGGGCGCACACGCTGTGGCTGCTCAAGTCCATCGAAGGCGGTGAAGCTGCCGGCACACCGGCAGACTGGGCTGCGCAGGGCTGGGTGGATCCGTGCTTCCCCGACTACGCGCGCCGCTCTCCGGCCGCCGTGCGCTTGCTCGGACGTGCAGCCTGGTCGACCTGAGCCGCTCCATGCGCAGCGGCGAGCAGCGCGTGGATGGCGCGGCAGCGCGCGGCATCGATCGTGCCGACGCGCCGGTCCTGATGGCACAGCGCGGTGCGGAAGCCCAGGTAGTCGGCGCCCAGTGCAGCCAGTGCCGGCACGTCGCCCGCGCACAACGAACCGGCCAGGCCGGTGCGCAGCCCCAAGGCGCGCGCCTGCGCCAGGAACAGCGCCAGCCGTTCGTCGCCGCACTGGCGGCGCAGGCCGCCTCGGGCCTTGTCGGCGGTGTCGAGCATCACGCCGCTGAAGCCGTGCGCGGCAAAGGCCGCCAGTGGCCAGTCGATGCCGCCCTGGTCGGCCATCAGCACCGCGACACGTGCCGCCGGCCGCCCATCCGGGCGCGGCAGCGTGACCGGCAGCGCGGCCAGGCAGGCGTCTGCCAGCCCGGGCAATGGGGCTCCGAACACGCCGATCTTGACGATGTCGGCACCGGCGGCCGCCACGGCGAGCATTGCCGGCGCCAGCACGGCGGCGTCGAACGGCAGGTCGCCGACCGTCGCCGATACCGGCACGCGCCCGGCGACTGCCGCCACCACAGCCGTGATCACTGCCGCCGGCAAGGCACCGAGCGCTCCCAGGCGCGGCTCCTTGGCATCGATGATGCTGGCGCCGGCGGCGAGCGCGATGCCCGCCTCCGCGGCGTTGCGCACGCTGGCCAGCCATCCGGTCGGCGCACCTGCGCCGCCCGCCCCTGCGGTCGGCCAGGCAAGGGGCTGCTGCAGCGGGGCATTCACCGCTGCCCCCGGCGCCAGTTGTCGAAGGTTTCGCTCAGCCATGACCATGCTTCGAGTTCGACTGGTCCGGCCGTCTTGTCGATGGCGATCTGCAGGTAGGCGAGTTCGCGCTCGACCTTGGCGGCATCGAGCAGGTGCAGGCGGGTCGCCAGGATCGCTGCCTCGACCACCGCGGCCTGCGCGCGCACGAAGCCACGGAAGGGCGCATGCTGGACTTCGTGCACCACGCGGCAGCGGAAGCGCGGACGCTGGGCGTCCTCGATCACCTCGATCACCTCAAGTTCGGCGTGGGTCTCGGCCTGCGCCAGCCGCGGGCAGGGCAGCAGTGCCGCCGGCAGCACCGGCCAGTCGCGTCGGCCGGTGACCGGACCGGCGAACAGGCGCACGTCGGTGGTCCAGTTCACCACGGCGCAGCGCTCGCGTGCCACGTTGTCCAGCGTGCGCGAGGGACGGAACGGTGCCACCACCAGGTGTTCGCCTTCGACATGCAGTCCGAGCGGCGCGACATGCGCGCTGCCATCGGCGTTGCGGGTGCTCAGGATCGATTCAAGAATCACGGCTTTTCGGGTCCGCCTTGCGGTTCGCGCAGCTGGTGGGTCAGCGTGATGCCTTGTGTCTTGCGCGCCAGGCGGTCGTCCTGGCGCGGTGGCAGCGCAGCCCCCCAGTCGAGGTCCTCGTCCTGCTGATAGCGCTTGCCGAGCAGGAAGGCGTGGTGCGCGCGTGCCAGTTCCACGCCCATGTAGAAGGCGTGGCCGGCGTCATTCTCCAGGCCCAGCTGCGGCCACAGCGCATACGGCTCGGCGGCGCTGCGCAGGCCATCACGGTTGTAGGCATGGATGCCGGCGCGACTGACCTGGATGCGGAAGCTGGGGTCGCGCACCTGGGTGGCCATGGCCGCAATCTCTTCCGGCGTGTCCGGAAATGGACGGCGC
Organism: Pseudomonadota bacterium; assembly: GCA_028873535.1. Taxonomy (GTDB): domain Bacteria; phylum Pseudomonadota; class Gammaproteobacteria; order Burkholderiales; family Ferrovaceae; genus CAIVHB01. The sequence goes on from JAGWIJ010000128.1 coordinate 2,603, forward strand.
GCGCGCAGCGCCAGCAGGCGATCGGAGAAATCGCGTGGCAGGCTGTCCTCGGCGCGTGCCGCGAACATCATGCGGCGTGCCGCATCGGCCTCGCGCACGGCGCTTGCGCAATGCGGACTGACTTCGGTGGCGAGCACGGCGTTGATGCGCAGCTCCGAGATGACGCCGAACAGCAGGGCGTTGATGCCCGCCGTGTCGGCGTCGGTCAGCTCGGTCAGGTTGCCCACGCCCATCATGATCTGCGCCTGCGGCAGCGCCTTGCGCAGGTCGCGGAAGCGCACCAGCGATTCGGTGAAACCGAAATGGATCGGGTCCAGGATGGCGTCGGCCAGATAGGGACGGCCACGCGCGTCGAGCGCACGCGCGGCGCGCAGCAGCGATTCGAGGTCGCCGTGCGTGCGCGGGATCAGCACCGGGGTGGCGGCCACTTCGTCGGCCAGGAACAGCGTGTCCTCGCTCAGGCTGAGCAGGTAGTCGGCGCCGGCGCGTGCCCCGCGGCGCAAGTCATCGGTGTGCAGGCTGTCGACGCTGACCCGGAAACCCTCGTGCTTGAGCGCGCGCACGGCATCCTCGAGCTGTGGGAACGGCGTTTCCGGCAGGCAGCCCAGATCAATCACGTCGGCACCGTCGCGCCGGTAGCGGCGCGCGCGCTCCACGATCGCTTCGATCCCGGCGTGCGGGGCATCGACGATCTCGGCGAAGATCAGCACCTCATGGCGCGACAGGTCGGGCGGCGTCAGGCCGCGCCCGAAATGGCGCGGAAGGTCCTTCATTTCGTCCGGGCCGCGCGTGATCGGCACGCCGAGTTCGGCTGCGACGGCATCGAGGTCGCCGCGGCAGCGGCCGGGAACGACCACGCCGTCGAAACCGGCCAGCTGGGCAGGCTGCAGGCGCCGGCGCAGCATGTCCGCGGTCATCAGGCCGGCCACCTGCAGGCCGAGTTCACGCACCTCCCAGCTGAACGGGCAGGGGGCCATGCCTTCGAGGATCCGGCGCAGGCCAGGCTCGGCGAGGCGTCCGGTCAGGAACAGCAGGCGCGGTGTGGCGGCAGTCGTGCCACTCATGCCGGCTGCCCGCCGCCCAGCTGGCGCAGCCGCGCCTGCAGTGCCTGCTCGAGCGCGGCCGGCGAGTCCACCACTGTCACGTTGGCGAAACCGGCCAGACGGCGCGCGTGTTCCAGATCGACCGCGCGCGGCCAGGTGGTGACCCACTCCGACGGCGACTCGGTGGCCACCTCGGGCTCGGTATCGCAGGCGAACACGATGGCGGGCAGGCGGCACTTGCCGGCCTGCGCGAAGATGTTGGTGGGCAGGCTGTCGGAAATGCCCAGCGCGCATTTGGCGACGGTGTTGGAGGTGGCGGGCGCGATCACCACGCTGTGGTAGTGCCCATGGTAGAACAGGCCGACCGGCGCCGCGCTGGCGGTGTTGTCACGGAAGATGCGGAAATCCTGGCGCAGCCCGGCCAGCTTGATGTCGTACATGGCCAGGATCTCCTCGCCGGCGCGCGACAGGAACAGGTCGACATCGGGCAGCAGGCGGGCGAGGGCGAGCGACTCCTTCAGGTAATGCCCGGAGCCGGTGATCGCCCAGGCCAGTCGAGGGTGTGCGTCGCGTTTCATGGTCTGTCATTATAGCCGGCCTCGCTGCCTGCCGTACCGCACCCTGCCGTGTTCCGACCGCTTGCCCCCGCCGTCCGTTTCTGCCTGTTCCTGCCGCCGCGCGCCGACTGGCGTTGTGCGGGCGTGCCGGACGTGCTGTGGCGCGCGCTGCTGCTGATCCTGGCGCAGACCGCGCAGAGCTGGATGCTCAACGGCAGCCCCGGCCACTTCGAATGGCAGGTGCTGCCGGACCTGGTGTTTCCGCTGGCGGTGCTGTGGCTGTGTGCCTGGATGGTGGCCGCGCTGGCCGGCACGGCGTTGCCGGCGACTGCGCTGCTGGCCGAGCTGCTGGGCGCGCGGCTGCTGGTGGCCCTGCTGCAACTGGTGCTGCTGCTGCCGGCATGGCTGTGGCCGGATGATCCGCGCCTGGACGCCCCGATCGACCAGGCGCTCAACCTGCTGCAATTGCTGTGGCTGCTGGCGGCACTGACGCGCATCGTCCGCGGCATGCCGGGCAGGCGTCTGCGTACCCTGTGCGCGCTGCTCGCCTTCGCCGGCCCCTGGCTGCTGCTGCTGGCCCTGTTCCAGCCGGCGGACCTGTGGCAGGCCGACGCCGGCCCTGGCGACGGCGAGGGCGCGCCAGCCGTGCAGGCCATGCCCGAGGCGGTGTTCCATGGTCAGGCGGCGCTGTTCGATGACGCCATCGACGCTTTGGAAGGCGAGCGGCCCGGGCTGGACGACCTGTACTTCCTGGGGGTGGCCGGGGACGCAGGCACCCCGGCATTCCGCAACGAGGTCGAGATGGCGGCCAGGCTGTTCGGCGAGCGCTTCGATACCCGCGGTCGCTCGCTGCTGCTGGTCAACGACGCCGGTGCGGATCCGCAACACCCCTTTGCGACGCGCACCAACCTCGAAACCGCGCTGGCGCGCATGAGCGAGGTGATGGATGTCGACGACGACATCCTGCTGGTGCTGTTGAGCAGCCATGGCACCCGCGAACACACCGTGGTGCTGTCACAGCCGGCGCTGGCGCTGGCCGACATCGATCCCGCCGGCCTGCGCGCGGCGCTCGACAATGCCGGCATCCGCTGGCGCATCGTGATCGTCTCGGCCTGCTACTCCGGTGGCTTCATCGAACCGCTGCGCGACGACCACACCCTGGTCATCACGGCCTCCGACGCTGACCATCCGTCCTTCGGCTGCGGTGTCGCCGATCACTACACCTGGTTCGGACAGGCCCTGTTCGATGAGCAACTGCGCCACACCCTGTCGCTGCCGGCGGCGTTTCGCGCGGCCAGCCTGTCCATTGCCGAGCGCGAAAAAGCCGCTGGCGAGCCCCCGTCGCACCCGCAGATGGTGATGGGGTCCGCCATGGCTGCCAAACTGGCCGGGCTGGAACGGCGCCTGTCGCAGCCCGACGGACCCGGCGGCAGCGTGCAGGCGCGGGCACGCCAGCACGAGCCACGCGGCCGGCTGCGGGCCGCGCTCGCCGGCCGCGGCGATGCGCTGCGCTGTGCGCGCCGGCGCCGGGCTGGACTTCAGGCCGGGATGTCTGGCGTGAACGAGCAGGCCAGCGCGTGGATCTCGTCCTTCAGCCGCAGCTTGCGTTTTTTCAGCCGGCGCAAGGACACCTCGTCGGCGTTGCCCTCGCTGCCGTAGCGATCGATCAACTCGTCGAGCGATCGATGCTCGGTCTGCAGTTCGGCCAGACGCGCGCGCGCCGCCTGCTCGTCAGCGCTCATTCAGGCCTCGGGCAGCAGCACTTCCAGGTTGTCGATCAGGCGCGTGCCGCCCAGGCGGGCTGCGGCGAGCAGCACCAGGGCGCGCTCGCCCGGCTGCGGCGGCGCCAGATCGGATTGGCGCCGCAAGGCCAGGTAGTCCACCTGCCAGCCATGGGCTGCCAGTTCGGCGCTGGCGGCCGTCAGCAGGTCTCCGCGCGCAGCGCCCGCCTTGATGCCCGCAGCCACGGTGCGCAGCACGCGCTGCAGCCGCGGCGCCTCGCTGCGCTGCTCGGGGCTCAGGTAGGCATTGCGGCTGCTCAGCGCCAGGCCGTCATCGGCGCGCATGGTTTCGCCCGACACCATGCGCACGGGCAGCGACAGCGCGCCGACCATTTCGCGCAGCAGCGTCCACTGCTGGTAATCCTTCTTGCCGAACAGGGCCACCTGGGGATGGACCATGTTGATCAGCTTGAGCACGACCGTGCAGACGCCACGGAAGTGGCCCGGGCGGATGGCGCCTTCGAGTTCGTGCTGCAGCTCCGGCGGTTCGACCAGAAAGCGCTGCGGCACCGGATACATTTCACTTTCGTCGGGTGCGAACACCACCTGGCAGCCGGCGGCCCCGAGCAGGCGCGTGTCCTCCGACAGGTCGCGCGGATAGCGCTCGAAGTCCTCGCCAGGGCCGAACTGCAGGCGGTTGACGAACACGCTGGTGACCACGCATGAAGCCAGGGTGCGCGCCGAACGCACCAGACTCAGGTGTCCCTCGTGCAGGCTGCCCATCGTGGGCACCAGGCCGACCGCACCTTCGCCCGCCAGGCGGCGGCGCAGGTCGCGGACGGTATGGATGACTTCCATCTCAACCTCGACTGAAGAATTCGCGTTGTCCGCGCATGCCGGCGATGCGCTCCAGCAGCCAGCGGAAGTCCTCGTCGCTGCTGGCGAAATTGAGGTTCTCGCTGTTCACGATCAGCACCGCCGAAGCATCGTACCCGTGGAAATACTCGGCGTACAGCGTCGCCAGCTGCTCCAGATAGGCAGCACCGAGATTGCGCTCCATGTCCAGGCCGCGCCGTCGCACGCGCTCCGCCAGAACCTCGGGCGGCGCCTGCAGATAGATGACCAGATCGGGTTTTGCGGTCTGCGGCGCCAGATGCTGGTAGACCTGCTGGTAGAGCTCGTATTCCTCGTCGCTCAGCGTCAGGCGTGCGAACAGCGGGTCCTTGTCGATCAGGAAGTCGGCCACCGCCGCGCGTTCGAACAGGTCGCGCTGCTTGAGGTCGGCCGCCTGGCCCACGCGCTGGAACAGGAAGAACATCTGGGTGGCGAAGGCCCAGCGCGCCATGTCGCGGTAGAAGCGCGGCAGGAAGGGGTTGGCCTCGAAGTCCTCGAGCAGCAGGGTGCCGCCCAGGTGGTTGGCCAGACGGCGCGCCAGCGTGGTCTTGCCGGCGGCGATCGGACCTTCGACGGCGATGTAGCGCAGGCGTTCCAGGCCACCGATCGGCAGCCCGGCCGGCGGGCGCTGCGCGCTCATCGGGCCGGCTCCGCCAGGCGTTTCACCCCCTGGTCGGCGCACGCCGCGGCCAACTGGCCGACTTCGCCCAGTTCCGCGATGCGCAGTCCCGGCGTCAGTTCGGCCAGCGGTGCCAGCACGAAGGCGCGGCTGCCCATGCGCGGATGGGGCAGGGTCAGGCGCGGATGGTCGAGCCGCAGGTCGCCGTACAGCAGCAGGTCCAGATCGAGGGTGCGCGGCGCATTGCGGAAGGAACGTTCGCGGCCGGCATCGAGCTCGAGTGCCAGCAGGGCGTCGAGCAGGTCCAGCGGCGGCAATGTGGTGTCGACCGCTGCCACCGCATTGATGAAGTCCGGCTGGTCCAGGTAGCCGACCGGTGCCGTGCGGTAGAGCGAGGAGGTGCCGGCCAGACGCGTGTGCGACAGGCCGGCCAGCGCAGTGAAGGCACGGCGGATGCGTGCCGCCGGATCATCCAGGTTGCCGCCCAGTCCGATGTATGCGCGCACCGGCGCCAAGGGCGGCGCCGCGCTCATTCCTGATCCCCGCCGTCGTCGGTGGCGTGCGGTGCGCCGTCGGGCGTCTCGCTGCCTTCCTCGCCGGGACGGCGCCGGCGGCCGCCGCGCCGGCGCTTGCGCTTGGGCCGTTCATCGGCCACCAGCAGTGCCGCGCGCTGTTCCTCGTCGCCGTTCTGGAACTCCTCCCACCAGCGCGCCAGGGCGGCATCGGCCTCGCCGGCTTCGCTGCGCAGCACCAGGAAATCCCAGGCGGCGCGGAAGCGCGGATGCTCCAGCAGTCGGAAGGGACGCTGGCCGCCGCGCTGCAGGAAGCGCGGCTGCAGGCCCCAGATCTCCTTCATCACGGCGTCATAGCGGCGCGGGATGGCGAGCTTTTCCTTCTGCGCTTCGATCACCTCGTCCATCGCCTGGTAGAGCGCCGGCACCGCGCCTTCACCGCCGGCCTCGAGTCGAGCTGCGGTGGCGCGTACCTCATGCCAGAGCAGGGTGGCGAACAGGAAACCGGGCGAGATCGGCTTGTCTTCGGCGACCCGGCGATCGGTGTTGCCGAGTGCCAGCGTGACGAAGCGCTCGCCATCGGGTTCGTCGAAGACCACGTCGAGCAGCGGCAGCAGGCCGTGGTGCAGGCCCTCGGCACGCAGCTGGCGCAGGCACTCCACCGAATGGCCGGACAGCAGCAGCTTGAGCATCTCGTCGAACAGGCGC
>JAGWIJ010000129.1 GCA_028873535.1 Pseudomonadota bacterium
GCCGGCGCGCCGGCCGCGAACGCCCTGGCCGCCCTGCCCGACGCCGCGCCGGCGGCCGCAAGCGGTCCTCCGGTCGTGCTGAGCTGGCGCGCGCCCAGTCTGGTGCGGGTCGGCCAGGAGTTCAGCGTGGTCGTGCTGGCACGCACCGGACAACCGGTCGGCAGCCTGCCGCTGGCGCTCCACTACGATCCCAATGCCTTCGCCCTGGTCAAGGTCAGCGAAGGCGACTTCCTCAAGCAGGGTGGCGCCCAGACCAGCTTCAACCAGAACGTCGATGCCAACGCCGGCAGGATCGCCATCGACACCAGCCAGACCAGCGGCAGGGGCAGTGGCGGCACCGGCACCGTCACCACCGTCACCCTCAAGGCCAAGGTGGTCGTCGAAAAGGCCGAATTCAGCCTGCTCAGTGCCAGTCCGACGACGCCTGCCGGAACTGCGCTGGGCCTCACCAGTCCGGCGGCACTCAGCTTGCGCGTGGTGGAATGAGTCCGCGCAGTTCGGCCGGCTTCACGCTGATCGAACTGGTGGTGACGGTGGCGATCGTGTCGCTGCTGGCCACCATGGCGATGCCGCTGGCCCACCTGGTCGTCAAGCGCGGCCGGGAGCAGGACTTGCGTGCCGACCTGCGCGCGATCCGCGACGGCCTGGATCGATACAACGCGCTGTGGCGCTATTCCTGCCAGGCCAGCGTCAACGGAGCCGGGGGCGGGGCCGCCGGCGGCCTTGCCGTGCCGAACGCCCCGGGTGCCGCGGTCAACGGCAGCGTGACCGGCAGCAGCGCGTCCAGCAGCTTTGGTGCCACCGGCGCCACGACCACAGGTTCGGTTGCCGGTGCGGGCCTGGGTGGCAGCGGCGGCCTCAATGCCACCACCGTGTCCGGAATCGGCAACGGCAAGGGTGGCACCACGCCGGCGCTGCCGCCGCCGCCCAAGATGGAATGCCCGACCGCTTCGAACGGTTGGCCCAAGGATTTGCAGACCCTGGTCGACGGCGTCAACAACATCAGCAGCCCCGTGCCCGGCGCGAAGATCTACTTCCTGCGCCGCATTCCGCGTGATCCGATGAACACCGATCCTTCGGTTGCCGCCGACCTGAGCTGGGGCAAGCGCAGTTATGCGAGTCCGGCAGACGATCCGCAGGAGGGGGATGACGTCTACGATGTCTATTCCCTGTCCCCCGACAAGGACCTGACCGGAAGACCCTATCGTGAATGGTGATTTGCGTCCGCAGCGCCGGCGCGCCGGCTTCACCCTGATCGAACTGCTGGTCGTGATGGCCATCATCGCCTCGCTGCTGTCGATCGCCGTGCCGCGTTACTTCGCCAGTCTGGAGAAATCGCGTGAGACCATCCTGCGCAGCGACCTGGCACAGATGCGCGACAGCATCGACAAGTACTACGGCGACCTCGGCAAGTATCCGGACGAGTTGCAGGACCTGGTGACCAAGCACTACCTGCGCGCCATTCCGGAAGATCCGATCACGCGCAGCACCACCACCTGGGTGCCAGTCGCCCCGGACGACGGCAGCCAGGGTCAGGTTTTCGACGTCAAGAGCGGGGCCCAGGGCACCGGTCAGGACGGCACCAGTTACGCCGAATGGTGAGCACAGCGTGTCCGCCGCACCCTTTCCGCTGCAGCCGCTGAAGCGCCAGACCGGCTACGCCTACCTGGCCCTGCTGTTCGCGGTGATCCTGATTGGTGCCGCGCTGGGGGGTGCCGCCCAGGTGTGGCACACCACGATGCAACGCGAGCGCGAACGTCAGCTGTTGTGGGTGGGTGACCAGTACCGGCAGGCGATCCGCCTGTATGTGCAAGGTGCCGGCGGGGCCAGCGGCGGCGGGACTGCAGTCAACCTGCCTGCCGGACCACAGACCAGCGTCTCGAGCCAGACATCGGTGAGCGGAAGCAGCAGCAATGCCGATGGCAGCGCGAGCGGCACGGCCGGCAGCAGCACCGCCGCCGGTGCGGCGGGAAGCAGCACTGCTGCGGGCAGCGCAGCGGCAGCCGTCACAGGCGCCACCGGTCTGCCGGCCGGCGCTCGCGGCCCGCTGACGGGTGTGCGGTACCCGCCGACCCTGGACGTGCTGCTGGCTGACCCGCGCTTCCAGCAGATCCGCCGCTACCTGCGCAAGCGCTATGTCGACCCGATCACCGGCAAGGACGACTGGGTACCGGTCCTGGCACCCAACGGCGGCGTGATGGGCGTGCACAGCGTATCCGAAGCCCTGCCGCTCAAGCAGGCCAACTTCGCGCCGGAGAACAATGCATTCACCGGCACGCAGCACTACAGCGACTGGCAATTCGTCTACGTGCCGCCGCGCACGGTCTCGGCTCCGCTCGGGGCACCGCCACCGCAGGGCCCCAATTTCGGCCCCGCACCGGGCCTGTCGCCGGCGCCCATCAGCCCTCCACGGTAGGGCCCAGTCCACATCCGTGGACGGTGTCGAGCGCCGCTAAACCTGCTACCCTTCAGTGGGGGGAATTCGAGACGGGCGCGCGGTTCGCGCGATGCTTTCTGCTGCTTCCTTTCCGTGACAAGAACGTACCCGAATGGGGCATAGGCAGGCAAGCGAGGACTATGGACGTAAAGCATCGGGTAATCATTGCGGAGGACCACACCATTCTCCGCGCCGGCCTCAAGGCCCTGTTGATGTCGGACCCTGAGCTGGAAGTGGTGGCCGAGGCCGACAACGGAAAGGACGTGGTCCGCGCGGTGGGTCAGTTCACTCCGCAAATCGTGCTGATGGACCTCAACATGCCTGGCACCAACGGCATTTCGGCCATCGGTGAAATCCGCCGCCGCTATCCCGACGTCAAGGTGCTGGTGCTGACCGCCCACAAGACCGAAGAGTACATCCGCGAGGCCCTGGCAGCGGGCGCCAACGGCTACGTGCTCAAGGATGCTACCGCTCAGGAACTGATGATGGGCGTGAAGTCGGTGCTCGCCGGCAAGAGCTATCTTTCGCCAGCGATCTCCGACTTCGTCATCAACGGCTTCCTGGATGGCCAGAAAGACCCGCGTCAGAAGACCCAGTGGGACCTGCTGACCTCGCGCGAACGCGAGATCCTCAAACTGATCGCCGAGGGCTACACCAGCAAGGAGATCGCGAGCTACCTCTGTCTCAGCATCAAGACGGTCGAAAAGCACCGTTCCAACCTGATGAAGAAGCTCGACCTGCACAACGTCTCCGCACTCACCCAGCTCGCCATCAGCAAGGGCCTGGTCGGCGGCTGAACGCCGGGCCTCAGCGCACGGCCAGACCGTGGCGCGCCCACTGGGCCTGCACAACACAGCCGCGCCCCGGCAGCGAGCGCACCTCGAAGGCTGCCCCGGAAAATTCGGCGCGCTCACGCATGCTGCCCAGGCCAAGGCCGCCCTCGAGCCGCTTGCGGCTCACGGCCTCGTCCGGATCGAAACCCCTGCCGTTGTCCGAGATGGCGAGCTCGATCACCTCAGGCAGTGCCGCCAGGCTGATCTCGACGCGTGCCGCCTTGCCGTGCTTGATGGCGTTGTTCACGGCTTCCTGGGTGATGCGGTAGATCACCGTGCGCAGCGGCACCGGGATATCCTCTTCCTCGGCACGCAGCAGCGTGACGATCTCCACCTCCTGGTAGAGCCGGCTGAATTCGCGCGAGAACCAACCCAGCGTGGTGATGATGCCGAAGTCGTCGAGCGATCGAGGACGCAGGTCCATCGAGATGCGGCGCACTTCCTCCATGGTGGCCTGCACCATCGGCACCAGGGCATCGAGCATCTGCATGGCGGCATCGGTCTGGCCGCGCTGCGCGATCTGCGTGGCATGGCCGATGGAGAACTTGATGGCCGACAGCGACTGGTTGACCGAGTCGTGCAGCTCGACCGCAATGCGCTTGCGCTCGCGTTCCTGCGCCGTCTGCAGCTGTGCCGACAGCATCTTCGATTCCGACTGCGATTCCTTCAGTGCCTGGCTCGCTTCCTCGCGCTCGACGATCACCCGCATGAGTTCCTGGTTGCTGCGCAACAGCTCCTCGGTGCGCTGCTCGACCCGGCGCTCGAGTTCCACCGCGCCGCGTGTGCGCAGGTCCTCGGCCTGCTTGAGTTCGGTGACATCGGTCAGTACCAGCAGCACGTGCGGACGGCGCTCGGACACGCGCAGCGGCTGGCGCGGGTTGACCTGCGAGATCACCGCGCCCGGCTCGTCGGGGCGCAGCAGGTCGGACTCGGGAATGCGGAAGCCTTCGATGCGCACGTAGCGGCGCAGGCGCGTATCCATGGCCTCGTAGGCGCGCTGGGATTCCAGCGGCGTGATCTGCCAGTGGCGGATGAACTGCAGCAGGTCGCATTGACGCCGGTTGCAGCCCGGATGGACCACGGCATGCAGCGCACGCCCCAGCACATCGCGCACGCCGCCCAGAGCCCAGCGCTCGAGCGTGCGGTTGACGCGCAGGATGTTGAAATGCTCGTCGACGATCACCACCAGCTGGGGCAGCGAGTCGACCGTGACTTCCCATTCCAGCTTGGCCTGCTCGACCAGCCGGAATTCCTCGCCCAGACGGCGCAGTTGCTCGCGCAGCGGCTGCGCCCGCGCCAGCGTGCCTTGCGCACCGCCTTCGATGTTCAGGGAATCCTCCATCCGCCCTCCGCAGTCAGCGATCCGTCCCCCTGCACGCGCAGCAGGTAGGCGCCCTTCGAAGCGAAGCGCTGGCCGGCCGCCAGCGACAGACGGGGGTAGTGTGCATTGACCAGACGATGGCCGACCAGGCTTTCGACACGCTCCACCAGATAATCCGGATAGTAGGCGTCGATCATATCAGCCAGTGCCGCCTGCAGGACCTCGGCAGCCAGCCAGGTGTCGACCTGCAGGCGCTCGTCGACCACCGGCAGTCCCTTGGCGCGCAACCAGCCGAACGGGAAGTTCATGGCCACCCGGCGGCGCTCCGGCACCTCCCAGGGATAGGCGATGCGCGTACGTGACCACCAGGCCTGCGCCAGCGGCGGCTGTTCACCTGCCATCACCGCGGAGATGTAGATCCTGCCGGCGCCTGGCAGGTCGCCCAGGCGCGTCAGGTCGGCAGCAGGCAGCCAGCTGACGACCGCCGCGCCGCCGGCGGGCAGGATGGGAGGCGCGCCCGCCTGCGCAGGCAACAGCACGTCCTTGACCTGCCAGGCAGGTTCCAGCGCCGTGCGCAAGCGGCGCGCCGCGGCCAGGGCCGCGCCGTCGTCGGCGCGCAGGTACTGCAGCAGCACCGCCGGCTGCTCCTGGGCCGCGCGCAGATCGCCGGCGATCACATCGGCCTCCAGTGCCACGCCGCGATGGAAGTGCACCGTGTAGAAGCCGGCATCCGCTGCCGGCGCCTGGATGCTGGGCAACAGCAGCGGCAGCTGCTGGCGTTCGCAGTAGTGATCGATCGGCGTCCAGTCGCCCGGACCGACACCTGCCAGCAAGGCGAACACCGGCTCGCGCTGCTGGCGGCGTTCCAACTGCGCGGGCCAGCTTTCCGATGGCCCTTCGAGCTGCCAGACCACCAGCTCCAGCCGGCGTGGCACGTCGTAGGCACTGCTGGCCGGCGCTGCGCTCGCCCCGGCCGTGCCGATCTGCGCATTGTGCGCGGCGAAACTGCCCGTGAGGATGGCGGCGGCCGCATCCACCGCCTGCGTTTCGCTGCCCGGCGTTGCCAGCAGCGCAAAACGCAGCTGGCCGTCGCTGGCTCCGGCCGGTGGTCCGGCAGCACGTGTCTCCAGGACTGCGACCAGGGCGTCGATTTCGGCGGCCGACAGATCAGCATAGCGCGGCATCACCCACGACAGTGCACGACCATCGGCACCGATGCCTTCGCGCACGGCACGCGCGAAGCTGTCACGAGTATAGGCAGGGCGCTGCGGATGGAAGCCCAGCACGTGCGGCACGCTGCGATCGGCGGCGATCTCCTGCCACGACCGCGACAGCAGCCGCCAGGCGATCGGCGGTACGCGCACCGCGCCCTCGAAGGTGCCGAGGCCGCTGCGGCGGTGACAGCTGGCGCAGGCAGCATCCAGACCTTGGACGGTGCCGCCGGATTCGCGCCGTCCGAGCAAGGGTGCACCCCCGCCACGCTCTCCCTGCAGGAACATTGACCAGCCGTCTGCGGTGGCAGCGCCGCTCACGCCAGGCCAGCCGCCAGCCAGCACCACCAGCACCACCAGCCAGCGAAGGTGCCAGCGGCTTGAGTCCGGCCAGAACCGCACATGCGCGCTGGCCACCCGTGCGCGGGTCGCGCCGGGGCTCAACCTGCGGCCGCCAGGCTCCGGTAGATCCTGGCGAGTTCACGCGCGGTCGCGAAACCGTCGACACGTACCCAGGGTGCGCCCGGCGCCGCGCGGATCAGAGTGACCGGATCATGGTTCATCTTGTCGCCCTTGTAGACCGAGAAGGCCTTCTGCACGGCGATGCTGGCCTCGACAGTCCCCGTGTAGTGATCCCAGCCAGGCCCGGCGTGGTACTTGCGCGCGTATTCGCGCAGCACCGGCGGCGTGTCCTCTTCGGGATCCAGCGAAACCGAGACCAGATGCACTTTGGCAGCGTCACTGCCGAGCAGGCCCTGGAGTTGCGCGAAGGTCTGACTGGAGATCGGACAGATGCCGAAGCAGGTGGTGTAGATGAAATTGACCATCAGGGCACGGCCATCGTCGAACTCCTGCGGCACGCTCACCGGCTTGCCATCTGCGCGCACCAGCGCGACCGGGGGCAGGTGCACCGCGATGCGGTGCTGGCTCACCTTGCCCTGCGCAGGGTCCGTTGCCACCGTGGGCGCTGCGGCTTCGCCGGCACCGGCAAGGCCGGCAACGCCAGCCAGGAGCCCCAGCACTGCCAGGCGGGATAGCGCGCTGCGCCAGTTGCTGCTTGGGTTCATCGTGTTCACCTTGTGCAATGTGCGTGCTCGGCAAGTCCTTGTGATCGCGCCACCGGCCCGCGGTTCCCGGCCCTCCTTGCGGCAGCGCCGGATTTCAGGGCACGCGCCAGTCGCCATCGGCCTGCAAGGCAGCCGCCGGACCGATGCGCACCAGATAGCCCCCCTTGGAGGCGAAGCGCTGGCCGATGCCGAGGCTGAGTCGCGGATAGAGTGCATTCAAGCGCCGGTGCGAGAGCATGACTTCAAGGCGCTCGATCAGGTAGTCAGGCTGGAAGCTGATGTGCAGCTCGCCGATGCCCTCCGACAGGATCTGGCAGGCCAGGAAGGTCTGGTACTGAACCCGTGGTTCCGTCAGCGCAATGCCATTGATATGGAACCAGCCCTCGGGCAGTCGCATCGCCACGCTGCGCCGCTCCGGAAGCTCGTAAGCATAGCTGATTTCGCTGATGCCCTTCCAGGCGTCGGGCAGCGGCGGCACGTCGATCCCGGCCTGGCTGCCCGCCAGCCAGGCCTGTACGCCGGCAGGCGGCGGTGGCAGCACGGCCAGATCGGCCGCCGGCAGCCACAGCACCAGGCGCGCATCCGGCGGCACCCGCAGGGCCTGCTGCACAGCACGCGCGCGGTCGCCGGAAGCCAGTTCGCGCGTCTCGACTTCCCAGCCCGCGGCCGCCAGCAGCGCCGATAGACGCGCCGCTCCGGCGGCACCGGCGCTGTCGTGGCGCACCACCTGCACCAGACGCGCGCCCTCGGGCGGTGCCCCGGACTGCCGCAAGGCGGCGGCGAACAGATCGGCCTCGAGCAGCACGCCACGCGAAAAATAGAGATTGTAGAAGCCCTGCTCCTGCACCACCGGCACATCGACGTTGGGGAACAGGCACGGCAGATGGCGCTGCTCGCAGAAGCGATGGACCGGATCCCAGTGCGCGCCGCCGATGCCCGATACCACCGCGAATACCGGTTGGGCGGCGAACAGGCGCTCCAACTGCGCCGGCCAGCTTTCCGGGCCGCCTTCGAGCACCCATTCGTGCAAGGTCCAGCTTCGCGTCACCCGGTACTTGACGCCCAGTTCGGTATGCGTGATGGGACGCGCCGTGCCCGCGATGATGCGATTGCGCTCGGCAAAAAACTGGCGCAGCGTCGCCAGCATGGCGTCACGCGCCTGCGGCTGCGCCTCCGGCGTGACGACGGTCGCGAACTGAAGGCTTTGTTCGTCCACACCCGGCACTGCCGCGGTGCCGATGGCATGCAGGTGCTCGAACAGGCGCGCCACCTCGTCGTCGGCCAGCGCGTAGCGCGGCATCAGAGCCGACAAAGGCACGCCATCACTGCCCACGCCTTCACGCAGGGCGCGCGCGAAGCTGTCCAGGGTATAGGCCGGCCTGCGCTGGGGAGCACTGCTGCTGGCGGCGCGATCGGGATGGGTGCCATTGGTGATGCGTGGCTGCCGCAGGTATTCGCCGCTGATCGGCGGCGCCACGTAGTTGCCCTCGGCAGCCCCCAGCCCACTGCGCCGATGGCAGGCCGCGCAGGCTGCGTCGGCACCCTGCACCGCGTGGCCGTCCGCGCGCTGTCCCTCCAGCACGCCGCCGCGCGCGT
>JAGWIJ010000130.1 GCA_028873535.1 Pseudomonadota bacterium
GGTCGGCCGGGCAGGCAGGGCGGCAAGCCAGTCGATCTGTTCACGGTCCGCATCCGCCAGCGTGGCCTGCAGCGGGCCGCCGGCAGCGCCTTCGCAGGCACCGGCCTGGATTCCGCGCAGTTCCTCGAGCAGCGCATCGGCACCCGGCGAACCCAGCATGGCGTCGGTGACCCGCAGCACCAGCAAGGGTTTGCCGCTGCGGTGCCAGCGCCGTTGCAGGTAGCTGATTTCGGTACGCACACGCGCAATCAGCAGGCGGTTGTCCAGGTGCAGATAGGATTCCAGGTCGTGTGCGAAGTGTGGCAGGAACAGCAGGTCCTGCCCGTCCAGGCGCCACAGCAGGCTGGTGCTGAGCGTGCCCGGGCGGCGCGGCGGGCGTCCGCTCAGGCCGAGCCCGGCATTGCGGCCGAGTTCGGCGAAGGCTGCTTCGAGATCGTCGGGATGGCGGACCTGGACGGGTGCCATCGATGCGGTGGTCTCGGCTGCGACATCGTGTGCGTGCAGCCGCGCCGCGACGATCTCATCGCTGGCCAGCACCACCACGCGGACCTCGACGGTGCGGCGCGGACCCACGCGCAGGCGGCGTTGTTGCGGGTCGAGCGTGGCCGGCGAAAGGAAGCCTTCGTCGACCAGCTGGGCGAGCAGGAACAGGCTTTGTGCCCAGACCAGGGGCACGTTGTCGTTGGGCTCGCGTGGCTGGCTGCCGGGGTGCTCACGTTCGGCGTCGACGCGGTCGGGTGCCACCCGGTAGAGTTCCGGGAGCAGAGCGAAGCCCTCACCTTCGACGCACAAATCGAGCAGGCGCTGGCGATAGTCGCGTGCCACCGCGGTCTGCTCGCGCATGGCGGCCTCAAGCATCTGGTAGCAGAAGAACAGTGGCCATTCCGATTCGATATGCTCGAAACGCGCCAGCTCGCCGGGTTCATAGTAGAGCCTGCTCTGGTCTTCGACGCTGGTCTGATGCCCGTCGCGCAGGAAACGCTTGCAGCCATAGGGCCCCTCCAGCTTGGCCACGATCTCGCCCTGGATGCGTTCCACCAGTTCCGGGTTTTCCACGGCGTAGGCAGGAAAGCCGATGATCGCCAGCAGTGCGCCGTCGGTTTCCTTGGACTGGGATTCACGCGGCAGCAGGTTCATCAGCGTGGTGTGCGCATTGGCGATGTCGTCGCCAGGCACATGAATGACGGGACTGCCGTCTTCCAGCAGGCGCGCGCCGTCGATCGCCTCCAGCGCCGCCTTGGCCATGCCGACCGAACTGGCATTGATCTCGACTTCGCCGTCATTGCGTTTGTTGCCGCGCTCCCAGATGCCGAAGTCGGGGGTGCGCCAGGCGAAGCCCAGATAGTACACCAGGTTCTGCACGAAATCCAGTTCGTGGCGCGCCTGTACGATGGGCAGTCCGCTGGCACTCATCTGCGCCAGCATGAGCAGGAACACCGAGGTGGCATCGATCTGCAGGTGCCCCCAGGCATCGTCGCCAACCACCGGCATGCCGGTGCGCGTGTCGTACTTTGCGTGCAGGGCGTCGAGCGGATGCTGGGTGACTTTGAAGCGTTCCACCTTGGCAGACTGTCGCATCATGGCGGCCAGCAGTCCGCGCATCAAGGCGACGACGGCGGTGGCCAAGGGCCGCGCAGCCGCCGGGTCCTCGTCGCGCAGCGCGAGCCACAGGCCCCACACCGCGAGGATGCTGTAGACGTTGTCACGCACCCAGGCATCGGTGTAGTCACCGTGCACTGTCACGGCCGTACTGGCCGGCAGCAGGCCGCTGCCGGCATCCTGGCGGCTCAGGATCAGCTGCTCGGCCTGGTGCCGCAACGCGTCCAGCCTGGCGCGGCGCGCGGCAGTGAGCGGGATGCGTGCCTGGTCCATGGGACAGCCTCAGGTCTGAAGTTGAAGGTAGAGCGTGTGATAGCGCGCCGCCGCTGCGTCCCAGGAAAAGGATGCCTGCATCGCGCTGCTGCACAGACCGGCCCAGACCTTGGGCTGCTGCCAGGCCGCGACGGCGCGCTGCAGCGTGTCGGCAAGCGCCTCGGGGCTGGCGGTTTCGAACGCGAAACCCGTGGCGCTGCCGTCGGCCAAGGCGGCGGCGGTGGCATCCACCACGGTGTCGGCCAGACCGCCGACGCGGCGCACCAGGGGCAGGGTGCCATAGCGCAGGCCATAGAGCTGGGTGAGACCGCAGGGTTCGAAGCGCGAGGGCACCAGGATGACGTCGGCACCTGCGATGATCCGGTGTGCGAGGCGCTCGTCGTAGCCGATGCGCACGGCGATCTGAGCTGGGTGACGCAGGGCGGCCTCGCGGAAGGCCTCCTCGAGTGCGCGGTCGCCGCTGCCCAGGAGCACCAGTTGCGCATCGAGCGCGATCAGACGGTCGACTGCTGCCAGCACCAGGTCCAGTCCCTTCTGTTCGCTCAGCCGGCTGACCACGCAGAACAGTGCCTGCCCCGGGTTCGGCGCGAGGCCGAATTCGGCGCGCAGCGCCGCGCGGCACGCCTGCTTGCCGGGCGAGGGGCAGGAACGGTAGGTCTGCGCGATGTCGGGATCGTGCGCGGGATCCCAGATCGCGTAGTCGACGCCGTTCAGGATGCCGGACAGGCTGGCCGTGCGGCGCCGGATCAGGCCCTCCAGGCCAGCCGCAGCGGCCGGATCATGGATCTCGCGTGCGTAGGTCGGGCTGACTGTCGTGATGTGGTCGGAGTACGCCAGACCCGCCTTCATGAACGAGACCTGGCGGTGGAACTCCAAGCCGTCGATGCCGAACTGCGCCGGCGGCAGGCCGAGTTCGGCAAACACCGAGGCATCGAACAGGCCCTGGAAGGCCAGGTTGTGGATGGTGAACACGGTGGCTGGCCGTGGTCCCGGGCGTGCCGCCAGATAGGCGGCTGCCAGGCCGGCATGCCAGTCGTGGGCGTGGATGATGTGCGGGCGCCAGCCTTCGACCAATCCGCCGGCGCCGATCTGCGCCGCGGCCCAGCCGAGCAGGGCGAAGCGCCGGTGGTTGTCGCTCCAGCCCAGCCCGCTGCCATCCACATAGGGGTTGCCAGGGCGGTCATACAGGAAGGGGGCGTCCAGCAGCAGGACCGGAAGGCCGGTATCCGGCATCCGGCCGCTGAACAGGCTGACGCGACCGGCCCCGAACGCCGGCCCGCATTCAGCCAGGCGTTTCAGTGGTCCGATGCCGTCGCGGATCGCCGGCAGGCCCGGCAACAGCACGCGCACGTCGTGGCCGAGCACTGCCAGTGCCGGAGGCAGGGCAGCCACCACGTCGGCCAGGCCGCCGGTCTTGAGCAGCGGAAAGATCTCCGCGGCGACATGCAGGACCCGTTGCGGCGCGGCGCTCACTTTTCGAGGGCCTCCAGCATGGCCCGGGTGATCAGCGTGATGCCTTTCTCGGTGCGGTAGAAACGTTCCGCATCGGCCTCGGCGTCCTCGCCCACCACCAGGTCGTCGGGAATCTTGCAGCCGCGGTCGGCGATCACCCGGTTGAGGCGCACGCGGCGGCCCACTTCGACCTCAGGCAGCAGCACCGACCAGTGCACCCGTGAGTGTGAGTGGATCCGTACCTTGGAGAACAGCAGTGAACGGAACACTTCGCCGGAGATGATGCAGCCGCCGGAGACCGAAGACTCGATGGCCATGCCGCGGCGGTCGTCCTGGTTGTGCACGAACTTGGCGGGTGGCAGCTGCTCCTGATAGGTCCAGATCGGCCAGGTGGTGTCGTACAGATTCAGGTCCGGCGTTGTCGCAGTGAGGTCGATATTGGCTTCCCAGTAGGCGTCGAGCGTGCCGACGTCGCGCCAATAGGCCTGGCCACCCTCCAGGGTGTTCACGCAGCTGATGGCAAAGGGATGTGCCACTGCGACGCCCAGGCTGACAGCGTGGGGAATGATGTCCTTGCCGAAGTCGTGGCTGGAGGCCGGATCGGCCATGTCGCGCTCGAGCTGTTCGTAGAGGAAGTCGGCATTGAAGATGTAGATGCCCATGCTGGCCAGGGCCAGCTCCGGATTGCCCGGCATGGCGGGCGGATTGGCCGGCTTCTCGACGAATTCCACGATCTGGTGGCTGGCATCGACCGCCATGACGCCGAATGCCGAGGCTTCGCTGATCGGGACCTCGATGCAGCCCACGGTCACCTGCGCGCCAGCCTTGACGTGCTCGGCCAGCATGATCGAGTAGTCCATCTTGTAGATGTGGTCACCGGCCAGCACCACGATGAACTGGGCCCGGCTGCTGCGGATGATGTCGAGGTTCTGGAACACGGCGTCGGCCGTGCCCCGGTACCAGGACTCCTCGTCGATGCGCTGTTGCGCAGGCAGCAGGTCGATGAACTCGTTGAGTTCGGGTTTCAGGAAGGCCCAGCCACGCTGCAGGTGACGCAGCAGGCTGTGCGACTTGTACTGGGTGAGCACGCCCAGGCGCCGGATGCCGGAATTGAGGCAGTTGGACAGCGCGAAGTCGATGATGCGGAATTTGCCACCGAAGAACACTGCCGGCTTGGCGCGGCGGTCGGTGAGCTGTTTCAGGCGGCTGCCGCGTCCGCCGGCCAGGATCAGGGCCAGGGCGCGCTTGGGCAGTTGTTGGCGTGCTTGCAGATCATTGCTCATGGGCATGTGACGTTCCCTCCGGCATTGTCATTGTCTCCCAGCGACGTCAACCCAATCCCTGATGCAGCGCCTGGGCCTGGGCGGAGGCCGTTGCGGCGTGTAGTCTTGCAACACGATGGTCGCACAGATTTCCGCCGCCGGGGCCGCGGGGCCCGAACCCGATCCGCCAGGACTGCGCCCGGGGCGCCCATGGCCGCTGGGCGCGCATTTCGACGGTCAAGGCGTGAACTTTGCGGTGTTCTCGGCTCATGCGGAGGCCATCGACCTGTGCCTGTTCGACCGCAGTGGCACGCATGAGTGGGCGTGCCTGCGCCTGCCGGCCTGTACCGACCAGGTCTGGCACGGCTGGCTGCCGGCGGCGCTGCCGGGCCTGGTATACGGCTTCCGCGCGCATGGGCCACATCGGCCGTCAGCGGGACTGCGCTTCAATGCCGCCAAGCTGCTGCTCGACCCTTACGCGCGCGAAGTCGTCGGCGCCTTCGATTGGCGCGAGGAGCATTTCGACTGGCCGGCAGGCGGAGATCCGCGCAGCGGCGTCCAGGGCTACGAGGACAATGCGCGCTGGGCGCTCAAGGCACGGGTCTGCGCCGACAGCTACGACTGGCAGGACGACCGTGCGCCGGCCATCGCGCTGGCCGACAGCGTGTTCTACGAAGTTCATGTGCGCGGCATGACCCGGCAGCACCCGGGGGTGCCGCAGGCCCTGCGCGGCACCTATGCCGGTCTGGCCACGCCGGCGGTCACCGAGCACCTGCGCTGCCTGGGCGTGACGGCCTTGTGCCTGATGCCGGTGCACTACGCGCTCGACGAACAGCGCCTGGTGCGCGCCGGTCTGCGCAACTACTGGGGCTACAACACCCTGGCCTTCTTTGTGCCGGATCCGCGCCTTGCCGCTGCCAGCGAGGCGGCGGCGCAGCGCGACGAATTTCGCGACATGGTGCGTGCGCTGCATCGTGCCGGGATCGAGATCATCCTCGACGTGGTCTACAACCATTCCGCCGAAAGCGACGAACTCGGCCCCACGCTGAGCTTCCGCGGCCTCGACAACGCCAGCTGGTATCGGCTGCAGCGTGGCCAGGCGGCGCAGTACGTCAATGTCACCGGCTGCGGCAATTCCCTCAACCTGGCGCATCCGCGCGTGCTGCAGTGGGCGATGGACTCGCTGCGCTACTGGGTCGAGGACATGCACGTGGACGGCTTCCGCTTCGACCTTGCCGTGACCCTGGGCCGCGAAGCCGAGGACTTCGATGCCGGCGCAGGCTTTTTCGATGCCGTCCGCCAGGATCCGGTCTTGAATCGGGTCAAACTGATCGCCGAACCCTGGGACATCGGCCCGGGCGGCTACCAGGCGGGTGCCTTTCCGATCGGCTGGTCGGAATGGAACGGCCGCTTCCGTGATGGTCTGCGCGCCTGGTGGCTGGGGCATGGCGCCAGCCGGGGTGAGCTGGCGCGCCGGCTGGCGGGATCGAGCGAGCAGTACCGCTGGTCGGGACGCAAGCCGCAGGCCGGCATCAATTTCATCTGCGCCCACGACGGCTTCACGCTGGCCGACCTGGTGAGCTACCGCCAGAAGCACAATCTGGCCAACGGCGAAGCCAATCGCGACGGTCATGACGACAATCTGAGCGCGAACTGCGGTGTCGAAGGGCCGAGTGCCGACGCCGGGGTGCGCGAGTTGCGGCGCCGCCTGCGGCGCGCACTGCTGGCCAGCCTGTTCGTGGCCCAGGGCGTGCCGCAGCTGCTCTCAGGCGACGAGATCGGACGATCGCAGCAGGGCAACAACAATGCCTACTGCCAGGATGGGCCGCTCAACTGGCTGGACTGGGCGTCGGCCGATCGTGCGCTGACGGAATTCGTCGGCGCCTGCGCCGCACTGCGCCGGGACTGGCCTCAGTTGCGCCTGGCGCACTGGCTGGAGGGGCAAGCCGATCGCGCCGGCGTGACGGATGTGCTGTGGCTGAGTGCGGAGGGCACGCCGCTGACGGCAAGCGACTGGGATGAGCCGTCGGCGAACAGCCTGCTCTTGTGCCTGGCCCATCCAGACGGCGGGGCGGCCCTGCTGCTGCTGTTCCATGCCGGCCACGGCCAGTGCACGTTCCGGCTGCCAGGCGGCGGCTGGAAGCTGCTGCTGGACAGCGCGGCGCCGGATCGGGCAACGGCGCCGCCGTCAGCCGCCCGTGAACCGGTCCGGCAGGTCTGGTGGCAGGAAGTCGGAATCACGGGACCGGCGGTCGTGGTGCTGGCTGGTGTCATGGCGCCTGGCACCGACGGACAGCAGGGGCCTGCCTGAAGGACCGCTAGCGCTCGCGGCGCGGGTTGCGCGACAGCGTGTGTTCGGGCCGATTGCCGCCGGTATCGAGGCGCAGCGGGCGCCGGCGCAGCGGTTCCGGCTCGCCTTGGGGCCGCTTGGGCGGACTTTGCAGGGCGCGGTCGACCTTGGCACGCATGGCGGCCGTGTGCGCTGTCGCAGCTGTCGCGGCGCCTGGCGTCGCAGTTGCCGGCGCCGCATCGCTGGTCGGGCGGCGCGCGCTGGTCTCGCCCTGCGCGAGCATGCGCGTGCTGAACCGCGAGGCGCGCGACAGACCCATGTACAGCAGCACGAAACACGGCAGGGCCAGCAGCAGCAGCCCTCCGGCGCTGCCCATCATCAGTGCGACCGCGCTTGCGATGGCGTGCACGCTGTTGCCGATCGAGAGATGGGCGCTGCCGAGCACCGATTCGCCGATCCAGGGGGCAAGTCCGAGCAGGATGACCGGGAATGCGAACATCACGAGGGTCACGACGATGCAAAGGAGGTTGTCGAACAGTCGGCGCATGCGAATTGAGGGATACCGGATCAGGGATAGGTGGCTTCAGTCCAAGTCCTGTCTAACGGATCAATCGGCAAAACCTTGACAGCTGGCTGGCATTTTGTAAGCTTCGACCCCCATGAAAATCCGATTCCGGTGTGACCCGGCCCTGGTCGATCTGCTGCCGCGGCCGCTGCCGGCCCGGGCAGCCCTGCCGCAATGGCTGCACGACATGCCCAGCAAGGCGTGGTCGGAGGTGCACGGACTTCCGGTCCGCACCGTCAAGCAATGTCCGCCCTTCATCGATGCCATGTCCTATGGCTTCGTGATTCCCTTGCCGTGCGATATCCATGTCCACGAGGGCGTGCTGTCCTGGGACTGGGATCTGCCAGCGCTGGCGGTCGATGGCCATACGCGTTCGCCGATCAGCTTCCACGTCGCAGCGCAGGCGACCGGTGCGCCGTTCCACCCGGGCAGCAGCCACGTCGTGAAGTTCAACTGCTTCTGGACCATCGAGCTCGAGGCCGGCTGGTCGCTGTTCGCGATGCACCCGGTGAACCGCTTCGATCTGCCGTTCCGGCTGCTCAGCGGCATGGTGGACGCCGACCGCTTCAACGACATCGGAATCTTCTTTCCGGCCTTGTGGACCGATCCCGGCTTCAGCGGGGTGCTGCCGAAGGGCACTCCGATCGCGCAATGCCTGGCCGTCCCGCGCGTGGTGCCTGAACTGGTGTGCGAAGGCTTCAGCGAGGAGCGCGCGCGTCGCTACATGGCGCTGAGCCGCGACGTGCTCTCGACGCCCGGCATCTACCGTAAGCGCTTCCGCGACAAACGCGGCCGTTCAGGCGTCGAGTAGGCGGCGCAGTTCGGCCGGATCGAGCCACAGGCGGCCGCGGCTGGCGGCCGTGACGGCCTGTGCCACGCGACCGAAGCATTCCGGCTTGCGCTGCACGGCGCGCCCATAAGCCTGCATGGCGTGATCGAAGTCGCCGGTCTGCTGCAGCACAATGCCGAGGTTGAATTCGGCCTCGGCGTGGTCGGGCCGGAGCGCCAGGACCCGGCGAT
>JAGWIJ010000131.1 GCA_028873535.1 Pseudomonadota bacterium
AAGCCGACAAGGCCGAACCGCCGGCCTACCTCAACCTCGATGCCTTCACGGTCAACCTCGCCGACACCGAGCAGGAACACTACCTGCAGGCCACCATCGTGCTGCAGGTGGCCGGCGAGGCCGCGGTCGAGGAACTCAAGAAGCACAACGCGTTGATCCGCGACCGCATCCTCAAGCTGCTGTCGAGCAGCAAGGCCGCCGACCTGCGTTCGGTCGAGGGCAAGCAGGCGATTGCCGACCAGATCATCGCGCAGGTGGCGAGCGCGGCCGATGACGAGGAGCTCGAGATCCCCGACATCGACAAGGTGTTCTTCACCGCCTTCATCATCCAGTGAACCGGGAGCTGCCGACACCATGACGATGAGCGAGGAAATCCTCTCGCAGGACGAGGTCGACGCCCTCCTCAAGGGCGTCACCGGCGAGGAGGACACCCCCGTCGTCGAGGAGGGTAGTGACGGCATCCGTCCCTACAACCTCGCCAAGCAGGAGCGCATCGTCCGCGGTCGCATGCCGACCCTGGAGATCATCAACGAGCGCTTCGCGCGCTACCTGCGCGTGGCGCTGTACAACTTCACGCGGCGCAACCCGGAAATCTCGGTGGGCCAGGTCAAGGTGGCGAAGTACGGCGAATTCATGCGCAACCTGGTCGTGCCGACCAACATCAACATCTGCCACATGCGCCCGATGCGCGGCATGTGCCTGTTCATCTTCGATCCGACGCTGGTATTCCTCACCGTCGACAACCTGTTCGGCGGCGACGGCCGCTTCCACACGCGGATCGAAGGGCGCGATTTCACGGCGACCGAGCAGCGCATCATCCAGCGCATGCTCGAGCAGGTGCTCGAATGCTACGAGCGCTCCTGGAAGCCGGTGTTCCCGGCCAGCTTCGAATACGTGCGCAGCGAGATCAACACCCAGTTCGCCAACATCGCCACTCCCAACGAAGTGGTGGTGACCACCACCTTCCAGATCGAGATCGGCTCCGGTACCGGCGACCTGCACATCTGCCTGCCCTATTCGATGATCGAGCCGGTGCGCGACCTGCTCACCTCCTCGCTGCAGGGCGAGGCGATGGCCGTCGACCAGCGCTGGATCCGCATGCTGCGCGACCAGCTCACCGAGACCGAGGTCGAGATGGTGGCGACGCTGGCCAGCCGCAACATTCGTGTCGACGAGCTGATCGGCATCCAGAAGGGCGACATCATCCCGATCGATATCGCCGAAGTGGTCACTGCCACCGTTGACAACGTGCCCGTGCTGGAGGCGCGCTTCGGCGTGCACCAAGGGCGCTATGCATTGAAGGTCGAACGGGTGATCAACCGCGTCGACGATGACCCCACCAAGGAGAAGCAACATGGCTGACAAGCCCGACGGCGACGTCGAGATGGTCGAGGACGACTGGGCCAGCGCCCTGGCGGAGCAGGAACTGGCCGCGAGCGCGACGCCGGCCGCGATCTTCCAGCCCTTGTCCGGCGACCTGCCACCGGGACAGGGACGCGACATCGACATGATCCTGGACATTCCGGTCCAGCTCACCGTCGAACTCGGCCGCACCAAACTGCCGATCAAGAGCCTGCTCCAGCTGGCTCAGGGCTCGGTGGTCGAGCTCGACGGCATGGCCGGTGAGCCGATGAACGTGTTCGTGAACGGCTGCCTGATCGCCCAGGGTGAAGTGGTGGTGGTCAACGACCGCTTCGGCATCCGCCTGACCGACGTCATCACGCCGAGCGAGCGCATCCGGAAACTCAACAAATGAATGGCGCCATGCTGCAGGCCTTCGGAGCGCTGGCCCTGGTGATTGCGCTGATGTTCGCGAGCGCCTGGGTGTTCCGCCGCAGCGGCGGCCTCAAGGCCCTGTCGCGCGGACCGGTGCGCCTGGTCGGTGGCATCTCGGTGGGCAGCCGCGAAAAGGTGATCCTGCTCGAGGTGGCGGACAGCTGGGTGCTGGTGGGCGTCGCGCCCGGCCAGGTGAGCGCGCTGCACACGCTGCCACGTCAGGAACTGAGGCCCGAACAGGGCGGACAGTCGGCCGGCGCCCCTTTCCAGCAGTTGCTCGCGCGCCTGGCGCCGCGCGGCACCGGGGGCGCGCAATCGTGATCTGCAGTGTGCGCCGGCCGCGTGCCGGCACCATGGGCCTGGCCGTGGCCGCGCTGCTGCTGCCCCTGGCCGCGCAGGCCGAGCCGGCGCTGCTGCCGGCGCTGACCGCCACGCCGGGTGCGGGCGGCGCCCAGACCTACAGCCTCAGCGTGCAGACCCTGCTGTTCTTCAGCGCGCTGTCCTTCCTGCCGGCACTGCTGCTGATGTGCACGGCCTTCACGCGCATCGTGATCGTGCTGTCGCTGCTGCGCCATGCACTGGGACTGCAGACCTCGCCGCCCAACCAGGTGGTGATCGGGCTGTCGCTGTTCCTCACCTTCTTCGTGATGGGACCGACCTTCGACAAGGTCTACAGCGACGCCTGGCAGCCATTTTCGCAGAACCAGATCGGCTTCGACGAAGCGATCCAGCGCGGCAGCGCGCCGCTCAAGGGCTTCATGCTCAAGCAGACGCGCCAGGCCGACCTCGCGCTGTTCGTCAAGATCTCGCACGAGCCGGCACCGGCGGATGCCGACGCCGTGCCGATGCGCCTGCTGATCCCGGCCTTCGTCACCAGCGAGCTCAAGACCGCCTTCCAGATCGGCTTCGCGATCTTCATTCCCTTCCTGGTGATCGACCTGGTCACCGCCAGCGTGCTCATGAGCATGGGCATGATGATGGTGTCGCCCAGCCTGATCTCGATGCCGATCAAGCTGATGCTGTTCGTGCTGGTCGACGGCTGGCAGTTGCTGATCGGCTCGCTGGCGGCGAGCTTCGCCACCTGATCCGGCTGACCGTCCGCCGCCGCCCATTCCGCCTTGCAAGGAAAACCGACATGACTCCCGAAAGCGTGCTGACCCTGGGCCGCGAGGCCATGCATCTGACCCTGATGGTGTCCGCACCGATGCTGGTGGTGGCGCTGGCGGTCGGCCTGCTGGTGAGCATCTTCCAGGCCGCGACCCAGATCAACGAAAGCACGCTGTCCTTCATTCCCAAGCTGCTGGCGGTGTTCCTGACCATTGCGCTGGCAGGTTCGTGGATGCTGGCGCAGCTCACCGACTACACGCGCCAGCTGTTCACCAACCTGCCCTTGCTGGTCAGCTGAGCGGTACACGCGCATGGTGAGCTTCAGCGATGCCCAGCTGCAGGCCTGGATGGCCACCTTCCTGTGGCCGTTGGCACGCGTGCTGGGACTGCTGATGACGGCGCCCTTCCTGTCGGACAATACCATTCCGCAGACCGTCAAGATCCTGCTGGGCTGCCTGATCACGCTGGCGATCGCCCCCACCCTCGGCCCGATGCCGGCCGTTGCGGTGGGTTCCTGGGAAGGCCTGGCCATCCTGGCGCGCGAAGTGGCGATCGGTGCCGCACTCGGCATGGTGCTGCAGCTGCTGTTCGGTGCGGTGGCGCTGGCCGGCGAACTGGTCGCCACCCAGATGGGCCTGGGCTTTTCGACGCTCTACGATCCAGCCAGCGAATCGTCGACGACGTCGCTCACGGCCGTGCTGACCACCATGGCGGCTTTGACCTTCTTCGCCATCGACGGCCATCTGGCGCTGTTCGGCGCCCTGGCGCAGACCTTCCAGACCCTGCCGGTGGCCGGTCGCGGCCTCCACACCGCCGGTCTGCACGAGCTGGCCGCCTATGGCGGCGTGCTGTGCCTGCACGGTGTCACCATGGCCCTGCCATTGACCATGACGATGATCATCGTCAACGTGGCACTCGGCATGCTGTCGCGCGCCGCGCCGCAGCTCAACATCTTTTCGATCGGCTTCCCGATCACCCTGGGCGCCGGCGTGATGATGTTGAGCCTGGGCCTGCCCGAATGGCTGCGCGCCTTCGACCAGCTGTGGGAAGTCGCCTTCGACGGCGTGGCGCGTTGCGCGGCAGCGCTCTAAATGTATGCCCGCCTCAAGTCACGCATGCCCCTGCCGATGAACCGGCATGGGCTGCCCGCGTTCCGGGCTGCCGCCCTGTTCCTGAGGTGCACCGTCATGCCAACCCTGGTCGAACTTGCCTTCCATCTCTTGCCGAACCGACGCCTGCCGGCGCTGCACCGCTGGTGCTTGCGCCTGCGCACGCGCTGGCTGGGATGGCGCGGGGTGGCCCCTCTGCAGCTGGCGGGATCCGCCAGTCCGCTGCTGACCGCGCGCGAGCTGGAATTCCGGCGCCTTGCGCGCGGCCTGCTCGAGCTCAACCTGATGCTGGAACGCGCACGCGGCGTGCACGCCACGCGCAGCACGCCGGGCGGCGTGGCACGCTGAGCGTGCGACCGCCGGCGGCGGCCGGCCACAGCCCTACTGGATGTAGTTGAACAGCGACAGGTTCTGGACCGAGACAAAGGACTTCTGCGCCGCGGTGAGCGAGATCTGCGCCTGGCTGAGACTGCTGATCGCTGCGGTCATATCGACGTCGGTCAGCTGCGACAGCGACTGCTGATACTGGATCTTGAGCTGGGCGCCCGAGGTGTCGAGGGTCTTGAGTTCCTGCATGCGTCCACCCACCGTGGTCTGACCCAGCGACACCTGGGCCATGGCCGAATCAATGCCGGTATTGGCGGTGGCCAGCGCGTTGGCGAGCACGGTGTTGGCCTGCAGTCCGCTCCCGCTGCTGTTGAGCGCGTTGATGGCGTTCTGCATGACCGTGAACACGCTGGTGCTGGTGCTGGGCTGGGTCTGGAAGCTGTCGCCGACGTTGGGAGCGCCGCTGATGCTGAAGCTCATGCCGGCAAACTGGATGGCATTGCCGGCAGTGTAGGCCTGCCCGCTCAGTACCGCGGTGTTGCTGGTGGTGTCGTAGACGCTGTAGGTCGACGCGGCACCGGAGCCGATCGAGAAGCTGTCGCCGTTGGCCGGCGCGCCGTTCAGCGCAAACGTGACACCGTTGACGGTGATCGGGCTGCCCGAGGTAAAGGGCTGCGCACTGCTCACGGTGGCACCGCTGGTGCTGTCGACCACGCTGTAGGTGGCGCTGGCGCCGCTGCCCGTGAAGCTGAGCTGGTACTTGTCGCTGCTGGTGGGTGTGCCAGTGGTCGAATTGGGCGCCAGCGTGACTCCGCCCGAATTGGTGGCTGCCGCGCCGACGGTGTCGAACTGCAGCTTGTAGCTGTGGCTGGTGAGCTGCGCCGTGTTGGTGACGGTGCCCTGCGTGATGATGCCGGAGCCGCTGTTGCCGGCAGCCACGGAGGTGGCGAACACGCCGTTGCCGGTGGGCACGGAATCGAACAGCTGGTTGCCGGTCAGGTTGGTGCCCATCGCGCGGCCCGGATAGACCTCGACGTTGCGCACCCCGCTGTCGCCCTGGTACTGGGTGGCCTGCGCGCCCAGCGCGAAGGAGTCGTTGACCGCGGGCGTGCCGCTGAGCGTGAAGGTCTGGCCGCCGACGCTGACCTGGCCGTTGGTCGAGGTCACGTTGCTCACGTTGCCGCTGCTCAGACCCGTGACGCTGTAGGTGAAGGTGGGCGAACCGCCCGGCGTGGCCGGCGCCGTGTACGCGCTGATGGTGAGCGTGCCGTTGCCCGGAAACGTCGAAGCCGCGCTGTTGCTGCCGGGTGCAAAGGAGCCGCTGCCACTGTTGCCCGGTGCAGCGGTGGCGCTGGCGAAATTGCCGCTGGAATAGGCCTGGGTGGCGGTCTTGAAGCCGCTGAACAGGTATTCGCCATTGCCATCCTGGGTATTGGCGTAGCCGAGCAGGTCCTGCATCTGGGTCTGCAGTTGCTGCGCCAGCACCTTGCGGTCGGAGGCCGACAAGGTGCCGCTGCCCGCGCTGACCAGCTCGGACTTGACATTGGTGAGCAGGGTATTGACCGAGGACAGGGTGGTGTCGACCGTGGACAGCGTGCTCTCGACGGTCTGGCGGTTGTTGGTGAGGTCGCTGGCGCGCGCGATCTCCTGGTTGATACGCACGGCGCTTGCCGCCGCGACCGGATCGTCGGCGGGATTGACCACGCGCTTGCCGGTCGAAACCTGCTGCTGGAGCTGCGCGATCTGCGTCTCCGAGCTGTTCATGTTGCTGACGGCGCTGGCGTAGAGGGTCGAGGTGGCAATGCGCATGATGGAACTCCTGAACAGGGCCTCAGTTCAGCTGAAGGATCGACTGGAACAGCGTGGAGGCGATCTGCACGACCTTGGCCGACGCCTGGTACTGCTGCTGGAACTTGATCAGGTTGGCGCCCTCCTCGTCGAGGTTGACGCCCGAGACCGACTGCTGGGCGGCCTGGGCGCTGCTGAGCACGCCGGCCGCAGTGGTGCTGGTGGACTTGTACTGGGCCGTGGTGGCTCCCACCTGCCCGACGATGTCGCTGTAGAGGCCGGAGAAACTGGTCGTGCCAAGATCCAGGCTGAGCTGGGTCTGCAGGCCGCCGAGCGCCACTGCATTCTGGTTGTTGCCGACCGTGCCGGCATTGTTGCTGAGGCTGAAGGTGTCACCGTTGGCCGGGGCGCCGCTCAGGGTCAACGTCACGCCGTTGACCACGATCTGCCCGCTGGCCGGCAGCGTCTGGTTGCTCACGTTGCCGGTGGCCAGGCCGGACACCGAATAGGTGGTGGCATTGCTGAAGCTCACCGTGGCGGCATTGGAGAATGCCGGCGCGCCGGTGACCCCGGTGACCGCGAAACGTCCGCTGCCGGTGTTGGTGGCGGCCGCGGCGACATTCGGCAGCGTCGCGCCATTGGCAGCAGCGATCTGCGAGGGATCGGTCAGGGCAAGGTTGATGCCGGACAGCGCGCCTTCGACGGGCTTGACGACAAAACTGTCGCCGGCCGCCATGCTGCCCGTGGCGCTGAAGCTGAGGCCGTCGACCTGCACGCTGGCGCCGCCGGTCAGCGCGCTGGCGGCGTAGGTGGTCGGCGCAGGATTGCCACTGGCGTCCAGACCGGTCGTGCTGTCGGACAGGCGCGTGATCGAGTAGTTGGTGCCATCAAAAGCGACCTTGTAGTCGCTGGGCTGAAGCTGCTTGACTCCCGCCGCGGCAAAACTCGCATTGATCTGCCCCGAGCCGGTGTTGAGCGGGCTGCTCATCACCTGGGGTGCCGGCAGGCTGAACATGGCCTTGCCGGGATTGCCGTTGATGTCACGCCCCAGCATGTGCTGGGCGTTGACCGCCAACGCGAAGCCGGCGGCGAGTTGGCCCAGCTTGGCAGTCGCCGGTGCCAGGCTCTGGTCGCGGAAGGCGATCAAGCCGCCCAGACTGCCGCCAGTGATCTGGGCGTCCGGGATGGAAACGTTCTTGCCACCTGCCGTGAAGGCCACTGCGGTCTGGCTCGGGTCGGTGGTCGACTTGACCGCGGCCAGCGTGTAGGGCTGGCTGCCCACCACCAGGCCCTCGCCATTGCCGAAGTAGACGTTGTAGGAACCATCCGTCTGACTCACCACGCTGACGCCCACCACCTTGCTGAGGCCGGCCACCGCATTGTCGCGCTGGTCGATCAGGTCGTTGGGAGGCTGGGCGGTACCGTCGCGGCTGACCAGGCGGATCGACTGGTTGAGGCTGGCGATCTGGCTGGCATAGCTGTTGATGGCGTTGACGCTGTCGCTGATGCCCTGATTGACCGAGGTGGCCAGGGTCGAGAGCTGCGTGCCCACGGTCTGGAACTGATCGACCAGGGTCTGGGCATTGCTCAGCACCTGCTGACGCGGTGCGGTTGCCGAGGGATCGGTGGCCACCTGCTGAAAGCCCGTGAAGAAGGTCTGCAGTGAGCTGCCGATGTCGGTGCTCGAACTGGCCAGCATGTTGCTGATCTGGGAAACCTGGCTGTAGTAGCCGGCCTGCTCGCTGGAAACGCTCTGGGCGGTCTGCACGCTGGCGTTGAGATAGGCGTCGGTCTGGCGCTGCACGCTCGCCGCCGTCACCCCGCTGCCCAGGTAGCCGTACTGGGTCTGCTGGCCGGGCAAGGGCTGGAACTGCGTGACCTGGCGCGTGTAGCCGGCCGTCGACGCATTGGCGATATTGTTGGACGTGGTGGACAGCGCCGCCTGGGCAGCGACCAGTCCGGAGACGCCGATCGAAAAGAGACTCTGGCTCATCGCTGGTTTCCGGTGCATGTGCGCACGGGCGTCGGGATCCTCCCGGGCGCACCGGCACGTTCACGTTTAACGGCCGGCCGGACCGGACCTTTAACTGAGTGCGGCATCAGGCGCGCAGATCGGCAACCAGGCGGATCGCCCTGCCCACCTTGGCACCGTAGTCGGGATCGGTGGCGTAGCCAGCCTTCTGCAGGGCACCCGCGAATGCCTCGGGGCTGGCAGCTCCCAGCGCGCGCGCGTAGCGTGCGCTGCCGCTCAGCAAGGCCGCATAGTCCTGGAAGGCCTCGGCGTAGCTGCCATACGCGCGGAAATCCTGCTGCACGCGGCGCGGCATACCGTCGACGACCTC
>JAGWIJ010000132.1 GCA_028873535.1 Pseudomonadota bacterium
GCCACCGGCAGCCTGCAGCGCGGCCAGCTGGACGTTGCTCGCATGCGCCTGGTCGAGCAGCTGGCGGCGCTCACCCAGCAGCGTTTCGCGCTGCTGGCGCAGCCGGACGTTGTCGGTTTCCTGGTGCTGGTTGGCCGCACGCAGCAGCGCCAGGCGCGCCGTGAGCTCGTCCAGGCTGAGCTGGCGGCTGGCGAGATCGCTGTCCAGCGCCTGCCGCTGCTGCGCGAGGTCCTGGGCGTGCGCCTCTTCGCGCGCCAGCGCGGCCTGCTTGTCGTCGACCCGGGCCTGGTCCTGCAGCTCCTGCTGGCGCAGCTGGGTCACCGTGCAGCCGGCCGCCGCCAGCAGCAGCGGCGCCATGAGCAGCACGCGCGGCAGCACGCACAGCGCGCGGCGCGGTGTGAACGGCAAGCGCAGCGGCGAGATCGGGCCGCGCTGGCAAAGGGTGTCCATCGGCTTCAGATCCGCTGGCGTTGCGCGGCGAGCGCAGTGGTCTTGCGCTGCGCATCGGCGAGCAGGCCTTCCAGGCGCGCGATCTCGCTGTCCAGCGCCGGTGCCGGCGCCGGCTGACGCGCGCGGAACGCCTGCGCGGACTGCAGCTCCTGCTGGGCCGCCGCCACCTGGGTTTGCGCGCCCGACACCTGGGCATCCAGCTGGCGGCGCTGCTCGGCCAGCTGGGCCTGGCTGGTCTGCCCCTTGCGCAGCGCAGCCACGGCATCGTCGGTGCTGGCGGTGATCACTTTCACGCGCTCGGCGAGCTGGCGGTTCAGCTCCTCGGTGTCATGGTTGAGGCCGTGCAGGTAGGCGATGCGCGCATCGAGGTCGTTTTCCTTGCCAGCCAGCGCGGCACGGCGCTGCTGGATGTTCTGCGCATACGAATAGCACAGCGCGCCACCGGCGCCGCCGACCAGGATGGCGAGTTCGGCGCAATGCTTGTCGCTGCCACCGAAGGCCTTGCACAAGGCCACCGTGGCCAGCGCACCGCCGACACCGCACTCGACTCCGCTGGTGCCCTGCGCGGTGGCGCAGGCAGCCAGCACGGCGGTCAGCAGTGCCGGGACCAGACACTTGTGCAGCTTCACAGGCGGCATTCCTGAAGTTCACGTCAAGGTGTTCGACTCCGGCGCAGTATCTGCCCGCTTGCCCGCACGCCACAATCAGCCAAAGGTCTCATGTCGGCCGCTCATTCGAAGCGCGTGCCGCGCTCGCGCGGAGGCTTGCCCGGTTCAGTCGGCGCCGGCGGCGCGGGCTCGTCCTCGAAGATGGTCGGGCGCTTCGGCTGACGGTGCGCGGCCTCGCCGTGCCCGGTCGGTGGCGTGTCGTTCGCAGCTTCGTGGCCCTGCTGCTGCGCGTCAGCTTGCGGGTCAACGCGCTTTTTCTCGCGCTTGTCCTGGGGCTCGTGCTCGTGTTGATGCTCCTGCTGCCGCTCGTGCACATGCTGGCGCTCCGTCGCCGCCGGCACGTGCTCGATGCGCTGGAACTGCCACAGCGTACGCCCGGTGCTGAAACGCGCCTGCGCCCCCAGCCACACGCCATCCGGACCCACGCGCACGCCGTCGACAAAGGTGCCGTTGCTGCTGCCAAGGTCGCTCAGCAGCACCTGGTCGCCATGGCAGCGGATGCGTGCATGGCGTCGCGACAGCTTGTCGTCCTGCGCAATGCTGATCGCGTGGTCGGCGCTGGCCGCGGCCGCGCTGCCGACTGCGCCGATCTCGGTATTGCCTTCGCGCAGCACGAACAGTTCACCGCCGGGCTCCCAGCTGAACGTCACCAGGATGCCGCGCAGTGCTGCTGGCGCCGGTGCGGCCTCGTCAGCGGGCGTTTCGATGACGGTGCGGCGCACACGTGCACCCAGCGCCGCCTGGCTTTCGGCCTTGCAGCGCGGACATTCGGTCCAGCTCGGATCGAGCCAGTGGCCGGCCGGACAGCGATGCTGCCCGGACGGCAGCGCGTCGACGGCATCGGCCGTCGGGAACAGCCATTGCCGCAATCTTTCGAAGAGACTCACGATGGATCACTCCCAGTCCGAAGCGGTTTGAAAAGGCCGGCGCGCAGACGGCGCACGCCCTGGCGCAGCCAGTGGCGCAAGGAGCGCCGACGCTGGCGGTAGCGGATCAGTTGCACGGTGACGTTGTCGTCGGAACCGCATTGCAGGGCGAGCGCCACCAAAGCCTCGGCGAGCTGCTGCGGCGTGCCGTCCTGATCCAGCGCTGCCGCGATGTGCGCGTCCTCGACGTAGCTGCTGAGGCCATCCGAGCACAACAGGATTTCGTCGCCGGCGCGCAGCGGCAGCCAGGCGGCGAGTTCGGCCTCGACCTCGGGAATGACGCCCAGGCTGCGCGTCAGGATGCCGCCGTCGGGGTGGTGGCGCGCCTGCTCCGGCGTCAGCATGCCGGCGTCGACCATACGCTGCACCCGGGTATGGTCGCGCGTGAGCTGCTGCAGCTGGCCTTCGCGATGCAGATAGGCGCGACTGTCGCCGACATGCCCCACCAGCGCAGCGGCCTCGCGCGTCACGCACACCACCGCCGTGCTGCCCATCGGGCGTTCCGAGCCGTTCGCGGCCCGGCCCTGGGCGTGGATGATCGCGTTGGTCGCAGCAAACGCCTCGCGCAGCACGTCCTCGGCCGCAAGCTCGGGCCGGATCGCCGCCAGATACTGGGTCAGCGTACGCAGTGCCAGCTCGGCCGCCACGCCACCGTCGGCGTGGCCACCCATGCCGTCACAGACCAGCAAGGCCTGCCCGCCCGGGAAGGCCACCACGCCCATGCGGTCCTGGTTTTCGCTGCGCACGGTGCCGAGGTCAGAACAGCCGCCCCAGGTCCAGCCCTGGCTGGCCCGGGTCCCGCTCAGAGGCTGGATGACGATCTGCTGCATGGCAAGCGTGCGGCAGCGCGGCGAACCGGCCGCCCCGGAACGGCGAAGTCCCTAATCTACGGCCAGAGCGGCATGGCGCCTATGGGCCAAAGGTCTTTCCCCAATGTCATTCCGCCGGTGGCTGGCAGGCCGATCAGGGCGTGCAGCTTGCCAGAGCTGGCCGACGCCGGGCTTCGGTGAGCGCAAAGGCAAGGGCCACCAGCGCGCTGCCGGCACCCAGCGCTGCCGTGACGACCCAGCCGTGGTGCGCGAAGCACCAGGCACCCAGCGAGGAGCCCAGCGCGCCGCCCAGGAAGAAGATCGCCATATAGAGGCCGTTCAGGCGTCCGCGCATGGCGGCGCCCAGCACGAAGATCTCGCGCTGGCCGAACACCAGATTGGCAGCCACGCCCATGTCGAGCAGGACCGCGGCAGCGCACAGCGCGAGCACGGCGGTGCGCGAACCCGGCGTGCCGATCAGGGTCAGCGCAAAAGCGGCCGCCACCGCGCTCATGGCCAGCAACGTGCCGCTGCGCACCTTGCCGCGGTCGGCCATGCGGCCGGCGATCGGCGCTGCGATGGCGCCGGCCACGCCGACCAGTGCGAAGGCGGCGAGCTGCAGCTGCGACAGCCCAAAGATGGGCCCGGTCAGCAGCAAGGGCACGGTGGTCCAGAACAGGCTGAAGGCGCCGAACAGGCAGGCGTGATACAGCGCCCGGCGTTGCAGCACCGGCGTCGTCGTGAGGAGGTGCCACATCGAGGACAGCAACTGCGGATAGCGCGTCGTGGCGGCCGGGTCGCGACGCGGCAAGCGGCCGGCCAGCGCAATGGCCAGGCTGCCGGTCGCCAGCGCCGAGGCCAGGAACACAGCGTGCCAGCCCCACACGCCGGCAATCAGGCTGGCGGCGGGCCGCGCCAGCATGATGCCGAGCAGCAGACCGGTCATGACCTTGCCGACCACATGGCCACGCTGGGTTTCGACCGTCAGATGCGCCGCGAAGGGCACGATCACCTGCGCCACCACCGAGCCCAGCCCGATGAACAGGGCGGCCAGCAGGAAGGACAGCGCGCTGTGCGACAGCCACGCCGCCAGCAGCGCAGTGGTGGTCAGCGCCAGCCCGGCAACCACCAGTCGGCGGTTTTCGATCAGGTCCCCGAGCGGCGCGATGAAGATCAGGCCGGCGCCATAGCCCAGCTGGGTGAAGGTGGTGATCAGGCCGGCGTGTTCGGCGCCGAGGCCGATCGACTGGCTGATCAGCGCGGTCAGCGGCTGCGCATAGTAAAGGTTGGCCACGATGAGTCCGCAAGCCGTGGCGAGCAGCCGGATCAGGGCGCCCGAAGGACGCGCCGGCGCGCTGGCGTGGCCGGGCGCATCGGGCTGCGGATTTGAACTTTGGATCACATCAACTCCCAATTGATCAAAAAATTTTCAGTCGAACAGGCCCAGCGCGGCATGCGCCACGCGCTCCATGGCCGGCCCGGCCATTTCGCTGCCCTTGCCGACGATGCGCATGCCCTGCAGCAGGCACAGCAGGGTACGCGCCGTGGCCGCCGGGTCGGCGCGCTCAGGGATCGAACCATCCTGGGCACCTTCCTTGAGCAGCCGCAGCAACACGCGTTCGGTGCGCTGCCAGCTGGCGAGCACGCGCTGGGCAATGACCGGCTCGGTCACCGACAGTTCGATCGCCGTGGCCACCACCAGACAGCCTTGCCGGCCTTCCTCACCCTGCGACTGGCGCGCATACAGCGCCAGCACGGCCTCGAGACGCTCGCGCGCACTGCCCGGGCCGGTCGATGCCAGCTCGAGGCCTTGCGCACCGGCATTGGCATAGCGGTTGTAGGCGGCGACGAACACGCTTTGCTTGTCGTGGAAGGCCTTGTACAGGCTGCCGCGCGACAGTCCCATGCCGGCGGCGAGTTCGGCCAGCGTGGTTGCCGTGTAGCCACGCTGACGGAACACATCGATGGCCAGGTCGAGCGCGGCGTCGACGTCGAACTCCCGCGGTCGCCCGCGGGCATTCGACGAATGGGAGGCTTGGGTTTCCATGCCGCCCATATTGGAACACTTCGACTCCCAAATCAAGCGCGCGGCCGGCCGGCCGCCGTTCAGTCGGCCAGACTGGCCATGTCGATCACAAAGCGGTACTTGACGTCGCTTTTCAGCATGCGCTCGTAGGCCGTGTTGATCTCGTCCATGCGGATCATCTCGATATCCGAGACCAGGCCGTGGTCGGCGCAGAAATCGAGCATTTCCTGGGTTTCGCGGATGCCGCCGATCAGCGAGCCGGCCAGCGAGCGGCGCTTGAAGATCAGGCTGAACACCTGCGGCGAGGGGTGCGGGCTTTCCGGTGCGCCGACCAGGCACATGGTGCCGTCGCGCTTGAGCAGGTTGAGGAAGGCGTCCAGGTCGTGCGGTGCGGCCACCGTGTTGAGGATGAAATCGAACTGGCTGGCGCGTGCCGCCATCTGCTCCGGATCCTTGGAAATGCACACCTCGTCAGCGCCCAGACGCAGGCCGTCGGCCACCTTGCCCGGCGACGTGGTGAACAGCGTGACGTGTGCGCCCATGGCATGCGCGATCTTCACGCCCATGTGGCCAAGGCCGCCCAGGCCGACGATGCCGACCTTCTTGCCGGGACCCGCCTGCCAGTGGCGCAGCGGCGAATAGGTGGTGATGCCGGCGCACAGCAGCGGAGCCACGGCCGCCAGTTCCTTCAGATCATGGCGGATGCGCAGCACGAAGGATTCCTTGACCACGATGGCCTGCGAATAGCCGCCATGGGTGTTCTCGCCGCCGAACACCGGACCGTTGTAGGTGCCCGTGAAGCCGTTTTCGCAATACTGTTCCTCACCTTCGGCGCAGGAAGGGCAGTGGCCGCAGCTGTCGACCATGCAACCCACGCCGGCCAGATCGCCAACCTTGAAGCCGCGCACCTGATTGCCCACGGCCACCACGCGGCCGACGATCTCGTGCCCCGGCACCGAGGGATAAAGGGTGTTCTTCCATTCATTGCGCGCGGTGTGCAGATCGGAGTGGCACACGCCGCAGTACAGGATCTGGATCTGCACGTCTTCCGGTCCGGGCGCGCGGCGCTGGATCTGGAAGGGCGCGAGCAGGCTGGTCGGCTCCTTGGCGGCATAGGCTTTGACGGTGGTGCTCATGGGGATCTCCGGGTTGCAGTGCACGAGGAGGGCTACCTTAACAACCCGGCCGTCATGAGAGTAGCGGGTATGATTCGCTAGTCGATATGAATGGGATTCATCAATGGCGCGCGAGAGCTTCAACGACCTGCTGGCCTTCCTGGCAGTGGCGCAGGAACGCAGTTTCACGCGCGCGGCGGCCAGGCTTGGCGTGTCGCAATCGGCACTCAGCCATACCATCCGCTCCTTCGAGGCACGGCTGCGTGTGCGCCTGCTCACGCGCAACACGCGTGGCGTGGTGCCGACCGCAGCGGGTGAGCGCCTGCTGCAGAGTGCGGCGCCGCGTTTCGACGAAATCCGCGCCGAACTGGCCGCGATCGGCGATCTGGTCGACAAGCCCAGCGGCAAGCTGCGCATCAGCGCCACCGACTACACCATCCGCACTGTGCTGTGGCCCAAGCTGCGGCCCTTCCTGCGTGACTACCCGGACATCCACATCGAGTTCTTCTCCGAGTACGCCCTGATCGACATCGTGGCCGAGCGCTTCGACCTTGGCGTGCGCCTGGGTGACTCGCTGGCCAAGGACATGGTGGCGGTACGCATCACCGCCGACGAACCCATGGCCATCGTGGCAGCGCCTGCCTATCTGGCGGGCCGGGTGGCACCACAGCAGCCCGCTGACCTGTCCGCCCACCCGTGCATCAACCTGCGCACGCGCGCCCATGGCGCCATCTATGCGTGGGAACTCGAGAAGGACGGCCGCAAGCTGCAGGCACGCGTGGAAGGCCAGCTGTGCTTCAACGGCGTCTACGAAATCCTGGCGGCCGCACTCGACGGCTTCGGACTGGCCTATCTGCCGGCCGACCTGGTGCGCCCGCAGCTGGCCAGTGGAGAACTGGTATCGCTGCTGCCCGACTGGTGCCCCACCTTTCCCGGCTGGCACGCCTACTTCCCCAGCCGGCGCCAGTCGCTGCGCGCACTGACCCTGGTGGTGGATGTGTTGCGCCATCGCGCGGAAAATTGACCTGCATCAACATTGCTGCGGAAACACCCGAAGTTGGGTGATCCCAACCCTTGCAGACCACAACATCCAGGTCTATCGTCGCCGCAGACCACAACATCTTGTGGATACAGGGAGGATCACCTTGGACTCGATCGAAGCCCGCGCGCATTGCGCCGCGCAAGGTCTGTTGCCCCAATCCGTCATCAAGCGCGATGGATCAAGCGCACCTTTCGACAGCAATCGCATTCGCAATGCATTGGAACGCGCCGGCCTGGCGACGGCCGAATTCGATGCCGGGGAGGCAGCGCGCGTGTGCGAGGACGTGCTCGAGGTGCTGGCGCACCGGGTGGCGCTGGGTCCGCCCTCGATCGAGCGCATCCAGGATGTGGTCGAACAGGCGCTGATCTCGGCGGGACACCGGCAGACCGCGCGCGCCTACATCGTCTATCGCGAAAAGCACCAGACCCTGCGCGCCGACCACCGCACCCTGGTCGACGTGGTGTCCTCGGTCAACGAATACCTGCAGGCCAAGGACTGGCGCGTGCAGGCCAATGCCAACCAGGGCTATTCGCTCGGAGGCCTGATTCTCAACGTTTCCGGGAAAGTGATTGCCAACTACTGGCTGTCCCACGTGTACGCGCCGGAGATCGGTGCGGCGCACCGCGAAGGCGATGTGCACATCCACGACCTCGACATGCTGGCCGGCTATTGCGC
Source organism: Pseudomonadota bacterium (assembly GCA_028873535.1). Lineage (GTDB taxonomy): Bacteria > Pseudomonadota > Gammaproteobacteria > Burkholderiales > Ferrovaceae > CAIVHB01. The sequence continues at coordinate 7,712 of JAGWIJ010000132.1, forward strand.
CGGCTGGTCGCTGCGCACCCTGCTCAACGAAGGCCTGTGCGGTGTGGCCGGCAAGGTCGAAGCGGCACCGCCGCGTCACCTGTCCTCGGCGGTCGGGCAGATCGTCAACTTCCTCGGCACGCTGCAGAACGAATGGGCCGGCGCCCAGGCCTTCAGCTCCTTCGACACCTGCCTGGCACCCTACATCCGCAAGGACAGCCTGGACTACGCCACCGTGCGCCAGTGCATCCAGGAGCTGATCTACAATCTCAACGTGCCGTCGCGCTGGGGCACCCAGACCCCCTTCACCAATCTGACCTTCGACTGGACCTGCCCCGAGGACCTGCGCGCGCAGCATCCGCTGATCGCCGGCGAGGAACAGCCCTTCAGCTACGGCGATCTGCAGGCCGAGATGGACATGATCAACCGCGCCTACATCGAGGTCATGACCGCCGGCGATGCCAAGGGGCGCGTGTTCACCTTCCCGATCCCGACCTACAACATCACGCCCGACTTCCCCTGGGACAGCGACAACGCCGCGCGCCTGTTCGAGATGACCGCCAAGTACGGCCTGCCGTATTTCCAGAACTTCGTGAACTCCGACCTCAAGCCGCACATGGTGCGCTCGATGTGCTGCCGCTTGCAGCTCGACCTGCGCGAACTGCTCAAGCGCGGCAACGGCCTGTTCGGCTCTGCCGAACAGACCGGCTCGATCGGCGTGGTCACGGTCAACTGCGCGCGCCTGGGCTACCTGCACC
>JAGWIJ010000133.1 GCA_028873535.1 Pseudomonadota bacterium
CATCTGCCACCATGGCATCGCTGCTCAGGCGTTCGCTGCCTTCCAGGCCGTGGAAATCCGCCGCGAGCACGGCGCGCAGCGCGGATTCGTCGTGACTGCGTGCTGCCCCGTAGAGACGGTTGAGGGTCTCGATCACGCTGTCCCCGGCCACCTTGGGGCAGGCGCTCGCTGCAACGGCCGCAGGCGGCGTTGTGGCCTCGCCTGGCGCGATCTCCGCGCTGGCGCTGGCCGGGAGGCCAAGCGAAGCGCAGAACGCCGCCAGTAGCGCCAGGGCGCGGATGGAACACTGCTGCATGGGCATAGGCCCGACCTCCCGACTGGCTGACCTGACATGTTGCCGTCAGACCAGTCGTACCGGCAAGCCTTGAATCGGCGCTGCCGCGACCCCATCTCCGCGGTGCGCGCCATGGCGGCGCATGCCAGTTGAACGAGGAGATCCCTGTGGCCGATACCACCGCTGCCCCTGAGCAGATGCAGTTCCAGACCGAGGTCAAGCAGCTGCTCCAGCTGATGATCCATTCGCTTTACAGCAACAAGGAAATCTTCCTGCGCGAGCTGATTTCCAATGGCTCCGACGCCTGCGACAAGCTGCGCTTCGAGTCGATGCAGGATGCCGCCCTGCTGGCGGAGGATCCCGAACTCAAGCTGCGTGTCTCGGTCGACAAGGCCGCGCGCACCATCACGGTCAGCGACAACGGCATCGGCATGAGCCGCGAAGAGGTGATCCACAACATCGGCACCATCGCGCGGTCCGGCACCAAGGAGTTCCTGACCCGGCTGACCGGCGACGACGCCAAGGACTCGCGCCTGATCGGCCAGTTCGGCGTGGGCTTCTATTCCGCCTTCATCGTGGCCGACCAGGTGACCCTGGTGAGCCGCCGCGCCGGCGCCGCGCCCGACAGCGCGGTGCGCTGGCAGTCGAGCGGTGACGGCAACTACACCATCCAAGCGGCCGGCAACGCGCCGCGCGGCACCAGCGTGACCCTGCACCTGCGCGAGGGCGAGGACGAACTGCTCGAGACCTGGCGCCTGCATGGCATCGTGCGCCGCTACTCGGACCACATCCAGCTGCCGATCGTCGGCGAGGTGGTGGCCGGCGAGGACGGCAAGGAACTCAAGGAGGAGGTGCTGAACCAGGCCAGCGCGCTGTGGGCGCGTGCCAAGAGCGACATTTCCGACGAGCAGTACCGCGAGTTCTACAAACACGTCGCGCACGACTACGACGAACCCCTGGCCTGGAGCCACGCGCGCGTCGAAGGCCGCCAGGAATACACCGAGCTGCTGTATGTCCCCGGCCGCGCGCCCTTCGACATGTGGGACCGCGAGCCGCGCCACGGGGTCAAGCTGTACGTCAAGCGCGTCTTCATCATGGAGGACGCCAAGAAGCTGCTGCCGCACTATCTGCGCTTCGTGCGCGGCGTGATCGACTCCAATGACCTGCCGCTCAATGTCTCGCGCGAAATCCTCCAGGAAAGTCGCGACATCGACGCCATCCGCGCCGGCTGCACGAAGAAGGTGCTGGGCCTGCTCGAGGACCTGGCGCGCGACCAGGCCGACAAGTACCGCACCTTCTGGGCCGAATTCGGCCAGGTGTTCAAGGAAGGCGCCGGCGAGGAGCACGCCAACCGCGAGAAGTGGGCCGGCCTGCTGCGCTTCGCCACCACGCGCAGTGAGGGACCGGAGGGGCAGGTCAGTCTGGCCGACTACATCGCTGCCATGAAGGAAGGCCAGGACCGGATCTGGTACGTCACCGCGGAGTCCTGGAACGCTGCGCGCAACAGCCCGCACCTCGAAGTGTTCCGCAAGCGCGGCATCGAGGTGCTGCTGCTGACCGACCGCGTCGACGAATGGGTGGTCAGCCACCTGGAGGAGTTCCAGGGCAAGCAGTTGGCTTCGGTGGCGCGCGGTGACCTCGACGCCGCCGCGCTTCCCGGCAGCGAGCCCCAGGACGCCGAACAGCACAAGGACGACGATGCGCAACTGGCCAGACTGCGCGAGACCATGGCCAGTGCGCTGGGCGAGCGCATCAGTGCGGTGCGCATCTCGCACCGGCTGACCGAGTCACCGGCCTGTGTGGTGGTGCCCGAGGGCGCGATGTCGGCGCATCTGGCGCGCATGCTGAAAGCGGCAGGCCAGCAGGTGCCCAAGGAAAAGCCGATCCTGGAAATCAACCCTGACCACCCGCTGATCCAGCGCCTGGATGCCGAGTCGGATGTGGCGCTGGTGGGCGAGTGGAGCCAGTTGCTGCTCGACCAGAGCGTGCTCGCCGAAGGTGGCACCCTGGACGATCCGGCCAGTTTCGTGCGCCGCCTCAACGCCCTGCTGCTCAAGGCCTGAGTTTGCAGTGGCGGCCGCGCGCGCCGGGCCAGGCGCGTGCGACCGCTGCGCGTGTAAGCAAGTGTAAGGCGCGAGCGACTGGAGCGGTTTTCCCCTTGAGCCGCATTCAATGCGGCCACGATTCCGGCCGTAAGGCTGGGAGTGCGGCGCGCGCGCCGTGTACTCCGGCCCGTCCATGAACAAGTTGCTCGACAATCTTCCTCTCTCCCGCAAGTTCCTGCTGCTCGGCCTGCTGGGTTGCGTCCTCATGCTGGTGCCTGCTGTGCTGTACCTGGATGCCGAACGCCAGGAAAGTGCTGCTGCAAGGCTGGAAAGCCAGGGCATTCCGCCCTTGCGCGTGGCACTCGAAGCCGTGCGCCTGACCCAGCGGCATCGCGGGCTGTCGGCCATCGTGCTGAACGGCGACGCAGCCACCGAAGCCGGGCGCGCGCAGATCCAGCAGCAGTCCGAAGCGGTCTATGCCAGGCTCGACCAGCTGCTGCAACAGGATCACGCCACCGGTATCATCCCCGACGCCTTGCTGGCGCGCTGGACCCAGGCCCACCAGGACTGGCGCGATACGGCGGCTGCCATCGCCGGCCACCGGCTGGATGCTGCGGAAAGCTTCCGCCGCCACACGGCCCTGGTGACCGAGCTGCTGACCGTGAGCGACGGACTCGCCGATGCCTACGGTCTGAGCCTCGACCCCGGCGCCGACACCAGTCATGCCATCGCCGCCGCCAGCCAGCAGCTCCCGGCACTGACCGAAGTGCTGGGGCAGCTGCGCGCCAAGGGCTCGGCGCTGCTTACCAGCCGCAGGATCACGCCGACCGACCGTGCCACGGTCGCGAGCCTGGCCGAGCGCGCCAGCCGCACCTCCATCCGGCTGCAGGGCGAGATCGCCAAGGTCACTGCGCTGCGTCCCGAGCTGGCGGCAACGCTGCGCGACGCCCTTGACGAGGCCAGGAGCGCCGGCGACAGCATCGTCGTGCTGGCCGGCAGCAGCATCGTCGATGCCGCCGAGCCGACCCTGCCGGCGGCGGCGTTCTTTGCGCGCGCCAGCCAGGGCATCGATGCCCAGTTCGCCATCGAGGACCGGCTGCTGCCCTGGATCGATCAGGCGCTGGCGGTGCGCCTGGCCAGTGTGCAGCGGCGCGCCGCTGGCATGGCCGGCCTGCTGCTGGTGGTGTCGGTGCTGGCCGGTGCGCTGGGCATCCTGATTGCGCGTTCGATCGGCCGTGGCCTGGATGAGGCGGTGCAGCTGGCGGCACGCGTGGCCGAGGGCGATCTGCGCGCGCACGCCGGGGTGCGCCGCAGCGACGAGTTGGGCAGCATGCTCGAAGCCCTGCAGGCGATGTCCGCACATCTGCAACATACCGTCGGGCAGGTCCTGGACGGCGCCGGCCGGCTGTCAGGTGCGAGCGCACAGGCCCGCCAGGGCAGTGGCGACGTGGCCGCCGCCGCGGAACGCCAGCACCGTGCGGCAGCGGCCATGGCGGCCACCGTGGAAGAGATCAGCGCCAGCGTGCGCGGCGTCGCCGAGCAGGCCCGTCAGGTGTCCGAGGTGGCGAGCGCCAGCGCCGACCTGAGCAGCGACGGTCAGCGCCGTCTGGGCGAACTGACACGCCAGATCGCCGGCGTCAGCGACGTGGTGACTGCGATCGGCGGCGACATCGAAACCTTCATCGCCCAGGTCGGCGAGATTGCCGGCATGACCCGGCAGGTCAAGGACATCGCCGAACAGACCAACCTGCTGGCACTCAACGCCGCGATCGAGGCGGCACGCGCCGGCGACCAGGGGCGCGGCTTTGCCGTGGTGGCCGACGAGGTGCGCAAGCTGGCCGAGAAGTCCAGCCAGTCGGCCAGCCACATCGACGCGATCACTGCGCGGCTTGACAGCCAGTCGCAGCAGCTCGGGCGTGCCGTGACTGCGAGCCGCAGCGCGATCGAAGCCTCGCGCGAACATGTGGTCGGTGTGACCGCTGCGCTGGACAAGGCCTGCGCAGCGGTCGCCCAGGCCTCGGAGGGCTGCGGCGAGATCAGCCTTGCAGTCGGCGAACAGAGCGTAGCCACCGAGCAACTGGCGCACAGCCTCAGCCACACCGCCGCGCTGGCCGGCGACGCGCGTGCAGCCAGCGCGCAGCTCGACGGCACCGCCGGCGAACTCGATGTGCTGGTGCACGACCTGCAGTCGGCGGTGGCCAGCTTCCGCGTCGCCTGAACGGCGCCGTCATCGCGGCACCCGCCGACGCTGGGTGCCGGCTGTTGCCGACCGGCGTAAGCTGGCGGGCGCATGCTGATCTACTACACCGACCATTTCGTGCTGCCGCTGCCGCCGGGCCACCGCTTTCCGATGGCCAAGTACGCAGAGTTGCGGCGCCGCGTATCGCACAGTCCCTGGCTGCCCGCCGGCGCGCTGCGCGAGCCGCCGGCGCTCGACGACGCCACGCTGGCGCTGGCGCACAGTCCTGACTACATCCGGCGCGTGGTGACCGGCGCGCTCAGTGCGGCCGAGCAAAGACGGATCGGCTTTCCCTGGTCGGAACGCATGGTCGAGCGCTCGCGGCGTGCCGCGGGCGCCACCTATGCCGCCTGCCTGAGTGCGCTGTCGTGCGGCGCCGGGGTCAACCTGGCCGGCGGAACGCATCACGCCCACGCTGACCATGGCGAAGGCTTCTGCGTGTTCAACGACAGTGCCATCGCGGCACGTGCGATGCAGGCCGAGGGCAGGGTCGGACAGGTGGCGGTGATCGACTGCGATGTCCACCAGGGCAACGGCACCGCAGCCATCCTGCACGGCGACGACAGCGTGTTCACGTGTTCGCTGCACGGCGCCCGCAACTGGCCCCTGGACAAGGCCAGCAGCGACCTCGACATCGCCTTGCCCGATGGCACCGGCGACCAGGATTATCTCGAAGCCCTGGATGAGGCGCTGGACCAGACCTTCCGTCGCGCGCGTCCGGCGCTGGTGATCTACCTGTCGGGGGCCGACCCCTGGGAGGGCGACCGCCTGGGCCGGCTCGCGCTCAGCAAGGACGGACTGCTGGCGCGCGACCGCAAGGTGTTCGAGGCCTGCCTGGCGCGTGGCGTTCCGGTGGCGGTGACCATGGGCGGCGGCTATGCGCCGGACTTCCACGACAGCGTCGACATCCACTACGCCACCGTTCACGCCGCCTTCGCCTGCTTCGGGCGCTGAAGCGACCGCCGCGCGGCTCAGGGCAGGGCTGGCGTGAAGGGGATGCTGAGCTCGAAGCTGGCGCCCTGTCCCGCACCGGCGCTGCGTGCCACCAGGGAGCCGCCCATCTCGCGCGCGGCCAGCACGCAGCTGTGCAGACCGAAGCCGTGCCCGTCGCTGCGGGTGGTGAAGCCATGCGCAAACACCTTTTCCAGGTTTTCGGCGGCAATGCCGACGCCATTGTCGCTGACGCGGATGCACAGCTCGCTGCCGGCCTGCATGGCGGCAAGCGTGACCACGCCGTCGCAGCGCCCGGCATCCGAACAGGCATTCTTGGCATTGGCGAGCAGGTTGACCAGGATCTGCAGCACGCGCGGCCGATCCAACAGCAGGTCCGGCAGGGCGTCGAGCGCCACGTCCATGTGTACGCCATGGCGGACCATCGAGGCTTCGGTCATCTGCACGGCATCGTCGACCAGCGTCTGCATGCGCACCACCTCGCGCACCGTCGAGTTGCCGGCGTAGGACTGCTGGGTCGCCACCACTTCCTTGATATGGCCGATGCGCCGCGTCAGCTGCTCCAGCTCCGTCAGCATGCCGGCCTGCTCCTGCACCAGGGTCTGCGCCAGCCGGTCCAGATAGTCCGGCAGCCGCCGGCCCTTTTCGTCCTGGCTGAAGAAGTCGCCCAGTGCGTGTTCGTGCTCGCGGATCAGCGCCACTGCGCGCACCAGACCACCCGCCTTGCTGGCGCGCAGGCGGCTGCCGACCAGGTCGGCCGAGACATTGACACTGTTGAGTACATTGCCCACGTTGTGCAGCACATTGGTGGCGATCTCGGCCATGCCGGCGCGGCGCGCGGTGTCGACCAGCCGCGCCTGGGCTTCGCGCAGTTCGCGCGTGCGTTCGGCCACGCGCGACTCCAGTTCGCCATACAGCGTGGCATTCTGCAGCGACACCGCCAGCTGCCCTGCCACCAGCTGAAGGGGCTGCAGCACTTGCGGCGCAAAGCCCGCACCGGACAGGCGGTTTTCGAGCAGCACCAGCGCGCTGATCCGGTTCTGGTGCAGCACCGGCAGCACCAGCAGCGCGCAGCGTTCGAGCGCCTTGAAGTAGGGATCGGAACGGAACCGGTCGTCCTCACAGGCATCGGCCACCAGCAGCGCCGCGCGTGTGCGTTCGGCGTAGCGCAGCGCCGTCACCGGCAAGGCCGGCGCGGTCGCGACTTCGCCGTCGGCTGCCGCCACCCAGTCGCCGCCCTGGTCCACCAGCAGCCGCACGCCGGTGGCGCCGGTCATGGCGGCCATCAGCTGTGACACGCGCTGGGTGAGACGGACCAGGCTGGTTTCCGAACTCAGCACCTGGGCTGCGCGCACCACGGCCAGCAGGTCGATCTCCTGGCCCGGCAGTCCGGCGGCAGGAAGCCGGCTGGAGCTGTCGGGCGCAGCGCCCTGGTCGTTGCCCCGCGACGCGCCGCCAGCCTCCGCCAGCCACGGGTGCCGGAGGGCCAGGGCCGCGCACTTGGCGTGAGCACCCCAGTCCCGGTAAAGCGCGTGCGCTTTGCGCAGCAGCACGCCCGCCATTGCGGCCAGACCCTGGTCACTGCAGCAGGCGGCGGCGCGTTCGGCGATCAGCGCGCGCTGCCAGGCGCGCGGACGCTGATCGACCGTGGCCACCGCAGCCTCGAAGGCGCGCAGCGCGGCGAGGCCGTCATCGCAGGCCCAGGCCGCCTCGGCGTCGATCCAGCGCGCCAGATGGGCGAAGTTGCCGGGCTGGTCGGCGCTGCGTGCGTGCAGCCATGCCACGATGGCGTCGAGTTCGCAGCGCAGCGCAGCGTCCCGCGGCGCTGCCGCCGGTGCGCGCAGCTCGCCACACAGTGCCAGCGCGCGCAGCACCTGCGCCCAGACGGTGGGGTAGAAGCCGGGAATGGTGGCGAGCAGCGGCCGTGCCGCGCTGGTGTGCGCGAGCAGGCGCGGCGTGTCGTCGAAGATCGCTGCCGACAACGCGCGCAGGATGTGGAACAGGGCGCCGATCGTGCCGACTGCGAGGTGTCCGGAAATGCGCTCCTGTTCGTCGAAATCGTCGGACTGGAAGCTGCCCTCCGATTGGCCGGGCGTGCCCAGGGCACGCAGCAGTTGGCGATAGCTCAGATACATGCCCTGGGCAAACTGGTTGCCGGTGCGCACCGCGAATGCCAGGCCGGCCTGCACTTCGTCAGCGCACACGCGCAGCGTCGGCGCGCTGTCGAGCAGCGCCGGCGCGGTGGCATTGAAAGTCAGGCAGGCGAACTGCAGATCGCCCGCACGCAGCAGCTCATCGTGCGCGCGCCGCGCCTCGCTGACGCTGTGTTCCAGCGCTCCGAACCAGTGCTGGGTCGCGATGGCGTGCACATGGCGCGCCGTGGCGGTGGCGCCGCCGTAGCCGCGCTGCTCGCCTGCCGCGATCAGGCGCGTCGCGATGGCGTGCGCTGCGCCGTAGGCCTGGCGGCGTCCCTGCAGCACCAGCGGCAGGCTCAGCGCCATGCTGCGCACCAGGGCCGCACAGACACCATGCCGGATCCACAGGCGGTGGCTTTCCAGGGCCAGCCAGGCATTGACCTGCGCGTCGCATTGCAGCGTCGGGATGACCAGGCGGTCCAGCAGCTTGGCCACCGCGATCACGTCCGCCGCCCCCGCTTCGCGGCTGGACGCGGTGTCGCCGGCATCAGCATGCTGCAACTGGTCGAGTCCGTGCTCGATGGCCTGTGCCAGATCGGCCGGCAGCCGGGTGCCGAGATCGGCCAGCGCTTCCAGGCCCAGCGCCACGGCCTCGCGCGGCCGCGCGCGGTGGGTCAGGCTGGCAATCTGCAGGCAGCTGGCGTCGATGCGATCGAGCGCCTGCCTGCTGGCGGCGCGGATCCGCGCAAAGGCCAGGTCGGCATCGT
>JAGWIJ010000134.1 GCA_028873535.1 Pseudomonadota bacterium
TCGGCCTGATCCCGGCCACCATCGCGCCGTATCTGGTGCGCGCCATCGGTGCACGCAACACCCAGCGCTACGCCCTCACCGCCGAGACCTTCGACGCCGGCGAAGCGCGCGCGCTCGGACTGGTCCACGAACTGGCGCCCGCCACCACCCTCGATGCGCGCGTGGGCGAACTGGCGGCACGTCTCGCGAGCCATGGTCCGGAGGCCGTCAGGGCCACCAAGGCGCTGTTGCGCAGCCTGGACGGCAGTTCACCCACCCAGCCGCAACGCACGCGCGCCGTGCACGCCATCGCCGGCATGCGCTGCAGCGCGGAAGGTCGCGAGGGCGTCGCTGCCTTCCTGGGCGGTCGCGCACCGGCCTGGCGCTGAGCACCGGCGCGCGCATTCCACCATGTTCGACACCCTGCTGATCGCCAACCGTGGCGAGATCGCGTGCCGCGTCGCCACCACGGCCAGGCGGCTCGCGGTCTCGACCGTGGCCGTGCATTCCGTGCCTGACGCCGATGCGCTGCATGTGCGCCTGTGCGACCGCTCGGTGTGCATCGGCGGCGGCGCCGCTGCCGACAGCTACCTGCGCATCGATCGCCTGATCGAGGCGGCACTCGCGACCGGCGCCCAGGCCATCCATCCGGGCTATGGCTTCCTGAGCGAGAACGCCGGTTTCGCACGCGCCTGCCAGGCGGCCGGGCTGGTCTTCGTCGGCCCGCCAGCGGCAGCGCTGGCCACCATGGGCGACAAGGCCGCCGCCAAGACCCTGATGGCCGCCATCGGCGTGCCGCTGCTGCCGGGCTACCACGGCACGGACAACGATCCGGCGCAGCTGCTGGCACACGCGCACGCCATCGGCTTCCCGGTGTTGATCAAGGCGGTGGCCGGCGGCGGCGGCCGCGGCATGCGTCGCGTCGATCATCCGGCGGAATTTGCCGAGGCGCTGGCGGCGTGTCGGCGCGAGGCACAGGCCGGCTTCGCCGACGCGCGCGTCCTGGTGGAGCGCTGCCTGAACCGGCCGCGCCACGTCGAGGTGCAGGTTTTCGCAGACCAGCACGGCAATATCATCCACCTGCACGAGCGCGACTGCTCGGTCCAACGCCGCCACCAGAAGGTGCTGGAAGAGGCGCCGGCGCCGGGCCTCGGTGCAGCCTGTCGCGCGCGCATGGGCGCGTGCGCCGTTGCGGCGGCGCGCGCCGTCGCCTACGTCGGCGCCGGCACGGTCGAATTCATCGTCGAGCCGGACGGCAGCGACGAACCGCCATTCCACTTCATGGAAATGAACACCCGGCTGCAGGTCGAGCATCCGGTCACCGAGGCGATCACCGGGCTGGATCTGGTCGAGTGGCAGCTGCGCATCGCTGCGGGCGAACGCCTGCCGCTGGCACAGCATGAACTCCCGCTGCGCGGTCACGCCATCGAGGCACGGATCTGTGCCGAGCATCCTGCCCAGGACTTCATGCCGGCCACCGGCAAGCTGGCGCTGCTACGCTGGCCGCCACACCACGCCTTCGCTGCGCTGCCGCGCATTGGCGCGGTGCCGGCAGCACCCGACGTGCGGATCGACGCCGGCTATGTCGAGGGCGACATCGTGTCGCCACACTACGACTCCCTGCTGGCCAAGCTGATCGTCTGGGGCGAGGACCGCGAGCAGGCCATGCGTGGGCTCGTGCGCGCGCTGCGCTCGTGCCGCCTGGCAGGCGTGGCCAGCAATCTGGATCTGCTGGCGCGCATCGTGGACAGCGCAGCGTTCCGCCACGCCGAACTCGACACCGCGCTGATCGCGCGCCAGCAGCACCAGCTGTTCGCCCCTTCGGCGCTGCCCCTGGCCGCAAGCCTTGCTGGCGCGGTCGTGGCCTTGCTCCAGCAGGCGCACTCCACGGCGCGCCCAGGGGCGCCGTGGAGTGCCGGCGACAGCTGGCGGCAGCACGGCGCAGCCAGCCGCCTGTTCCGCCTGGAGTGCGCCGGCCAGGTGCACCTCGTCAGCGCCACCATCGAAGGCAGCGGCAGCGTGCGGCTGCGCGCGGCACAACTCTTCGGCGACAGCCATGGCGCCCGGCTGCACTGGCGCAGCGACGCCGCTGGCAGCTGGCGGCTCGACCTCGATGGCCGCAATTTTCAGCTGACCATCGACGCCATCGGCAACGCGTTCATGATTCAGGGCGAGGCCGGTCGCAGCGTGGTGCGCGTACTGGAGGGCTGGACTGCCGCCGCCGCGCCTGCCGAGCACGCCGCGGACTTGCGCGCGCCACTGCCCGGCCGCGTCATGGCCGTGCTGGTGGCGCCGGGCGACGCGGTCTGCCGCGGCCAGCCGCTGCTGGTGCTGGAAGCCATGAAGATGGAACACACCCTGGCTGCTCCGCGCGACGGCCGGGTGTCGGCTATCCTGTGCGTGCTGGAAGACCGGGTCGCCGAAGGCGTACGACTGATCGAGTTCGCGGAGGACTGAAACATGGCAGCAGCCGGCATGCCCGATCGCGTGGTGGTGGTCGAGGTCGGACCGCGCGACGGACTGCAGAATGAAACCTCGCAGGTGCCCACGCCGGTCAAGATCGAACTGGTGGCGCGCCTGCAGCAGGCCGGCCTGCGTGAGATCGAAGTGACCAGCTTTGTCAGCCCGAAATGGGTCCCCCAGATGGCCGACAACCGCGCGGTGCTGGCAGGCATTCCGCGCCCGGCCGGTGTGCGCCATTCCGCGCTGGTGCCCAATCGGCAGGGCTGGGAAGCAGCGCTCGCCAGCGGTGTCGACGAAATCGTCGTCTTTGCGGCGGCCAGCGAAAGCTTCAGCCAGCGCAACATCAACTGCTCGATCGAAGCCTCGATCGAACGCTTCGAACCGGTGTGCAGCGCGGCCCGGGCGGCGGGCATCAAAGTGCGCGGTGCGATTTCATGCGCTGTCGGCTGCCCCTACGAGGGCGCAGTAGCCCCGCAACAGCTTGAACGCGTGGCACGGCTGATGCGCGAGGTCGGCGTCCAGCATCTCGGCGTCGCCGACACCATCGGCATCGGGCGTCCGCCCCAGGTCAGGGCGGCGCTCGAGGCTGCGCTGCGCCATTTTCCGCTCGACGAGGTCAGCGGCCATTTCCACGACACCTACGGCATGGCCCTGGTCAACACCCTGGCCAGCCTTGAAATCGGCATCCAGCGCTTCGATGCCAGCGTGTCAGGACTCGGTGGCTGCCCCTATGCCAGGGGCGCCACCGGCAACGTCGCCACCGAGGACCTGATCTACCTGCTCGACGGTCTGGGCATCGAGACCGGCATCGACCTTGGACGACTGATCGACGCCGGCAATTTCATCCGCGCGCGCCTCGCCCAACCCAACGGCTCGCGCGTCGCGCGCGCCCTCAGCGCACGTTTGCCTTGCCGCTGACGCGTCCGCCGCTGTGGGCATAGATGTTCTGCGCCGCCGGCTGCCAGCTTGACGCTGGCGCGACGCTGCTCACCGCAGCCGTTTGCACGGCATGGCGGCCATAGATGTTCTCGGCGGCGGGACGCCAGTCGCCAGTTGCCACCGTGGTGGACGCAAAGTCGGACGGGAGCGCAGCCTCTTGCCGCGCGTAGGTATTGTCCGCGGCAGGCGACCAGGAATCGGCAGCCTGGACGCTGACGGCAGCGAAGACGCTCGCCGCGCAAGCGGCAGCGACGAGACCGGATTTGGGAGTGAATCGCGTGTTCATGTTTGCTCTCCAGCAAGGATGGGGCCGCATGAATCAATCGCTACATGATCAATCCATACAGTTCTTGGAGACATCGGCGGGCACAAAGTTCCTGCAACGCAGCAATCTTCGTTTGCGGCTCAGGAAACCAGCGTTTCCGTGAGCGCAGTCTGCCTCAAGCCGGCGCAGTGGCAATCGAGTCGCTGAGTGTGACCCATTACCCAAGTCCTTGATCCGACGCAGGCTGAAACGCCAGGCGGTCGTGCCGCTGGCGTCAATCGGGAGAACCCCCGAGAATCCGGCCCTTCCCGACGGACTTCCTGGACCGCATGACCACCACCAAAGAACCGGCAGGCAACGCCGGCTGGAAGCCGCTGTTCGCCATCGCGCTGCTGTCGCTGATCTGGGGCGTCACCTGGGTGCTGTCCAAGCAGGCGCTGAGCTACGCACCACCGTTCGCATTTGCGGCGCAACGCTGCGTCGGCAGCGCGTTCGCCCTGCTCCTGGTGGCGCGGTTGAGTGGACGTTCCATGACCCTGCCGCGCCCCGGCCTGACGGTGGCGATCAGTCTGAGCCAGGTGGGCGGCTTCATGGCGTTCCAGTCCTGTGCGCTGGTCTTCAACGGCCCGGGAAAGACCTCGGTGCTGATCTTCACCATGCCGATCTGGACCCTGCTGCTGGCCTGGATGATGCTGCGCGAACGCATCCGCGGATTGCAGTGGGTGGCAGCCCTGTCGACCCTGAGCGGCCTGCTGCTGATCATCGCGCCCTGGGACCTGCACGGCGGGCTGACCGGAGATCTGTTCGGCGTGGCCGCCGCGATGTGCTGGGCAATCGGCACTATCCTGGTCAAGCGCCTGCGCGCCACCCACGCGGTCGACCTGCTGGCACTGACGGCGTGGCAGATGCTGATTGGCGCATTGCCGCTGGGCGTGCTGGCGCTGGTGATCCCGGAACGCGCCACCGACTGGACCCTCCACTACCTGGTGCTGCTGGCGCTGGTGTCACTGCTCAGCACTTCGCTGGGGTGGTGGCTGTGGATCTATGTCCTCGACCGTGTGCCGGCCTGGGAGGCCAGCCTGTCCGTGCTCGGCACGCCGGTGGTGGCGATCGTGACCTCGACCCTGGCCCTGGGCGAAAGCTTCCTGCCCGCCGAGGTAGCCGGCATGGCGCTGATTGCCACCGGCCTGGCCTTCCTTTCGCTGGTCGGATACCTCAACCGCGGAGGCCCCAGCCCCCCCGGGCGTTGAAAAGGCGCCACGCGCGGCTGGTGCAGCCGTCCGAAGGCCGCGATTCCCATTGTGACCGCCCGGCAGTCCGCTGGAGTTGATCAAGGGCGCCGGGGTGACGCGCTACAATGCGCGCCTGACTTTTGACTATCCAGGCGATGCCGACCACTCCCGTCAGCCGCAGGCCCACCGCCCGTGCTTCGCAACGCTCCGTGCGCGCGGTGCTGCGCGTGGCACTCAGCCTGTACGTCACCAATGGTCTGTCGTGCGCTTTCGGGCTGCTGCTGATCTCCTCGCTGGTGAACGTGTGCCTGGGTGTCACCGCCGGCACCGCCGCCGGCGTCGGCGTGATCGTCTGCACCCCTCCCGACCTGGCAGCTCCGCGACGCGGCAAGCTGTTTCAGATCCTGCCGGCCGTGCTCGCCGGCATCCCGCTGTTCTTCGCAGTCCAGGCCCTGCACGCCGCCCCGATCCGGCTCGGTCTGCTGCTGGTGCCGGCCACCTTCGTGGCCTTTCTGGTGGCCGCCTGGGGCAAGCGCGGACTGCCGGTTGCCGTATCGGCGATGTTTGCCATGGTGTTTTCGATGGCCGTGCCGGTCCAGGCTGGCTGGCACTCGGTGGTCGACAGCAGCGTCCATTTCGCGCTGGGAGCCGGCCTCTACCTGGTGTATGCGCAGGTGGCCAACGCACTCCTCAACATGCGCTACCGCACCCAGATCCTGGCGGATACGCTACTGGTATTGGCCGACCTGATCCGCATCCAGGCGCAACAATTCCGGCCTGCGCAGGCCGACGAGGCCACCCAGCGCACGCCCCTGATCGGACGCCTGCTGCAGCAGCAGGCCGCCTTCGCCGACCACCTGCAGTCGGCACGCGACCTGCTGCTCGAGGCCCCGCGTACTGCACGGCGCCAGCAACTGGCAGGCATGCTGATGCAGGTGCTGGAGATGCGCGACCATCTGCTCGCCAGCGAACTCGACCTCGAGGAACTCAGGCGCTTTGCCGGACACGAGGCCATCCTGCTCGGCATCCACGACCTGCTGCAGGCACTCGCCGACATCAACGGCGCGCTGGCGGACGCCCTGCTGATTGGCCGCAAGCCGGAGCCGGCAGCGGATCACCATGCGGTGCTGGCGCGGCTTCACGAGCTGGCAAGCCAGTGTCTGGAGCAAGGCGAAAGTGTCGGCTCGTCCGGGACTGCGCTGGCGCACGGCCTGATCCGGCGCATCGGCAACATCCATGACGAGACGCGGCAGCTGGTGGCATTGGCGCGCGGCGAAACGGCACCCAACCTGGCGCTGGTGCAGGCCACCTGGCGCATGTTCGTGAGCCCGACCGACTGGTCCTGGCAGCCGCTGCGCTCGCTGTGGCAATGGGACGCCCCGCCCCTGCGCCATGCCCTGCGCGCGGCGCTCGCGATCGCCACCGCCTACGCGGTGTCGCTGTGGCTGCCTTGGGGCAGCCACGACTACTGGATCCTGCTGACCATCGTCGTGGTGCTGCGTGGCAGCCTGTCGCAAACGCTGGAGCGGCGCAACAGCCGGGTGGCAGGCACCGCGCTCGGCTGCCTGATCGCCGGCCTGCTGCTCCACGCTGGCCTGCCGCACCCGGTGCTGCTGCTGGTCATCACCGTCGCACAGGCCACGGCGCATGCCTTCACGGCACGCCGCTACCTGGTCACCGCCGTGGCGGCGACCGTGCTGGCACTGGTGCAGGCGCACTTGCTGAATGCCGATGGCAGCGCCGGCTTCGCCATCGCCGAACGCCTCGGTGACACCCTGCTGGGGGTCGCCATCGCCTGGGCGTTTGCCTACGTGCTGCCCTCCTGGGAACGTCAGCTCATTCCGCAACTGGTCGCACGCACCCTGAATGCCCAGGCCCGACATGCGCGCATGGCTCTGGCGCTGATCGGGCACGGCCAGGGCGATGCCGCACCCGAGCTGGCCTGGCGCCTGGCGCGACGCGAGACCTACGACAGCCTGTCCGCCCTGGTGCAGGCCACGCAACGCTCGCTGTCCGAGCCACGCGCGGTGCGCCCTCCCCTGGCCGCGCTCGGCCACCTGCTGGCGCACGGCTACCAGCTGCTGGCCCAGCTGACGGCGGTCAAGACCATGCTGATGCTGCGCCGCAACCAGCTCGATGTGTCCACCCTGGAAGGCGCGTTGCGGCACAGCGCCGCAGCGCTCGAACAGATCCTGCACGGTACGCCGGATTTCAGCCGTTGCCAGGCGACGCCAGGACCCGAGGCGCGCCCGGGCCAGATCATCGACGACAATGCGCAGGAGGACCTCAGCCCGCGCCTGCTGCGCCGCCTGGAACTCGCCGAAGACCTTGCCCTGCGCCTGCGGCGCGATGCCGAACGGGTGCTGTCAGCACCCGCCGGCAGCTGAGGCCCGCTTCATCCGAGTGCGCTTTCCAGGCTGCGATGCAGGCTCAGCAGCTCGCCGGGCAGACGGTCGCGCAGCTGCTCCAGCCATTCGCCGTGCAGTCGCAGTTCCTGCGTCCAGGCCAGCGGATCCAGCTGCGTCATCTGCGCGAAGCGCGCCTCGTCGAGTTCCGGCAGGCCGTTCCAGTCCAGGTTCCGGTAGCCGGGCATCCAGCCGAGCGGCGTGTGCCGCGCTTCACCGGCGCCCTGGCAGCGATCCACGATCCACTTGAGCACGCGCATGTTGTCGCTGAAGCCCGGCCACATGAACCGGCCGTCGGCGTCCTGCAGGAACCAGTTGACCAGGAAGATCTGCGGCACTGCGGCAGACCTGCTGCCCATGTCGAGCCAATGGCGGAAGTAGTCGCCCATGTGATAGCCGCAGAAAGGCAGCATGGCAAAAGGATCACGCCTGACCACGCCCTGGGCGCCAGTCGCCGCTGCCGTGGTCTCCGAACCCAGCGTCGCGGCGAGGTAGACGCCCGATTGCCAGTCGGCTGCCTGCAGCACCAGCGGCACGGTGTTGGAACGGCGACCGCCGAACACGAAGGCGGAAATCGGAACACCGGCTGGATCTTCCCAGGCCGCGTCGATCGATGGGCACTGGCTTGCCGGTGCCGTGAAGCGTGAATTGGGATGCGCCGCCTTGCGGCCGGCAGCACCGTCCGCCGGGGTCCAGTCGCGTCCCTGCCAATCCAGCAGATGCGCGGGCGGCGTCGACGTCATGCCCTCCCACCACACGTCGCCGTCGTCGGTCAGGGCCACATTGGTGAAGATGGTGTTGGCACGCAGGGTGGCCAGCGCATTCGGATTGGTGCGCTCGGAGGTGCCTGGCGCCACGCCGAAAAAGCCGGCCTCGGGATTGATCGCGTAGAGACGGCCATCCTGGCCGGGCTTGATCCAGGCGATGTCGTCGCCCACCGTGCTCACTTTCCAGCCGGCAAAAGCCTGGGCCGGGATGAGCATGGCAAAATTGGTCTTGCCGCACGCCGACGGGAAGGCTGCCGCCACATAGCTCTTGTCACCCTGCGGCGACTC
>JAGWIJ010000135.1 GCA_028873535.1 Pseudomonadota bacterium
CAATACCGTTCTTCCGCCGCACTGATCGCCTGTGCGCTGGCGGGGTCTGCCGTGGTCATGGCGGATGATGCGCCGAAGACCTACACGGCCGAGGATGACCACCACGCCAACGAGGACGGCAAGCCCTACAAGGTCGTCGACGGCGTCAAGGTCGACGACTACACCATGGCCGGATTCCGCACCTGGCGTGCCGCCGCCTGCGACCGCTGCCACGGTGCCAATCAGGAAGGCATGGTCGGACCCTCGCTGGTCGAGAGCCTGAAGATCCTCTCCAAGCAGGACTTCATGACCACGTTGAGCAACGGCCGTCCCGAGAAGGGCATGCCGCAGTGGAACGAGAACCCCACCGTGATGAAGAACATCAACCAGCTCTACGCCTACCTGAAGGGCCGTTCCGACGGCGCGATCACCAAGTCGAAGGTGTCGCCGCTGGATGCGCAGTAAGCCTGTGCACTCAACACGATCCGACCATCCAACAAGAGTCGCCCGATGACCGCCTCCTGGTTTACCCGGAATACCGCTGCCGCTCTCGTCGGCCTGCTCGTCTTCGCTTCGCTTGCTGCCGGTGCGGCCGATCCCGAACCACCGCCGCAGGACGAAAAGCCCGACGCGCTGCGGGTATGCCAGGACCCCAACAACCTGCCGAATTCCAACCTCAAGGGGGAGGGGTTCGAGAACCGCATCGCCGAGCTGCTCGCCGGCAAGCTGGGCGTGCCCTTGCAGTACTATTCGACGCCGCAGCGCCTGGGCTTCGTGCGCAACACGCTCAAGTTCAAGCTGCCCGGTGATCCCCATTATCGCTGTGACGTGGTGATCGCGGCGCCGGTCAACAGCGACCAGATGGCGGTGACCAAGCCCTACTTCCGTTCCGGCGAGATGCTGGTGGTGCCGGCCGATGGTCCGCTGGCCGGCCTGCACAAGGCCGAGGACCTGTTGCTGCAGCCCAAGGATGCGCTGGGCAAGCTGCGCATTGCCGTCTACGACCGCGATGCCAGCGGCGGACAGTGGCTGGTGCGGCACGGACTCGAGGACCAGGGCGTGCCGTATCGCCTGATGGACGCGCGCCCCGATTTCCACGCCGGCGAGATTGTCGATCACGTACTCAACGGCGAGGTCGATGCGGCCATCGTGTGGGGGCCGGTGGCTGGCTGGTACGCGCGTCACGCCACTGGCAAGCCGCTGCGCCTGCTGCCCCTGGCGCCGGTCGACGCGGAGCACCCCACCGTCTTCGCGATGGGCATGGGCCTGCGTTACGGTGAACCAAAGTGGAAGGCGACCCTCCAAAAGCTGATCGATGAAAACCGTGGCGAGATCGTGGCCATCCTCAAGGACTACGGCATCCCGCTGCTCGACGAAAACGGACAGCTGATCCCCTGACCGGACGCGCATCCGGCTTGCAGGCTCGGCGCCACTGGAGGGGAATCCCGATGATCAGGAATCTGGTCGCGCCAGCCCTGGCTGCCATCGCCTGCCTGCCCGTGCCGGCCAGCGCCGATTTCGATCGCGCGGCCTTCATGCGTCTGGCCATGTCCACGGTGCGCATCGAGGCGCTGGCGCCCGACCAGCACTACAACATGGGAACCGGGGTCATCGTCGGCCCTGGGCGCGTGATCACCAGCTGCCACGTGACCGGCCCGGCGCCCTCGGTGCGCGTGCTCTACGGCGGCCTGCGCTACACGGTCAAGCTGCAGCGCGCCGATGTCCACCACGACCTGTGCATGCTGGACGTGCCGGAACTCGAGGGCCCGGTCGCCACGGTCGGTTCCGCGGCCAATCTGCACCTGGGCGACGCCGTGATCGCGATGGGTTTCACCGGCGGCTACGAGCTCCAGTTCGCCGACGGCGTGGTGCGCGAACTCAACCGCGAACACGGCCAGCCCATCATCAAGTCTTCGACCGCCTTCAGTTCCGGCGCCAGCGGCGGCGGCCTGTTCGACGCTGCCGGCACGCTGGTGGGCATCCTCACCTTCCGCCTGCGCGGCACCGAGGACTGCTACTACTCGATGCCGGTGGATCACTTCAAGGCCTGGATCGCAAGCAGCGAAGGCTTCGAGGCGCCGCGCCTGCTCAACCAGGAAAAGCCGGTGTGGATGGACGTGCCCGAGCACCAGCCGGTCTTCCTGCGGGTGGCCGCGCTGGAGGCCGGACACGACTGGCTGGCCATGCAGACCCTGGCCAGCAGCTGGCTGGCCGACGAACCCGAATCCGCCTACGCCTGGCTGAATCTGGGCAAGGCCGCGCTTGGCCTGCATCATTCCGACGAGGCCGAGCAGGCGCTGCAACAGGCCACCCGGCGCCAGCCGCGCCTGGCAGAAGCCTGGCTGGCACTGGCACGCAGCTATGCCCAGTCCCACCATGATCCCGAACTGGCCGATGCGCGGCGCCGCTTGGGTGAGCTCGACAGCGCCCTGGCCGAACAGCTCGATGCGCAGGCCCCGGGTGCCAGTCCCTGAGGCGTCCGGCACCGGCCTTGCGCGCGACATCGCCGTAACCGACCAACCGACACCTGCAATGATGGAGAACCAAGCAATGCATGCACTTTTCCGATCCCTCATGCCCGGCACTGGCGCACGCCGGTCGGTGCTGGCCCTCACGCTGGCCACGGCGTTGTCGGCAGGCATGGCGGGCGCGGCCGCGGACGAGCCCTCGCAGCCCTATTCGATTGCCGAAAGGCACCTGTTCATGGACGACCATCTGAGAGCCCTGCCCGGTCGTGCCACCGTGCTGAGCTACCATTTCGTCAAGGCCGGCAGTTTCGAGACCCCCTTCGATGATCGCGTGATCGAGGAGATCGGTGCGCCCGATGCCGCTGCCGACAACGGTCGCCCGGTCAAGGTGGAGTTCCTCAGCGGCAGCCACAAGATGGACCTGCCGCCCATCGAAGGCGCCAAGGGCAATCCGGTGATCATGGGCTTCCTGGAACACGATGTGCGCGAGATGAGCCGCATCACCGGTGGCGGTGGCAGCCAGGGCGCCTACTACAAGAAGCGTCTGCGCATGGCGATGGTGGCCACCAACGAAAGCCACAAGGTGGCCGTCAAATGGAACGGCAAGGAGGTTGCCGCCGAGGAGTTCACGCTCGACCCCTACAAGGACGACCCGGCGCGCAGCCGCTACGCACGCTTTGCCAACAAGCTCTACAGTTTCGTGCTGTCGGACCAGGTTCCCGGCGGCGTCTACAGCCTCAAGTCGGTGATGCGCGACGGTGGCGCCAGCGGCAAGGTCATGATCGAAGAATCGCTCACCCTGACGGAGAACAAATGAAACGCACCCTGTTGATCGGTGTCCTGTGCGGCGCCCCCGCCCTGCTCGGCGCCTGGCATGCCGGCGCCGCAGAGGCCAACAACTATCCTACCGCCGACCGCGTGCTGTTCGTCGAGGAGTGCATGAACGACTATCCCGACAAGGGGCGCTTCGAGATGGTCCACAAGTGCTCCTGCCTGATCGACCAGCTCGCCAGGCATTACACGTACGAGCAGTATGTCGACATGAGCACGGCTGCCAAGGCCTTCACCATTTCCGGCGAGCGTGGCAACGTGGTGCGCGATACCGCCATGGGCAAGGCGCTCAACGCCGAGTACAAGAAGGCCAGCGGCGAGGCCAAGGAAGCCTGCTTCATGCAGTAAGCGGTCAGCCGGGGCGGGCGGCCGCTGCCGCCCGCCCCGGCTGGGCTCAGGAGAATTCGCGCAGCTTGCGGTACAGCCGGTTGCGGCTGATGCCGAGCTGGCGCGCCGCGGCCGACACATTGCCGTCCAGGCGCTTCAAGGCCTCCTGGATGGTCTGCCATTCCATTTCCTGCAGCCGCCGGCCGCTGCTCTCGCCGGCCGGCGCAACGGCCGCGCGCGCCGTGCTGTCGGCAGCGCTGCTGCGATCCAGTCCGGCCTTCACGGCAGCCTGGGCTTCCTCGATGAAGTCGTCGGCCAGGCAGTGCATGTCCAGCACCCTGCCTTCGTCCATCAGTGCAATGCCGGTGCGCAGCACGTTGCGCAGCTGGCGGATGTTGCCCGGCCAGGGATGGCGCAGGAACAGCGCCATCGCCTCGGCGGATACCCTGGCGCCAACGCTGTCACAGCCTTCCTCGGCCAGCAGCGTCTGTACCAGCGGCTCGAGGTCGTTGCGTTCGCGCAGCGCCGGCAGGCCCACCGTGAAACCGTTGAGGCGGTAGTAGAGATCCTCGCGGAAGGTACCCGCCGCCACCAGATCGCGCAGGCGCCGGTGGGTCGCGCACACCACATTGATGTTGACCGGGTAGCTGCGACCGCTGCCGAGCGGGGTCACGGCGCGGTCCTGCAGCACCCGCAGCAGCCGTGCCTGCAGATTGACCGGCATGTCGCCGATCTCGTCGAGGAACAGCGTGCCGCCGTCGGCTTCGCGGATGCGCCCTGGCGAGCCGCGCCGACGCGCGCCGGTGAAAGCGCCTTCCTCGTAGCCGAAGAGTTCGGCTTCGATCAGGGCATCGGGAATGGCGGCGCAGTTCACCGCCACAAAAGCGGCTGCGGCGCGCGGTCCATGCTCGTGCAAGGAGCGCGCCAGCCATTCCTTGCCGGTGCCGGACTCGCCCTGGATCAGCAGTGGAATCCCGGAACGCATCACGCGCCGCGCGCGCTCGACAGCCTGGCCCATGCGCTCGTCGTGGCGGCCGATCTCAGCCGGTGACGGGCGCGCAGGACTGCCCTTGCGCGGCGGCGCACCCAGCACGGCCAGAGGGGGCGCCGCTGCGGCAGCCACGCCAGGCCGCGCGTGCGCACCGTGCAGCGTCAGCGTCAGTGCCACCGGGGCGCCGCGCGGCAGCGTGCATGCCAGCACCGAACCGGCGGCACCGTGCGCGCGCGCCAGCGCCTGCTCCCAGGGAAAGCCGAACAGGCGTTCGAAATCCTCGCCGACCGCCGCTGCCGCCAGCAGCTCACGGCCGGGCTGGTTGACCGCCACCAGCATGCCCGCCTCGCTGAAGGCCGCGCGCCCTTCGGCCATGCTGAACAGGTAGGCGCGCTGGGGATGGAAGCGGACCAGATGGCAACCGCGCGCCGCCTCGTCGAACAGGCGGTCCTCGATCATCTGGGCGCCCAGGCGCACCAGCGCCAGGGTATGGTCCTGGTACGAGCGGTAGTCGCCAGAGATGTCGAGCACCCCGGCCAGGTCACCAAAGCCGTCGAAAATGGGCGAAGCCGAGCAGGTCAGGAACTGGTTGCGCTCCATGTAGTGCTCGCCGGCATGAACCAGCACAGCGGTGCGCTCGACGGCTGCGGTGCCGATGGCATTGGTGCCCTTCGAAGCTTCATCCCAGCTCACGCCAGGCTGCAAGGCGACGCGTTCGGCACGGCTGACAAAATCGTCGTCGCCCACCGAATGCAGGATCAGGCCTTCTGGATCGCTCAGGATCACCATGCTGCGCGTGTTGGCAATCTGGCGCGACAGGTTGTGCATGATCGGCGCTGCGCCGCCCACCAGGCGCTCGAAGCGCTCGGCGCGTTCCTTGAGTTCGCGCGCGCTCAGGCGGTCGGGATCTCGCGAACCGGCCAGCGACACGCCCTGCCGGGCGCAACGCGTCCAGGAACGCTGGATCTCGCCGGGCAGGCGATCGCGCGCGATCGCGCCGGGCTCGGCAGCACGTTCCTTCAGACTGCGCAGGCTGCTGCCCACGGCCTGGGTCAAGCGATCGCTCATTTCGTCCCCTCCGGCACCCATGCCGCCCGATGCCGAGTTCTTCTTGTGAGGCCGCCGCAATCATGAAAAAACGAAGCGTCCCGAGCGCGGCTGCCTGAAACATCCATCATTGCGGAAGACTACTATTCTCAGGCACTTGCCGCAATGGAAGCGGTGCCGGTGCACGGGCGGCTATACTGGCCCCCCCTGCCGGACCCGCCGATGCCAAAACCGACCCTCCAACCGGGTAGCGTCCCTCGCCGCCGCCATGCCCTGGGCACCCTGGCGCGTGCTGCTGCGCTTGGCGTGGTGCCGGGCTGGTGCCGCGCCGTGCAGGCTGCGCCAGACGCCAGCGCAGCCCTACGTGACGACCGTGCCATCGAGATCGCCCCCGGCGTGCATGTGCTGGCGGGCGCCAACGCCGCCCCCGACGCGCATAACGCCGGGCGCGTCGGCAACCTCGGTTTTGTCGTCGGCACCACCGGCGTCGCGCTGATCGATACCGGCAGCAGCCGCGCGCGCGCCGGCGAACTGCTGGCGGCGGTGCGCCGCGTCACCGAACTGCCGCTGAAGTGCGTCGTGATCACGCATCCGGCGCAGGAATTCCTGTTCGGTGCCGGCCTGTTCCTCGATCAGGGCGTGCCGGTGCGCGCGCATCCGCAGACCCCGGTCCTGATGCGCCAGCGCTGCCAGCATTGTCTGGATACGCTCGAGCAGGACCTGGGGCGTGAGCGCATGGCCGGTACCCGGCTGGCATTGCCCGAAGCGCTGGCGCTGCCGCCGCCGGCCATCGATCTGGGTGGGCGCCGGCTGCTCGTCACGGCGGGACCGGCCGGCACGGTGCCGGGCAACCTCACGGTGCTCGACGAATCGAGCGGTGTGCTGTTCACCGGCGCGCTGCTGTCGATCGCACGCATCCCGGGCGTGCAGGACACCCGGCCGGCCGACTGGCAGGCGGCGCTGCAAGTGCTGGAACAGGCCACCGTGCGTCTGGCCGTACCCGCCTACGGGCCGGTGGCCGCGCGCCAGCCGGCGCCAGGACAAGTCGACCTGGACGCGGCGCGGCAGGCATTGGCAGGCTATTTCGGCGCACTCGAAGCGCAGGCGCGCCGGCTTTACGCCCAGGCCGTGCCGCTCGACGCGCTCGAGCGCCAAGCCCTGCTGCCGGACTATCGCAACTGGAATGGCTACCCGGCGACCCACGTCCATAATATCTTCTACCGGTACCTCCAACTGGAGGCCGAGGATCTCGCGAGTCAATAAGCCAATGCATATCCACATCCTGGGCATCTGCGGCACCTTCATGGGTGGCATCGCAAGCCTGGCCCAGGCCGCGGGGAACCGCGTGACCGGCTGCGACAGCCAGGTCTACCCGCCGATGAGCACCCAGCTCGAACAGCTTGGCATCAGCCTGCACAGCGGCTGGGATGCCGGCCAGCTGGCGCTCGCGCCCGACGTGTTCGTGATCGGCAACGTGGTCGCGCGCGGCAATCCCCTGATGGAGGCGATCCTCGACGCCGGCCTGCCCTACATGTCGGGTCCGCAATGGCTGGCCGAGACGCTGCTGCGCGACTACGAGGTGCTGGCCGTTGCCGGCACCCACGGCAAGACCACCACCACCAGCATGCTCGCATGGATACTGGATCAGGCCGGCCTGGCGCCGGGCTTCCTGATCGGCGGCGTGGCCCACGATTTCGGCATTTCGGCGCGCCTGCCCGGTGCACGCGCGCCAGGCTCGCGCCGGCCGCCCTTCGTGATCGAGGCGGACGAATACGACACCGCGTTTTTCGACAAGCGCTCGAAATTCGTGCACTACCATCCACGGGTGGCGGTGCTCAACAACCTCGAGTTCGATCACGCAGACATTTTCAGCGACCTGGAGCATATCGAGACGCAGTTCCATCACCTGGTACGCACGATTCCCGGCGCCGGCCGGCTGGTGGTGCCGCATGACGACACAGCGCTGCAACGCGTGCTGGCGCGCGGCTGCTGGACGCCGATCGACTGGCTGGATGCCAGCGCGGGCTGGTCTGCCCAAGCCGGGGCCGGCGACGACGAGCTGGTGCTGTTCCAGCACGGTCGGCGCCTGGGTGCGGTGCGCTGGCGCCAGCAGGGCGAGCACAATCGCCGCAATGCCGCCGCCGCCATTGCGGCGGCCGCGCAGCTCGGAGTCGACCCGCTCGGCGCGCTGCAGGCGCTGGGCAGTTTCCAGGGCGTGCGCCGCCGCATGGAGCCGCTGGGACAGTTCGGCGGCATCCAGATCTATGACGATTTCGCGCATCATCCCACCGCCATTACGACCACGCTGGACGGATTGCGCGCGCGCGCGCCGCAGGGACGCATCCTGGCCGTGATCGAGCCGCGTTCCAACACGAGGAAGATGGGCGTGTGGTCGCAGGCGCTGGCAGCCAGCCTGACCGCAGCCGATCGCGTGTTCTGCCTGACGGCCGGGCTGGGATGGGATCCGGCGCAGGCGCTGGCGCCGCTCGGCGCGCGCGCCAGCTGCCATGGCGACCTCGACAGCCTGCTGGCGGCCATCGCCGCCGCTGCGGTCGCAGGCGAC
>JAGWIJ010000136.1 GCA_028873535.1 Pseudomonadota bacterium
CTGCGACGTGCGCGACGTGGCGGCGCTGCAGGCGGCCATTGCCGAGGCGGCCGGCGCGCTGGGCGATTTCGCGGTGCTGGTCAACAATGTGGCCAGTGACGAGCGCCACACGCTGGAGTCGGTCACGCCGGCCTACTACGACGAGCGCATGGCGCTCAACGAGCGGCCGGCATTCTTCGCCATCCAGGCCGTCGTGCCGGGCATGCGCCGGCTCGGTCACGGCTCGGTGATCAACCTGGGCTCGACCGGCTGGCAGGGCAAGGCGGGCGGCTATCCCTGCTACGCCGTGGCCAAGTCCTCGGTCAACGGCCTGATGCGCGGACTGGCGCGCCCGCTCGGCGAGTCGCGGATCCGCATCAACACGGTCTCGCCGGGCTGGGTCATGACCGAGCGGCAGATGACGCTGTGGCTCGATGCCGCCGGCGAGGAAGAGATCCGCCGCAACCAGTGCCTGCCCGACAAGCTGATCCCGCATGACATCGCGGCCATGGTGCTGTTCCTGGCCTCTGACGATGCCGCCATGTGCACGGCGCAGGAATTCAAGGTCGACGCCGGCTGGGTCTAGACCGGCGGTCCGGCATCAGGCCGGGCTGGCGTCCTGCGTCAGGCTCAGTCCGTAGGTGGTCAGGCAGGCGTCCTTGAGCGTGCGCATCAGTACCCGGGCGCCAGGCGAGGGCAGGCGGTCGCGCCGCGTGATGATGCCGAAGGCGTCCATGTCGCACGACAGCGCCAGCGGCAACACCGACACCATGCCGTGCGCCGCGTAATAGCTGGCGACCTCGGCTGAAACGACGGCCACCTGGTCGCTGCGCTGCAGCATGCGCGTCATGAACAGCAGGGCCGTGGTCTCGATGATGTTGTCTGGCGGCGGCATGCCGGCCTCCTGGAACATCAGGTCGAAACGGTGACGCAGGATGCTGCCTTCGGGCGGCACGATCCAGCCGCAACTGGCCAGGTCGGCCAGGCGCAGACCGGTCTCGGCCAGCAGCGGGTGCCCGTTGCGCACCATGGCGCTGATCGGCTCCTCGGTCAGGTGCTCATAGTGGAACATGCGCTTGTCGCGGTCGGCGCCGAGCCGGGCCACCACGATGTCGAGCAGGCCCTGGGTCATGCGGTCCAGCAGCACCGGGCTGGTTTCCACGTCGAGCGAGATGCGCAGCCCCGGATGCTCGCGCTTGGCCTGCGCGATGGCACCCGGCAGCAGCGCCAGCGCAGGCGGGTTGATGGCGCCGATCGAGACCCGGCCGATATGGCCCGCCTTGAGCGCTTCGACCTCGTCGTGCGCCTGATCGAGGCTGGCCAGCACCATGCGTGCGTGACGGATCATGGCATCGCCATACCAGGTGGGGCGCACGCCGCGCGGCAGGCGCTCGAACAGCGACACCTGCAGTGCGTCCTCCAGGTCCTTGAGCAGCTTGGAAGCGGCCGGCTGGGTCATGTTGAGTGTCTGGGCGGCGCGGTGCAGGTTGCCTTCGTCTGCCAGGCTCACCAGCAGCAGCAGTTGGCGGGTCTTCAGGCGGCCGCGGATGAACCAGTGGGCGGGTCGGCTCATGGGATGTAAAGATATCGAATCGTGTATGTTGATGGCGAAAAATTATATTAGACGAATATGATCCCTGATGCCTAGACTTGGCTGGCTTTTCTCAATTCCATTCAGGCACACGCATGACCGGCACCCAGACGCTCGCAGTTCGGCACTTCATCGGCGGGGAGTGGTCCTCGGAAGGGAGCGCGGCGCAGCGCGAGAATCCTTCCGACACCCGTGACATCGTGACGGAATTCCATCTTGCCGACCGCGCCACCGTGGACCGTGCCGTGCAGGCCGCCGCCGCTGCGCAGGGCGCTTGGTCTGCATCCACGCCGCAGCAGCGCTTCGACGTGCTCGACCGAATCGGCAGCGAGATCCTGGCGCGCCGCGAGGAACTGGGACACCTGCTGGCCCGCGAAGAGGGCAAGGTGGCGCCCGAGGCGATCGGCGAAGTCGCGCGTGCCGGGCAGATCTTCAAGTTCTTTGCCGGCGAAGCGCTGCGCATTCCGGGCGAGACGCTGGCTTCGGTGCGGCCGGGCGTGCAGGTCGACATCACGCGCGAACCGGTCGGGGTGGTGGGCCTGATCACGCCGTGGAATTTCCCCTTCGCGATCCCGGCCTGGAAGATCGCGCCGGCGCTGGCCTACGGTAACAGCGTGGTGTTCAAGCCGGGTGATCCGGTGCCGGCCTGCGGCGCCGCCCTCGCCGAGATCATCAGCCGTGCCGGCCTGCCGGCCGGCGCCTTCAACTGCGTGATCGGCCGCGGCGATGTTGCCGGGCAGGCCCTGGTCGACCATCCGCTGGTCGATGCCGTGAGCTTCACGGGCTCGCAGGCCACCGGTGCCAAGGTGCTGCACGGCACCGCTGCGCGCGGTGCGCGCGTGCAGCTCGAAATGGGCGGCAAGAACGCGCTGGTGGTGCTGGCCGACGCCGACCTGGACGTGGCCGTGGATTGCGCGCTGCAGGGCGCCTTCTATTCCACCGGACAGCGCTGCACCGCTTCCAGCCGCCTGATCGTGGCCTCCGCGGTGCACGACGCCTTCGTCGAGCGCCTGCTGGCGCGCCTGGCGGCGCTGCGTATCGGCGCGGCGCTCGATGCCGGCACCGACATCGGGCCGGTGGTCGATCAGCGCCAGTTCGACAGCAACCTGGGTCATCTCGCCCATGCCCGCGAAGAGGGCGTGACCACCCTGCAGGGTGGCGAACGCTGCGAAGCGGCCACCCCCGGCTGGTACATGCGTCCGGCACTGCTGGCCGCGCAGCCGCACCACCGCATCGCCCAGGTCGAAGTGTTCGGCCCTGTCGCCTGCGTGCTGCGCGTCGACGATTACGAGCAGGCGCTGGCGCTCACCAACGATTCGCCCTACGGCCTGTGCGCCGGCATCTGCACCACTTCGCTCGCGCATGCCACGCACTTCCGGCGTCATGCGCGGGTCGGCATGACCATGGTCAATCTGCCCACGGCCGGCGTCGACTTCCATGTGCCCTTCGGCGGGCGCAAGGGATCGAGCTACGGCCCGCGCGAGCAGGGGCGCTACGCCGTCGAGTTCTACACGGCAGTCAAGACAGGCTACATGCGCGCGCTCTGAGGACGCCGCCGCCCACCGGAATTCCCCGCAGCAGGAACAACAACAAGCACTGGCGACCTGGGCTGCGGCCATGACGCCGGTCATCTCCCGGATTGAGGAGTAGGAGGAAAACATGAAACGCATATTCCTGAAGGCTGTGCTGGTCTCGGTCGCAATGCTCGCCCTGGGTGACGCCTGGGCCGACAAGGGCCTGGTGGCGATCTCCATGCCCACCAAGTCGTCGGCACGCTGGATCGCCGACGGCGACAACATGGTGAAGTACCTCAAGGAGCACGGC
Organism: Pseudomonadota bacterium; assembly: GCA_028873535.1. Lineage (GTDB taxonomy): Bacteria > Pseudomonadota > Gammaproteobacteria > Burkholderiales > Ferrovaceae > CAIVHB01. The sequence continues at coordinate 3,395 of JAGWIJ010000136.1, forward strand.
TACGGCACCGACCTGCAGTACGCCGACGACGACATCCCCAACCAGCTCGCGCAGATCGAGAACATGGTCACCAAGGGCCCCAAGGTTCTGGTGATCGCCGCCATCGACGGCACCACGCTGTCGGACGTGCTGCAGAAGGCCGCTGACCGCGGCGTCAAGGTGATCGCGTATGACCGCCTGATCAAGGGATCGGCCAACGTCGACTACTACGCCACCTTCGACAACTTCCAGGTCGGCGTGATCCAGGCCACGTCGATCGTCGACAAGCTGGGCCTCAAGCAGGGCAAGGGTCCCTTCAACATCGAACTGTTCGGCGGTTCGCCCGACGACAACAACGCCTTCTTCTTCTACGACGGTGCCATGTCCGTGCTCAAGCCCTACATCGACAGCGGCAAGCTGGTGGTGCGCAGCAAGCAGATGGGCATGGACAAGGTCGGCACGTTGCGCTGGGATGGCGCAGTGGCGCAGGCACGCATGGACAACCTGCTGTCGGCCTACTACGGCAAGGACAAGGTCCACGCCGTGCTGTCGCCATACGACGGCCTGTCGATCGGCATCCTGTCCTCGCTGAAGGGCGTGGGCTACTGCACCGCCCAGCAGGCCTGCCCGGTGGTCACCGGCCAGGATGCCGAAGTGCCTTCGGTCAAGTCGATCCTGCACGGCGAGCAGTATTCCACCGTGTTCAAGGACACGCGCGAACTCGCCAAGGTCACCGTCGGCATGATCGACGCCATGCTGTCCGGCAAGCAGCCGGCCATCAACGACACCAAGACCTACAACAACGGCAAGAAGATCGTGCCGTCCTACCTGCTCAAGCCGGTCAGCGTCGATGCCAGCAACTGGAAGCACGTGCTGATCGACAGCGGCTACTACAAGGAAGCGCAGATCAAGTAGGCCGCCTGTTGCGGTGCCCCGGGGGCGCGCTCCCGGGGCCTGGATATCGTGTCGGGCAACAGTTGAGGGTGCAAGGTGGGTGACACGCTTCTGGAGATGCGCGGCATCACCAAGACGTTTCCCGGGGTCCGCGCATTGGACAACGTCAACATCGCGGTCCGCCCCGGCGAGATCCATGCGGTGGTCGGGGAAAACGGGGCCGGCAAGTCGACCCTGATGAAGGTGCTGAGCGGGGTCTATCCCAGTGACTCCTACCAGGGCGAGATCCATTTCGACGGCCAGCCGCGCCGCTTCGCGGGGATCGCCGACAGCGAGGAACTGGGCATCATCATCATCCACCAGGAGCTGGCGCTGGTGCCCCTGCTGTCGATTGCCGAGAACATCTTTCTCGGCAACGAACCGGGCCGACGTGGCGTGGTGGACTGGCACCAGGCGCATGTGCGCACGCGCGAGCTGCTCGAGCGCGTGGGCCTGCGCGAGCCGCCCACGTCGCTGGTCGGCAAGCTGGGAGTGGGCAAGCAGCAGCTGGTTGAGATCGCCAAGGCGCTGTCCAAGCGGGTGCGTCTGCTGATCCTGGACGAGCCCACGGCGAGCCTCAACGAGCGCGACAGCGAAGCGCTGCTGCAGCTGCTGCTCGGCCTCAAGGCGCAGGGCATCGCGTGCATCCTGATCTCGCACAAGCTCAACGAAGTGCTCAAGGTGGCCGACGCCATCACCGTGATCCGCGACGGCGCCACCATCGAGACGCTCGATTGCGCGGGCGGCGGCATCAGCGAGGACCGCATCATCCGCGGCATGGTCGGGCGCGACATGGCGCACCGCTATCCGCAGCGCACGCCGAAGATCGGCGAGGTGTTCTTCGAGGTGCGCGACTGGCACGTGTTCCACGAGCAGCATGCCGACCGCGAGATGATCAAGGGCATCGACTTCAACGTGCGCCGTGGCGAGATCGTCGGCATCGCGGGGCTGATGGGTTCGGGACGTACCGAGCTTGCCATGAGCATCTTCGGACGCGCCTACGGCCAGAAGATCAGCGGCGAGGTGCGCATGGACGGCGCGGTGGTCGATGTGTCGACCATCGGCCGCGCGATCGCGCATGGCATTGCCTATGTCACCGAGGACCGCAAGGGGGCCGGACTGGTCCTCGACGACGAGATCCAGCGCAACATCAGCCTGGCCAACCTGCGCGGTGTGTCGCGCGCCGGCCTGATCGACGAGCAGCGCGAAACCGAGGTGGCCGAGGAATTCGGGCGCGCCATGCGCATCCGCTGTTCGGGGGTGCGCCAGCGCGTGGTCAACCTGTCGGGCGGCAATCAGCAGAAGGTCGTGCTCGGCAAATGGCTGTTCACGCGGCCGCGCCTGCTGATCCTGGACGAACCCACGCGCGGCATCGACGTCGGCGCCAAGTTCGAGATCTATTCCATCATCGACGAGCTGGCGCAGCGCGGCGAGAGCATTCTCATGATCTCGTCCGAACTGCCGGAGCTGCTCGGCATGTGCGACCGCATCTACGTGATGAACGAGGGGCGCTTTGTCGCCGAGCTCAACGTCGCCGACGCCTCCCAGGAGCGCATCATGCGTGCCATCGTCAACGCAGAGGACTGCTGAAAATGTCTGCTGTCATCGCTTCCCCGCAGGCCGCCTCCGGCCGCGGCTACTTCAAGAGCCATCTGCGCGACTACGGCATGCTGCTGTCGCTGGTGGTGATCATGGTGCTGTTCCAGGTGCTCACCGACGGCGTGCTGCTGCAGCCGCTCAACCTCACCAACCTGCTGCTGCAGAACAGCTACATCGTGGTGATGGCGCTGGGCATGCTGCTGGTGATCGTGGCCGGCTTCATCGACCTGTCGGTGGGGTCGGTGTGCGGCTTCACGGGCGCGCTGGCCGCCGTGCTGATGGTCCAGCACGAGTGGCACTGGGTGCCGGCGATCGCCGCGAGCCTGGTCGTCGGTGCGCTGATCGGCGCGGTGCAGGGCTGGTTCGTCGCCTATGCGCGCATCCCGTCCTTCATCGTCACGCTGGCCGGCATGCTGGTGTTCAAGGGCTTGTCGCTGGCACTGCTGGCCGGCCAGTCAGTGGGGCCGTTTCCGGTGCAGTTCCAGAAGATCAGCTCGGGCTTCCTGCCCGATCCGCTGGGTGGTGAATCGCTGCGCCTGCTGTCGCTGGCGCTCGGCGTGGCTGCAGCGGCGGTGCTGGTGCTGACCGAGGTGCTGGCGCGCCGCAAGGCGCTGGCGCACCAGATGGAGGCGGAACCGCCGCTGTTCTTCGGCGTGCGCATCGCGGCCTTCGCCGGCGCCATGGTCTACCTGAGCTGGCTGCTGTCCACCTACAAGGGCCTGCCCAACGTGCTGGTGCTGATGTCGGTGCTGATCGTGATCTACCAGTTCGTGACCGGCCGCACCGTGATCGGCCGGCGCATCTATGCCCTCGGCGGCAATGAAAAGGCGGCGCGCCTGTCGGGCGTCAACACGCCGCGGCTCGCCTTCCTGACCTTCGTCAACATGGGCGTGCTCTCAGCGGTGGCCGGGCTGGTGTTCGCGGCGCGCCTCAACACGGCCACGCCCAAGGCCGGCATGGGCTTCGAACTCGACGTGATCGCCGCCTGCTTCATCGGCGGCGCTTCCGCCCAGGGCGGTGTCGGCAAGGTGCTGGGCGCCGTGATCGGCGCCTTCATCATGGGGGTCATGAACAACGGCATGTCGATCCTGGGGGTGGGCATCGACTACCAGCAGGTCATCAAGGGCTCGGTGCTGCTCGCAGCGGTGTTCGTCGACGTCTACAACAGGAATCGCGTGTGATGCGTCCCCATTCCCTCATTCCCGGAGCGCCCGATGTCGTCTGACCGCCCGCGCAAGCTGCGTTCCGCCGAATGGTTCGGCAGTGCCGACAAGAACGGCTTCATGTACCGCAGCTGGATGAAGAACCAGGGCATCCCCGATCACGAATTTCAGGGCAAGCCGATCATCGGCATCTGCAACACCTGGTCGGAACTGACGCCGTGCAATGCGCACTTCCGCAAGCTGGCCGAACACGTCAAGCGCGGCGTGTTCGAGGCGGGCGGTTTCCCGGTGGAGTTCCCCGTGTTCTCGAACGGGGAATCGAACCTGCGCCCGACGGCGATGTTTACGCGCAACCTCGCGAGCATGGATGTCGAGGAATCGATTCGCGGCAACCCGATCGATGCGGTCGTACTGTTGGCCGGATGCGACAAGACTACCCCGGCGTTGTTGATGGGCGCGGCCAGTTGCGACGTGCCCGCGATCGTCGTCAGCGGCGGCCCCATGCTCAACGGCAAGCACGAAGGCCGCGATATCGGCTCGGGCACGGTCGTCTGGCAATTGAGCGAACAAGTGAAGGCGGGCCGCATCACGTTGCACGAATTCATGGCCGCCGAAGCGGGGATGTCCCGCTCGGCCGGCACCTGCAACACGATGGGCACGGCTTCGACGATGGCGTGCATGGCCGAGGCGCTCGGCGTCACGCTGCCGCACAACGCCGCGATTCCGGCGGTCGATTCGCGCCGGTATGTGCTCGCGCATCTGTCGGGCATGCGGATCGTGGAAATGGCGTTGCAGGATGTGCGGCTGTCGAAACTGTTGACGCGTGAGGCGTTCGAGAATGCGATTCGCGCGAACGCGGCGATCGGCGGCTCGACCAACGCGGCCATCCATTTGAAAGCGATCGCCG
>JAGWIJ010000020.1 GCA_028873535.1 Pseudomonadota bacterium
GGCTTCAACGTGATCGGCATCTCCACTGACGACTATGCCGAAAATGCCCAGGAGTGGCTGCAACGCTCGAATGCCACCTTGAACCACTTCCTGGACCGGCAACTGCAGATGGAGCACATGCTGGGCGCCGCGCACCTGCCGCTGACCGTGCTGGTCGACGCGCGGGGCCGCGTGTTGGACAAGATCGTCGGCGCCCAGGACTGGAGCAGCAGCGAAGCAGCGGCGCTGCTGCGGCGGCGCTTCCACCTGAGCCGCCCGCCAGCCGGCCCCAGCCGCACCGGCTGGCGCAGCACGCCGCCGGCCGCGCTGCGCCGAACTGATCTGGATCAAGTAAGCGCGTGCCGCACCCCGGTATAACCTGCTCATCGACGCGCAATGCGCGTGATTCGCTTTCATGTCCTGAGGAAATCACCATGCGATCCCTGTCCTTGCTCACCCTTGCGGCGTTGACGGCATTTGCTGCCGGAGCCGCGCGCGCCGACGACGTGCTCGATACCAAGATGACCAACCTGGCCTCGCAGTCCGGCTGTCTGACCTGTCACAGCGTCAAGGCCGGCCACAAGGGTCCCGACGGCATGAAGCCGATCGGCCCGGCGTGGCAGGAAGTGGCCAGCCGCTATCACCACGACCCCAAGGCCGCCGACGGTCTGGTGGTCACGGTCATGCGCGGCTCGAGCGCCTACGCGCCACACTGGAAAGCCCAGGTGAGCGGCTATGCGATGCCGCCCAATGCCGTGGCCATCACCGAGGCTGATGCGCGCAGTCTGGTGAACTGGATCCTGCAGATCAAGTAGGCGCATGGGCGTCGCCATGCAGCCGGCTCCGGCCGGCGACGATGCAGTGATTGCCGCCACGCGACTATGGCTGGAGCGAGCGGTGATCGGCCTCAACCTGTGCCCCTTCGCCAAGTCGGTTCACGTCAAGGGCCAGGTGCGCTTCGTGGTCTCGCCGGCGACCGGCGCGGCCGCCCTGCTGGAGGACCTGGGGCGCGAACTGCTGCATCTGCAGGACAGCGACCCCGAGCAGCTCGACACCACGCTGCTGATCCACCCGCATGCGCTGCAGGACTTTTCCGACTACCTGTGGTTCATCGACCTTGCCGACGGCGTGCTGGAGCAGCTGCGCCTGGTGGGCGAACTCCAGGTGGCGCAGTTCCATCCGCAATTCCAGTTCGAGGGCACGTCACCCGACGCGATCTCGAACTACACCAACCGCTCGCCCTACCCGATCCTGCACCTGTTGCGCGAGGACAGCATCGATCGCGCGGTGGCGGCCTTTCCCGATGCGTCGGTGATCTACCAGCGCAACATCGAGACCCTGGAAGACCTCGGACTGGCGCGCTGGAAGGCGCTACTGGGCCTCCTTGATGAGACGCCCTGAAGTGGCCTGGATAGGACGCGCGTTGTAGGGATAAAGCCGCGAAAACAGGTCGATCTGCTCTTGCGAGACGGTGATCGGCTGCTTCATCACGATCCACAGCACCCCTTCGGTGCACGGCGGCGTGGTGAGCGAGCCCATGTAGGTGTAGTAGCGGCGGTTTTCCGGCAGCAGATGGGCGGGGTCGATGTGCACGCTGGCCGGCTGCTCCTCGTTGCGCTCGAGCGGCAGGTTGTTCCATACCGCCTGCACCTCGGGCTGGCGCGCGCCAGGTTCCAGCAGCACGGCCACCACCGCCAGCCGGCCTTCGCTGTCTTTGTGGACCAGATGGATCACCATTTCCGACTGGTGGCCTTCGACCATTTCCTCGGACGGACGATGGAAGTGGAAGTGCACCAGCGCATAGCGGCGCCCCATCACCCGGATCGAGTTTCCGGCGGCCAGGTTGGCCTGGATCGAGTGGCCGGTATCGATGACCTTGAACGCCGATTCGCGATAGTCGAAAGCCACATCCTCGAGTTCCAGGTGAATGCCGTCACGGATGTCGATCGGCGACTGGCGGTGACCGCTGCCACAGGCCGCGAATTCCGGCGCCAGCTGGGCCCAGGCTGCCGGACCGCTGTCGCCCTCGTAGGACCAGGTCACCTCCTTGTGAATGGCCGGTGCCGCGGCCGGCGGCGCGGCCGCTGGCGCCAGCGAGGACTGCAGGGCCGCCAGCGCAGCCAGGTCATGCGCACTGAGGGCCTGTGGCGCCGGGGGCTTCGGCCGTGCGCGCGAACGCGGCTTGGACTTGGGCTTGGCCTCGGCATCCTTGCCGGCATTCGCCTTGTCGTCCTTGCCGGCGTCGGCTCTGGCGTCCTTGCCGCCCTTGCTGCCGTCGTCCGCACTGGCGTCCTTGGAATCCTTGGTGTCCTTGGTGTCCTTGGTGTCCTTGGTGTCCTTGGTGTCCTTGGTGTCCTTGCCTGCACCGGCCTTGCCGTCCTTGCCGGAACGGCCGTCCTCCCTGGCGCTGGCGCCTTCTGCCGCGCGTGCAACAGCTTGGCTGGCGCCGATGGCATACAGCGCGATCAGCAGGGACAGGACAGGGATGAGACGCATGATGGAAGGCCTTGGCACGATCGGAAGTGGCATTCGCTTTTTCGGCCGCCGGCGCTCGATCTTTACCTTTGCACGACAAAAATTGCTGCGCCGCGTCAGCCACTTGCCGCTTTTCGCCGGCCCGCAAACGTAGGTAGTCGGTTATCACCTGCCCGGCGCCAGGTCTCGCATAATCCCCCTACTGATCGCCGGACACACGGCGGCTTTCCACAACGCTTGGAGGAGCCAAGATGCGCATCATTCCCCTGGTCGCAAAGACCGGTTCACCTGAGGGCTGCGACGACGACAGCGGTGTCGTCCGCAAGCTTGACCTGCCCCTGACCCGACGCGAATTCCTGTCCGGATCCGGCTTGCTGTTCGGTTCGCTGGCGGCCGGCTCGCTGCTGGCATCACTGGCACCTTCTGCGGCGTGGGCCGTCGAACTGAAGACCCTGGACGAGGCCCAGGGCGCGACGCTGATGGCCCTGGGGCGCGTGCTGTATCCGCACCAGAAGCTGCCGGACGCCGTCTACGCCCTGCTGGCCAAGGACCTGGACGCCAAGGCCGGCGCCAGCGGCGACACCGCCAAGCTGCTCGCAGACGGCCTGGCGTGGCTCGACCACACCGCTGGCGGCAGCTTCCGCACGGCCAGCCGGAAGCGTCGGCTGGAGGCGGTGAAGTCGATGGAAGGCACCGCCTTCTTCAACGCCGTGCGCGGACAGTGCGTCACCTCGCTGTACGACAACGACATGGCCTTTGCCGTGTTCGGATATCCCGGTTCGGCGTGGGAACACGGCGGCTACATCACACGTGGCTTCCAGGATTTGAAATGGCTGGCGGCACCACCGGCGGAGGCCAGCCCTCCGCCCTTTTTCTGATATCCGCCCCACCCACAAGAACAGATCCGGAGGAGACACGTGATGGCAACTTTTGATTATTCCGATGATTCGGTGGTCGTGGTCATCGGCAGCGGCGCCGGTGGCGGCACGCTCGGCAATGAGCTCGCCCAGAAGGGCATCAAGGTGGTGTGCCTGGAGGCCGGCAAGCGCCAGTCCAGCGCACTGTTCATCAACGATGAATGGAAGTCCTTTTCGCAGCTGGCCTGGCTGGACCGGCGCACCACCTCGGGCACCTGGCGGATCGCCAAGGACTTTGCCGGGTTGCCGGCGTGGATCTGCAAGACCGTCGGCGGCACCACCACGCACTGGGCCGGCGCCTCGCTGCGCCTCCAGGAACACGAGTTCCGCGCGCGCACGGTCTACGGCGAAGTGGCCGGCGCCAACCTGCTCGACTGGCCGCTCACGCTGGCCGAGCTGGAACCATGGTATGCCAAGGCCGAAGACAAAATGGGCGTGACGCGCACCAATGGCATCCCGGGCCTGCCCGGCAACAACAACTTCAAGGTGCTCTACAGCGGGGCCACGCGGCTGGGCTACAAGGAGGTGCATACCGGCCGCATGGCGATCAACAGTCAGCCGCGCGACGGCCGCGGCCGTTGCATGCAGCTCGGCTTCTGCTTCCAGGGCTGCAAGAGCGGCGCCAAGTGGTCGACGCTGTACACGGAAATTCCCAAGGCCGAGGCCACCGGCAACTTCGAACTGCGCACCGGCGCCCATGTCACGCGGATCGAGCACAACGACGCCGGCAAGGTCAGCGGCGTGGTCTATGTCGACCAGGACGGCAAGGAGCAACGCCAGAAAGCGCGCATCGTATGCGTGGCCGGCAACTCGATCGAGACCCCGCGGCTGCTGCTGCTGTCGGAATCCTCGAAGTTCCGCGACGGCCTGGCCAATTCCTCGGGTCAGGTCGGCCGCAACTACATGCGCCACATGACCGGCTCGGTGTATGCGGCGTTCCGCCAGCCGGTCCATATGTACCGCGGCACGACCATGGCCGGCATCGTGCGCGACGAGGCCGGGCACAATCCGCAACGCGGCTTCGCAGGCGGTTACGAACTGGAAACGCTGTCGCTGGGCATTCCGTTCATGGCCGCCTTCCTCAACCCGGGCGGCTGGGGCGAGGATTTCGCGTGGTGGATGGACCACTACACGCATCTGGCCGGCATGTGGCTGGTCGGGGAGGACATGCCGCGCGCGACCAACTGCGTCACCCTCAACCGCGAGGTCAAGGACCAGTGGGGCAACCCGGTGCCGAACGTCCACTTCGATGATCATCCCAACGACGTCGCGATGCGCAACCACGCCTTCACGCAGGGCGAGCGCATCTACCAGGCGGCCGGCGCGATCCGCACCTTCCGGACGCCGCCCTATCCTTCGACGCATAATCTCGGGACCTGCCGCATGAGCAGCCGGGAGGGCGACGGCGTGGTGAACAAGTGGGGGCAGACGCACGACATCGGCAACCTGTTCATCAGCGATGGCAGCCAGTTCACGAGCGGGGGCGCCGAGAATCCCACCCTCACCATCGTGACGCTGGCGATCCGTCAGGCCGACTACATCGCGCGGCAGATGTCGGAACACGCCATCTGATTGCGGCCGCGCAGGAGGAAAATGCGAGCATGTGCGAATACTTCGTCAAGGCCGATCCGATCCAGTACGAGCAGCGCTCGCGCACGGTGCGCATCCGCAACGTGCTGACCAGCATCCGCCTGGAGAACATGGTCTGGGACATCCTGGCGGAAATGGCCGAAGAAGAGGGCTGCACGACCAATGCCCTGATCGCACAGCTGCATGACGAGATCCTGGCCCATCGCGGCGAGGTACCCAATTTCGCCTCCTTCCTGCGCATCACCAGCATGCGCTACCTGCGCCGCTGCATGATGAACTGCGAGCGCGCGGCGGCGCGCAAGTCCGAACTGACGCCTGCAGGCCCGGAAGATCCGGCGCCGCGCGCGATCGAGGTCACTGCTCCGCGCCTGGTCGGCGCGCTGCGACGCCAGTCCACCAGCTGATTCCAACCCGCAACCGCATCCCAGGTGCCACCATGCGCTTCACCACCGAACACTTTCCCGGCGTGCACGCCGATGAAGTCCCCGCCGCGCGCGGCTTCGTGCTCAACCATTCGATGCTGCGCGTCAAGGATCCGGCCGTCGCGCTGGATTTCTACACGCGCGTCATGGGCATGCGCCTGCTGCGCAAGCTCGACTTCCCGGAGATGGGCTTTTCGCTGTATTTCCTGCATCTCGCGGATCCTGGCGTGCCCCCCCCCGAGGACATCGGGGAACGCACCGCCTGGACCTTTTCCCAGCACGGCCTGCTGGAATTGACCCACAACTACGGCACCGAAGCGCAGGCCGATTTCCGCTACCACGATGGCAATGCGCAGCCGCAGGGCTTCGGTCACATCTGCTTCTCGGTCCCCGACCTGGACGCGGCCATCGCGTGGTTCGACCGCAATGGCGTCACCTACGTCAAGCGCCCCGAACAGGGCAAGATGCGTGACGTGGCATTCATCAAGGATCCCGACGGCTACTGGATCGAGATCGTCGAACCGGGGCGCCTCAAGAACCTCGGGCGCCCGGCCGGCTGAACGCCCGGCTCAGGGGCAGCGCAGCGCCGATTCGGACATGTCCTCGTCCAGCTCGACCAGGCACGCCTGGTCGAGGTAGCGTTGTGCGCCGAACTGCTGGAACTCGAGCACCGTGGCCCGGCCGCTCAGCGGGTCGACCGACACTTCGCGCGACTGCACCGGCGCCACGATCGGGTCAGCGCCGCCGGGCAGTGCCTCAGCAAGCACGCGCCCGGCCAGGCCGCCGCGGCTCGGCAGCGGGATGCCGAGCAGCTGCGCCAGCGTCGGCGCGATGTCCGCATTGCCGACCGGCAGGGGATCGACGTAGCCCTGACGGAAATCGGGACCAAAGGCGACCATGGTATTGAGCGTGCAGGCACGCGAAAGTGCGCCATGCATGCCCTGCCCTTCCTGCAGCGCGCTGTCCGCCACCAGGATCGAGCTCTGCAGCGGATCGGCGCTGTCGCGCGCAAAGCTGCGGAATCCCACCACCAGGTCGGGCGCCGGCGTCTGTGCCCCACCTTCGAGTCCGATCGCCGAGAGCGGCAGGGCGCCTGGCACACGACCATGGCGGCTGTGCACGAACAGGCCGCCCACATAGGATTGCCGCAACAGGTAGCGCACCGCGCGGACCACCGTACGCGCATCGTGGTCAGGCACGTAGACGAGATCGGAGCCACCGTTGGCGGCCACGATCAGCCGGGCCTCGCTGCCGACCCTGGCGACTTCGCCGCTGCCGCCGATCACGCCATTGCCGGACGCCGGGCGCAGCGCAGCGCCGGCCAGCCGGCCAGCCGGATCGACCGCCCGATAGAAACCGGGCCGCACCTGCGAGTCCGGGTCATACAAGGGCAGGTCGAACAGGGTGGCCAGCTCGATTGCCAGGAAGCCGGGAGGCAGCCAGCCCGGCTGCACGTCGGGCTTGCCGTCGCTGCCCAGGTAGGTGAAGTGCGTCGCAACCGAGGCCGCCGTCCCGCCATGGGCATCGATCTCGTGCTTGCTGATGGTGGCAAATCCGTGATCGGACGTCACGAAGATATCGGTGCTCGCAGCCAGTTGCGGATCGGCTGCCACGTAATCGAGGATCTGCTGCAGGTTGGCATCGGCGTTGGCAACTGCGGCGCGCGACGTCGGACCGTTGATGCCCGGATCCAGCCGGTTGAGGCTGTCGCCCTGGTTGTGCTGGCTGCCGTCGGGATCGCGCGACCAGTAGACCAGTACGAAAGGCCTGCCGGAGGCCTTGAAGGTCGGCAGCACGGCGCGCGTGGTGGCGTCCACCATCCAGCGCTGTTGCGCCAGATTGGCCTCGTGCGTGCCGGGCGTGCCGAGCGAACCTGCGGGCTGGGTGCGCGCAGGCGCCACCACGCCGAGTCCGGCGGCGGTCAGCGCCACCGCGATGTCATCGGGCAAGGGGGCCGCCTGGGCTGAACCTGTGCCGTCGCTGCGCCCGGTGTTGTCGTCGATCACCACGCCAACCGGCAGGTCGAATCCGGCGGTGCCGACGCGCACCTGCGCCAGATCCTGGATGGCCACCGGGCCCAGCTTGCCGATCGCCGCCGTGCGGAAGCCCGCTGCGCGGGCCGCCGCCAGCAGGCTGGTCTCGCCCAGGAAGCTTCCGCCGGCAAAGTGCTCGTCCAGATCGGCCAGCACCTGGTCATTCTCCAGGAAGGGCGTGACCGTGCCCGGCGACTTGCCAAGGACGCGTGCTGCCTGCGTGGCGCTGAATACCGGGAACCCGGTGTACACCACGTTGCTGAAGTCGCCGCTATCACCCAGCTGATGGCCCGTGGCGATAGCCGAGGCGTTGGCCGTGGTGAAGGTGGGGAACAGCGCATGGCTGTCCGGAAAACCGACTCCGCGGCTGCGCAGCGCGAACAGCGCGGGCGCATCGTCAGCGTTCACCGAACCGGCGCGCAGCCCGTCGGCAACGAAGATGATGGCATTGCGGTGGATCGCCGGTGGCGCTTCGGGCGGCTGCGCCACGGCAGGCGGCAGACCGGCCAGCGCCAGGGCCACGGCCAGGGAAAACGCCTGCAGGTTTCGACGTGGCAAACGATCCATCAGCGCCACCTCGGCACGGCAGAATGAATTGGCAGCGATGATACGCACAGATGGTGTCCCCCAGGCAACAACACCTGCAGGCTCCGCCGCGCTAGCATGGCAGCACAGCGGACGCCCCCATGCAGACCACCCGACTCGAAGCCTTCAGCGATGGCGTGCTCGCCATCATCATCACCATCATGGTGCTGGAACTCAAGATTCCGGCCGGCGACAGGCTTGCCGATCTCGGTGCGTTGGCGCCGGTACTGCTGGCCTACCTGCTGAGTTTCATCTATGTCGGCATCTACTGGAACAATCACCACCACATGCTGCACAGCGTGGGACGCATTGGCGGGGCAGCGCTGTGGGCCAACCTGCACCTGCTGTTCTGGCTGTCGCTGTTTCCCTTCGTGACTGCCTGGGTGGGGGCCTACCCCTCATCGGCCCTGCCGACGGCAATCTACGGGGGCGTGCTGCTGATGGCCGCGCTCGCCTGGACGGTGCTGCAGTCGATACTGATCGCGGAGGAATGCCAGGATTCGCTGCTGGCCCGCGCTGTCGGCCGCGACCGCAAGGGCAAGGCCTCCTTGCTGATCTACCTGGCCGCCATTGGCCTCGCCTTCCGTTGGCCACTGCTGGCACAAGGCGCCTATGCCGCGGTCGCGCTGCTCTGGCTGGTGCCTGACCGGCGCATCGAAAGGGTGCTGGCAGCGGCGCCTGACTGAATCAGGCGTTGGCTGCGCGCGGCGCCTGAGGTTCCGGGCCAGCGCGCAACAGGCGCTCGAATGCGGCAGCCGGCAGCGGCGAGCTGAACAGATAGCCCTGGAAGGCCTGGCAACCACCATCGGCCAGGAACGCGCGCTGTCCCTCGGTCTCGACGCCCTCGGCGATGACCTGCAGACCGAGGCTGCGTCCGAGCGCCAGGATCATGTGGGCAATCGCGGCGTCGTTGGTGTCGACCAGCACATCCTGCACAAAGGTCTTGTCGATCTTGAGCTGGTCGAGCGGCAGGCGCTTGAGATAGGACAGCGAGGAATAGCCGATGCCGAAATCGTCAAGCGCGAAGCCGACACCGTGGACGCGCAGCATCCCCATCTTGCGGATCGCCTCCTCGACATCGGCCAGCAGCAGGCTCTCGGTGAGTTCGAGCTTGAGGCGGCGCGGGTTGGCGCCGCTGGCACGAATCGCGCACAGCACCTGGTCGACGAAATCCGCCTGACGGAACTGGCGTGCGCTCACATTGACCGCCAGCGTGAGGTGCGCCAGCGCGGGCTGCCCGGCCCACTGCACCAGCAGCGCGCAGGCGCGTTCGAGCACCCATTGGCCGATCGGCAGGATCAGGCCGGATTCCTCGGCGATCGGGATCAGCTCGGTCGGGGGCACCATGCCGCGGCGCGGATGCGGCCAGCGCAGCAGGGCCTCGGCTCCGACCCAGGTGCCATGGCCATCGACCTGCCCCTGCAGATGCAGATCGAAGCCGCCGTTGGCGACCGCGGCGCGCAGGTCGGCCTCCAGCGCCGCGCGCGCGGTGGCGCGTGCCTCCATTTCCGGGGTGAAGAAGCACACGGTATTGCGGCCTGCGGCCTTGGCCTGGTACATCGCCAGGTCGGCGCGCTTGAGCAGCTCGTCAACGCTGGCACCGCCCGTGCGGAACAGCGCCACCCCCACGCTGGAGGTGCTGTGATAGTCGCGCGCCGGCAGCGTGAAGGGGACCTGGAGTTCCGCCAGGATCGCCATGGCGGTGCGCTGGGCAGGTTCCGCCGCAGCGGCATAGCTGCCGCCCAGTGCCGGCAGCAGCACCACGAATTCGTCGCCGCCCAGCCTTGCCACCATGTCCTGGCTGCGCACGCAGCGGCCGATGCGCTCGGCCACCTGGCGCAGCAGGGCGTCGCCCTGGTCGTGGCCGTAGGTGTCGTTGAGGTTCTTGAAGTTGTCCAGATCGATGAAGAACAAGGCACCGTAAGCGTGTCCGCTGCCTGCCGAACGCAGCGTCTCCTGCAGGCGCTCGTGCAGGAGATGGCGGTTGGGCAGCCCGGTCAGCGGATCATAGTAAGCCAGGTGACTGATGCGCTCCTCAGCGGCGCGCCGCTCGGTGATGTCCTGCACGGTGCCGATGATGCGCACCGCAAGTCCGCTGTCGTCCTTGACCACCTCGGCACGTTCCTGCACGTGGATCACGCTGCCGTCCGGCCGGCACACCCGATGCACGCACTCGTAGCCGCGGCCGAGGTGCGCGGCCTCGCGTACGGCGGCGCGCACCATGGCGCGGTCGTCCGGATGCACGCCCTGCGAGAACAGGCGCACGCTGGCCTCGCCAGCGCGCGGCTCGATGCCCCACAGGCGATAATGCTCGTCCGACCAGCGCACCCGGCCGCTGGCCAGGTTCCAGTCGAAGCTGCCGAGCTTGGCGACGTGCTGCGCGCGCTTCAGCCGGTCCTCGCTCTCCAGCAATACCCCTTCGCGCAGCTCGGCCTCGCGCTTGAGCCGCAGATTGTCCTGCAGTCCGCGGCCCACGCGCACCGAATTGATGGCCATGAATCCCACATACAGCACGCCCATCAGGGACAGCGACATGCGCACCGGATCGCCGGTCGTTGCCATACGGACCGTCAGGGGCAGCACCGCCGGCACCAGGAAGGTGATCACACAGGCGCTGTCGATGGCCAGAGCGGTGATGCCGCCGGCGCTGATGCCAGCCAGCGTGAAGGCCAGCATGATCTCCTTGGTGAAGCTGACCGAGCGCGGCAGCAGCCAGGGCGACACGCCCCACATCAGGCCGGACAGGCCGACCAGCAGGCGGTAGCGCAGCAGGAAGCGCCGGATCAGCGCCGCGTCGGGCGCGCGCACCGCGCGCCAATGGCGCCAGACCTGCACGCGCACGACCATCAGCAGTGCCATGGCGAGCCACCAGTCGCGCAGGGGGATGAGCGTAGCCTGCCCGCGCATCGCCAGCACCAGCAAGGCGGCGACTGCCGTGCTGGCGATCGAGGAACTCAGACCACTGGCATTGAGAATATCGCAATGACGCAGATACAGGATCACATCGCCACGGAGGGACGCGGCGCTCCTGGCGCCTTCGGGCATGGACCTGAAATCGGACATTCGCGGTGGACGCTTGAAGGATGACGACGCGTCGAACCTTTGCCGGCGTTCGACCATCGAGTTAACGGCTCGGCCGCTGGGAACTGAACCGGGCTGGTGCTCAGGTGCGGCTGCGTGGCAGCAGAGCGCGCCGCCGCAAGCGCCCGGCGCGCTTTGAATTCGGCAGCGGCTTGCGGGACAATTGCGCTCCCCTGCATGAGGCCGCACCGTGCTGCGCTTTTTCGAACGCCTGGTCGACCCCTATCCGCAAGCCCAGCCGGTGATCCCGCCGCGCGGCTTCATGGCCTTCCTGTGGGCCGGCACGGCCGGCATGCGCCCGCTGCTGGTCGCAATGATGGTGCTGAGCGGCATGATCGGCGCTTTCGAGGCCCTGATGTTCAGCCTGCTCGGACGCATCGTCGACACGCTCACCGGACTGCCACGCGAGCGCCTGTGGGTCGACGGCCGCGGCACCCTGCTCCTGATCGTGGCGATCCTGCTGGCCAGCATCGTGCTGGTCGGGCTGCAGACCGTGATCAAGCACCAGTCGCTGGCGGGCACCTTCCCGATGCGGCTGCGCTGGAACTTCCATCGGCTGATGCTGGGCCAGAGCCTGGCCTTCTACCAGGATGAATTCGCCGGACGCATCGCCGCCAAGGTCATGCAGACAGCGCTGGCGGTGCGCGATTTCTGGTTCACGCTGGGCGACATCCTGGTCTTCGTATCGGTGTATCTGATCTCGCTGGCGGTGGTGGTGGCCGGCTTCAACATCCGCCTGCTGGTGCCGCTGCTGGGCTGGCTGCTGCTCTACGCGCTGGCCGTCAGCTGGTTCGTGCCGCGGCTGGCGCGTGTCGGCAAGGCCCAGGCGGATGCGCGTTCGCTGATGACCGGCCGGATCACCGACGCCTACACCAACATCGGCACGGTGAAGCTGTTCTCCCACTCGGACCGCGAGGCATGGCATGCGCACGGTGCCATGGAGGACTTCATCGTGACGGTGCACGCGCAGATGCGGCTGGTGTCGGCCTTCGAGACCTGCAACCATGCGCTCAGCATGCTGCTGATCATGGGCATCACCGGGACCGCGCTGTGGCTGTGGTCGCTCGATCTGGTCAGGGTCGGTGCGGTAGCCGCCGCAGCCGCGATGGCACTGCGCCTGAACGGCATCTCGCACTGGGTGATGTGGGAGATGACCGGGCTGTTCGAGCAGATCGGCACGGTGCAGGACGGCATCAACACCCTGGCACGGTCGCGCCAGGTGGTCGATGCCGACGACGCGCAGCCACTGCTGGTGCGCCAGGGCGAAGTGCGCTTCGAGGGCGTGACCTTCGGATATGCGCGCGAAGGCACCCTGCGCCAGGTGATCGACCACCTGGATCTCACGATCCGTCCCGGCGAGAAGATCGGCCTGGTCGGACGCTCCGGCGCAGGCAAGTCGACGCTCATCAACCTGCTGCTGCGTTTCTATGACCTGCAGGGCGGCCGCATCCTGATCGACGGCCAGGACGTCGCGCACGTCACCCAGGAAAGCCTGCGCGCGCAGATCGGCATGGTCACCCAGGACACTTCGCTGCTGCACCGCTCGGTGCGCGACAACATCCTGTACGGGCGGCCCGCTGCCAGCGATGCCGACCTGCACGCGGCAGCCGAAGCGGCAGAGGCACTCGGCTTCATCCGCGGACTGGCCGACGCGCGCGGCCGCAGCGGATTCGACGCCCACGTCGGCGAGCGCGGCGTCAAGCTGTCCGGCGGCCAGCGCCAGCGCGTCGCCCTGGCGCGGGTCATGCTCAAGGATGCGCCGATCCTGCTGCTCGACGAAGCGACCAGCGCACTCGACTCCGAGGTCGAGGCGGTGATCCAGGGCAGCCTGGCGCGGCTGATGGAGGGCAAGACCGTGATCGCGATCGCACACCGTCTGTCCACCATTGCGGCGATGGATCGTCTGGTGGTGCTGGACCAGGGGCGCATTGTCGAGATCGGCGATCACCAGACCCTGCTCGCGCGCGGCGGCCTTTATGCACGCCTGTGGGCACACCAGAGCGGCGGCTTCCTGGGCGCCGACGACGTGACCACGGCGCCGGCTGCAGCGGCGCCACGGCGGCGCACCGCCGACGCCTGAGCGCGTCTCAGCGCACGCGCTGGAAGTGCAGCACGCTGCTGGCCTCGCCCGGCAGCAAGAGGGCGCCATTGGCGAGCAGGATCACCGTCTCGGTCGGCCGACCCTCGCACCACAGGCGCCAGGCCCGGGCAGGCGCCGTGCCGGCACCCGCCAGCCAGCGTGGCGGCAGCCCCAGGCGTTCCTGCACGACGGCCAGCGGCTCATCAGCCTGTGCCTCCACCTCCAGGGCACCGTCGCAGTCGGTACCGAAGGGATTGCGGGTGCCACGCGCGGCCAGACGCAGCTCGGCGCCGGTTTCCGCACCCTGGCTTGGATCGCAGCCCGCGCAGGCGCTGTCGGCGACCCGCCAGAGACCGTCGAGTTCGGGTGGCAGGGGCTGCCGGGCGGCCAGGGCCGGCGACGCGGACACGATCGCCAGCAGGCCGGCGATCAGCATGGCAGGGCGGAACAGGCAGGAGCAGGATGAGATGGATGGCGTCATGGTACGCAGGATGGGCCGCTGGCCGGTCGGGATGGAATGCGCACCTTGGACCCGCGCGCATGGACTGTCCAGCCCGATCCGCGCAGTCCTGTAGAATGCCGGCTCCTTCGCGTTCCCGAACCTGATGAATCCTATTTCGATTGAGCCCGGCTCGATGCCGGCGCCGGGTGAATGCTGCGCCCTGATCCTGGCTGGCGGTGCCGGCACCCGCATGGGTGGCCAGGACAAGGGTCTGCTGCCCTGGCGCGGCGTGCCCCTGGCCGCCGCCGTGGCGGCGCGCGTGGCGGCTGCCGGCATCCCGGTGCTGATCAGCGCCAACCGTAACCTGGAGCAATACCGCGCCCTCGGCTACGCGGTGGTGCCGGACCTGCGCAGCGGCTATGCCGGCCCCCTGGCCGCCATCGAAGCCGGCCTGGCGGCAGCACCGGCTCCCTGGCTGCTGACCCTGCCCTGCGACTGCCCGCTGTTTCCTGATGATCTGCTGTCACGCCTGTGGTCCGCCGTCCGGCGGGCCGCAGCCGATCCCCTGCAGGCTCCGCCACGCGCCGCCCAGGTGCGCTGCGGACCGCATCGCCATCCGGTGTTCGCGCTGGCGCATCGCAGCCTCGCCACGCCTTTGACGCGCTTCCTCGACGATGGCGGCCGCCGTGTCAGCGACTGGTGGCAGGCCGTCGGCGCACTCGGCGTGGATTTCGGCCTTGCGGCCGAACCCCGCTTCGCCAATGCCAACACACCCGAGGAGCTGGCCAGCATGGCCACGGCGGGGCTGGACGAGGTGCAACGATGCTCCAGCTGAGCCAGCTGTCGATCGCGCGTGGTGCGCGTGCGCTGATCAGCGACGCGAATGCCCAGTTGTTTCCTGGCCAGAAGGCCGGCCTGGTCGGCGCCAATGGTTGCGGCAAGTCGAGCCTGTTTTCGCTGCTGCGTGGCGAACTGGTCGCCGAGACCGGTGAAGCACGCCTGCCGCCATCGTGGGTGATCGCGCATGTGGCGCAGGAGACCCCTGCCCTGCCGACCTCAGCGCTGGATTATGTGCTCGACGGCGACCGCGAATACCGCGCCATCCAGGCCGAACTGGACAGCGAGACCGACGGCCATGCCCTGGCCGAGTTGCACGAACGCTTCGGCATGATCGATGGCTACACGGCACCGGCACGCGCGCAGCGCCTGCTGGCCGGCCTGGGATTCGAGCAGGAAGCCGGTGCACAGCCGGTGTCGAGCTTTTCCGGCGGCTGGCGTATGCGCCTCAACCTGGCGCAGGCGCTGATGTGCCGCTCCGACCTGCTGCTGCTGGACGAGCCGACCAATCACCTCGACCTCGATGCCGTGCTGTGGCTGGAAAGCTACCTGCGCGACTGGCAGGGCACGGTGCTGGTGATCGCGCACGACCGCGAATTCCTGGATGCGGTGGTCGACCAGGTGTGGCACGTCGAGAACGGCCGGCTGCAGGTCTACGGCGGCAACTTCTCGCGCTTCGAGCGCACGCGCGCCGAGCAGCTCGCCAACCAGCAGTCGATGTTCGAACGTCAGCAGCGCACCATGGCGCACCTGCAGTCGTATATCGACCGTTTCCGCGCCCAGGCCACCAAGGCCCGCCAGGCGCAGAGCCGGATCAAGGCGCTGGAGCGCCTGGAACGGGTCGCCGCGGTGCGTGCCGACCAGGACTTCGAGTTCAGCTTTCCCTTGCCCAACGGCGCGCCGTCGCCGCTGCTGGTGCTGGATCGCGTGGCGGTCGGCTACCGGCAAGACCAGCCGATCCTGTCCGACATCACGCTGACGCTGATGCCCGGCGCGCGCCTGGGCCTGCTCGGGCGCAATGGCGCAGGCAAGTCCACGCTGGTCAAGCTGTTGACCGGCGAACTGGCACCGCTGCGTGGCGAGCGCGTCGACGGGCGTGGCCTGCTGGTCGGCTACTACGCCCAGCACCAGCTCGAGTCGCTGGATGGCGCGGCAAGTCCCTTGCTGCATCTCAAGCGCATCGACGGCCGCGCACGCGAGCAGGCGCTGCGCGACTTCCTGGGCGGTTTCCGCTTCCAGGGCGAACGCGTCGAGCAGCCGGTGGCGGGACTTTCGGGCGGCGAGCAGGCGCGGCTCGCGCTGGCGCTGATCTGCTGGACGCGTCCCAATCTGCTGATCCTGGACGAACCGACCAACCACCTCGACATGGCGATGCGCGACGCGCTGACTTTCGCGCTGCAGGAATACGCGGGCGCCGTGGTGCTGGTCTCGCACGACCGTCAGCTGCTGCGCTCCTCGGTGGAAGACCTGTATCTGGTCGAGGACGGACGCGTGCTGGCCTTCGACGGCGACCTTGACGACTATGCGGCGCGTCTCGCCCAGCGCGGCAGGTCGAGCGGCAGCGGCGACAAGGCCGCCAGCGCGGCCTTGGCAGCCGCTGCAAGCGTCAGCACCAGCGCTGCTGCGCCCGCTGACAGCGGCTCACGCCGCGACCAACGCCGGCAGGCGGCCCAGGTACGCGACCAGCTGGCCAGCAGGCGACGCCCGCTGCAGCGCCGCGTGGAAGGCTGCGAAAAGGCGATGAGCGTGGCAGCGCAGGCACTGGCCGCCTGCGACGCCCGCCTGGCCGAGCCGACGATCTACGACGCGGCGCGCAAGGCCGAGCTGCAGCAGCTGCTGCAGGAAGGTGCACGCCTCAAGGCCCTGGTGGAATCGCATGAAGGCGACTGGCTGGCGGCGCACGAGGAACTCGAGGCCTTCGATCGCGCGGCGGCAGGCGACCTCGAGGACTAGGCACCGCGCCGGGGCACGCGGCGGCAGCCACGGCTGTCGCCGGGCTCAGCCCGGGTGCGCGCGCAGCGCGTAGGCGCAGGCCCAGCTCGCGATGGCCGTCGTGAGTGCCGGCACCTCGCCGATCGCAGGCGCCAGCGTGATCTCGAGCTGCGGATGCGCTTCGAGCAGGTCGGCGATGAGCCTCGGCAGATCCTTGCGCAGGTGGCCACCCTGCGCCATGAACAATGGGATCACCACCAGCCGGGTCGCGCCCTGCGCGAGCAGCTGACGCGCCGCCGTCGGCAGGTCCGGCGTCATCAGTTCGAGGAAGCACAGCGCCACGGGCACGTCGACGGCCTGCTGCGCGATCGCCGCGCGGATCGCTTCGAACGGGCGCGCCCACTCGGGGTCGCGAGCGCCGTGCGCGAACAGCAGGATGGCGCGGCTCATGCGCTGCCCGTGCTGCCAAAGCCGCCGCTGCCGCGATGGCTGTCGTGGAAGGCATCGACCACGTCGAGCTGCACCTGGCACACCGGCACCACTACCAGCTGCGCGACGCGTTCGAGCGGACGCAGCGTGAACGGCTCCTGCCCGCGGTTCCACAGCGAGACCATCAGCGGCCCCTGATAGTCGGAGTCGATGAGTCCGACCAGATTGCCAAGCACGATGCCGTTCTTGTGCCCCAGGCCCGAGCGCGGCAGGATCATGGCGGCATAGCCGGGGTCCGCGAGGTGGATCGAAAGCCCGGTCGGAATCAGGTGGGTGCTGCCCGGCTCCACCACCAGTTCCTGCTCGATGCAGGCACGCAGGTCGAGGCCGGCTGAGCCGGTCGTGGCATAGGCGGGCAGCTGGTCGCGGACGCGTTCATCAAGGATGCGGACCTGCAGGTTTTGCATGGAATCGGTTTCCGTCGGGTGGGATTCAGGGGGCGGAGTGGCCGTCGGCGTGCCCCAGGTAGAGACCCGCAATGTGGGCCACCAGCTGACGCGCAAGTTCACCCTTGGGCAGCGGACCCAGCGTGATGCTGCCTTCGTCGTCGGACACCCACAGGGTGTTCTGATCAGCGCCAATGGCCGACTGCGCCAGGTTGGCGGCAATCACGGGAATGCGCTTGCGCGCGCGCTTCTCGCGCGCGTAGCGCTCGAGGTCGTGGGTCTCGGCAGCGAAGCCGATGCAGAACGGCGGCTGCGCCAGCGCTGCCACGTCGGCGAGAATGTCGCGGGTCGGCTTCAGCTGCAGCGTGAGGTCGTCTTCGCTTTTCTTGATCTTGCGCTCGGCAGGACTGACCGGCGTGTAGTCGGCGACCGCGGCCACCGCGAAGAACAGGTCGGCCTGGCCGGCGTGTGCCATCACCGCGTCGTGCATCTGCGCCGCCGTCTGCACCGCGATGCGGTCGCAGCCCGCCGGCGTGGCGAGCGCCACCGGGCCCGCGATCAGGGTCACGCGCGCGCCGGCAGCACGGCAGGCGGCGGCGATCGCGAAGCCCATCTTGCCGGAACTGCCATTGGTGATGCCGCGCACCGGATCGATGGGCTCGAAGGTGGGGCCAGCGGTGATCAGCACGCGCCGACCTTGCAGCAGCTGCGGCATCGGCGGCAGCGCGCCAGCGCCTGCCGGGACGCCGCGGACCACCGCCGCCGACACCGTTGACTGGGCATGGGCGGCGTCGCTGCTGACGTCCGGCCGCGCGCCGGGGCCTGCAGCGCCCGCAAGCTCCGCCAGCAGCGCAGCCAGCAGGTCGGCTGGCTCGAGCAGACGTCCGAAGCCGCTTTCGCCGCAGGCCTGCTCGCCCGCAGCCGGCCCCAGGATCGCCACGCCGTCGTCGCGCAAGGTGCGCAGATTGCGCTGGGTAGCGGGATGCTGCCACATCTCGACATTCATCGCGGGCGCCAGCAGCAGCGGACAGTTGCGCGACACGGCGCAGGTGGCCAGCAGGTCGTCGGCCATGCCGGACGCGGCGCGCGCCATGAAGTCGGCGGTGGCCGGTGCCACCAGCATGGCATCCGCCCAGCGCGTCAGTTCGATATGCGGCATGCGGTTGGCGATGCGCTCGTCCCAGGCATCGGTGTACACCGCTTCGCCGGTCAGGGCCTGGAAGGTCTCCGGACCGATGAAGCGGGTCGCGGCGGCAGTCATCACCACGCGCACCCGGATGCCGGCCTTGATGGCGAGGCGTACGAATTCGGCGGCCTTGTAGGCGGCGACGCCGCCGGTCACGCCGAGCAGCAGCTTGTCTGGAATACGGTCATTCATGGTGCTGTCATTGTACATGCCAGCCCAGGTCCATCACTGCGCCGCGGCAATTCGCCGTTGCTGTTCGACCCGCTGAGGCACACCGGCCCGGCGTAAAAAGATGCTTCCCTGCCTGCTGGATGAACAATGAACCTGCGCGCCTGGCCCCTGCCCGACCGTCCCCGGGAAAAACTGCTGCGCCTGGGCCCGGAGGCCCTGACCGATGCCGAACTGGTGGCCGTGCTGCTGCGCACCGGCGACGTGCGGCGCAACGCCCTGGAACTCGGTCACGCCCTGATCGCGCGCTTCCGTTCCCTGAGCGCACTGTTGAGCGCCCCGATGCAGGACGTGTGCCGCGAATCCGGACTCGGTCCGGCGCGCTATGCCAGCCTGCGCGCAGGCTACGAGCTGGCGCGCCGCAGCCTGCGCGAACAGGCCGAACAGCGCGACGCGCTGCGCTCGCCGCAGGCGGTGCGCGACTACCTGCGCCTGTCGCTGCAACAGCGTCCGGTGGAAGTGTTCATGGGTGTGTTCCTCGACGCGCAGAACCGCGTGATCTGCGCCGAGGAGCTGTTCCGCGGCACGCTCACCCAGACCTCGGTCTATCCACGCGAAGTGGTCAAGCGTGCCCTGCATCACAATTGCGCGGCGGTGATCCTGGCGCACAATCATCCCTCGGGCCTGCCGGAGCCGAGCGAAGCCGACCGCGTGCTCACCAGCGCGCTGCGCGAATCGCTGGCGCTGGTCGACATCCGGGTGCTCGATCACTTCGTGGTGGGTCAGGGCGGGGCCACCTCGTTTGCCGAGCGCGGCCTGCTGTAGAACCGCTTCCCTCGGGATGCACGGTGTGAAAAACCGGATCGGCCGCCTGGTCTAGGACCGACCTGGTTCACGATAGCGCTGCAGCAGTTCGGCCCGCCGCCGGTCGGCGCTCGCGATCGCGGCCATCTTGATGTGACCGAAGCCGCGGATTTCCAGCGGCAGCGCCAGCAGCTGCTGCGCCACAGCCAGACGCCCGGCGTCGAGCGTCGCCACGATCTCGTCGACCAGTGCCAGGTAATCCGCGATCAGCCGGCGCTCGGCGCGCCGTTCGGCGCTGTGGCCGAAGGGATCCAGCCAGCTGCCGCGCAGCCAGCGCAGATGCCGGAGCACGCGCAGGGCAAGTCCCATCCAGGGACCGTAGCGCTGCTTGAGCGGATGGCCGTGCTTGTCACGCCGGCGCCCCCAGGGTGGCGCCAGGTACCAGTTGAGCTGGTAGTCGCGCCCGGGCTCGCCCTCGAACTGGGCACGCAGCTGCGCCAGGAAGGCCGGATCGGTATGCAGGCGCGCCACTTCGTATTCGTCCTTGTAGGCCATCAGCGATGCCAGACCCTCGACGGCCGCCAGCGACAGGCGCAGCGCGCTGCTGCCGGCCACGCCGCGCTCGGCCTTGCACAGGCGCGTGATCACCTGCCGGTAGCGCTGCGCATAGGCGACATCCTGCCAGGCTGCCAGGCGCTGCTGCTGCACGTCCAGGCGACGCGCCAGCAGCGCCGCAGGATCTTCCGGCGCGGCGGCCGCCGGCGCCAGCGTGGCCTTGTCGGCAGCGGCATCGCCGAGTGCCGCGCGGATCGCCGCCGGATCGCCGGCCGCCAGACGGCCCCACTGGAAAGCCAACTGGTTGCGTTCGACATCGACATCGTTGAGCTCGATCGCGCGCAGCAGCGCTGCGCGCGACAGCGGCAGCCAGCCACGCTGCCAGGCGTAGCCCAGCATCAGCGGATTGGCGAAGATGGCATCACCCAGCAACTGCACCGCCAGGCTGTTGGCGGCGAGGAACTCGCACGCATCGCCGATCGCGTCGCCGATGTCCTGCAGGATGCTGGCGTCTGGAAAGTGCCAGTCGCGCTGGCCGATGAAGTCGGCCGTCGGAGTACGCGCGCCGTTCACCACC
The DNA here is from genome assembly GCA_028873535.1 of Pseudomonadota bacterium. Lineage (GTDB taxonomy): Bacteria > Pseudomonadota > Gammaproteobacteria > Burkholderiales > Ferrovaceae > CAIVHB01. Next base: position 20,539 of record JAGWIJ010000020.1, read on the forward strand.
GCGCGCGTGAGCCCGAGGCGCAGCCGCGACAGCGCCTCGTCGGAGGCCGACACGATGGCGTCGCAGCCGATCATCAGCCGCGCTTCGCCGGTGGCGATGCGCGTGGCGTAAATGGGGCTGCCCGCCGGCGCGATCTGGACATGGCTGAGCACCGCACCACCCTTCTGCGCCAGCCCGGTCATGTCGAGCACGGTCACGCCGTGGCCGTCGAGATGCGCTGCCATGCCGAGCAGCGCACCGACGGTGACCACACCGGTGCCGCCGACGCCGGTCACCACGATGCCGCTGGTGTCGGTCAGCACCGGCAGCGCCGGCTCCGGCAGCCGGCCGAAGCGCGCATCATCGATGCCTGCGGATATGCCGCGCGGCGCATGCAGGCGTGCACCCTCGGCGCTCACGAAGCTGGGGCAGAAACCCTTGAGACAGGAGAAATCCTTGTTGCACGCCGACTGGTTGATCTGGCGCCGGGTGCCGAGCGGCGTCTCCAGGGGCTCGATCGCCAGGCAGTTCGAGACCGCCGAGCAGTCGCCGCAGCCCTCGCAGACGGCCGCATTGATGAAGGCACGCCGCGCCGGATCAGGCGCCTTGCCGCGCTTGCGGCGCCGGCGCAGTTCGGTGGCGCAGACCTGGTCGTAGATCAGCACGGTGGTCCCGGTGATGTCGCGCAGCGTGCGCTGCACGGCGTCGAGGTCATCGCGGTGGTGCACGGCCACGTCAGCCGGAAGCTCACCCGCCGCGGCGAAGCGCTGGGGCTCGGCGCTCACCACCACGGTGCGCGCCACCCCTTCGGCCTGCACCTGGCGCGCGATCATCGGCACGGTCAGCGTGCCGTCCACCGGCTGGCCGCCGGTCATGGCAACGGCATCGTTGAACAGGATCTTGTAGGTGATGTTGGCGTGCGCCGCGACGGCGGCACGGATCGCGAGCAGGCCGGAATGGAAATAGGTGCCGTCGCCAAGATTGGCGAACATGTGCGGGTGCGAGGTGAAATGCATCTGGCCGATCCAGCTCACGCCTTCGCCGCCCATCTGGGTGAAGGTGGACGTGTCGCGGTCCATCCACTGCGCCATGTAGTGGCAGCCGATGCCGGCCAGCGCCTGCGAGCCTTCGGGTACCCGGGTTGAGGTGTTGTGCGGACAGCCGGGGCAGAACCACGGCGTGCGCGCGTCGGTCACGCGGTGGCGGCCGGCCTCGCGTTCCTTGGCGTCGATGACCTCGATCCGCGCGCGCACACGCTGCTCGACATCCTGGGGCACACCGACGCGCAACAGGCGCGCGGCAATGGCGCGCGCGATCAATGCCGGCGACAGTTCGTGGCGTGCCGGCAGCAGCCACTGGCCGCGCGGCATCGACCACTCGCCACCGGCATTGTCGCGCTCGTCGAACTTGCCGTAGACGCGCGGCCGCACGTCCTCGCGCCAGTTGTAGAGCTCTTCCTTGATGGCGTACTCGAGGATCTGGCGTTTCTCCTCCACCACCAGGATCTCCTCCAGGCCAGTGGCGAACTCGCGCGTTGCCTGGGCCTCGAGCGGCCACGAGCAGCCCACCTTGAACACCCGGATGCCGAGACGGTGGCAGTCGTGTTCGTCCAGGCCCAGGTCGACCAGCGCCTGGCGCACGTCGAGGTAGGACTTGCCCGCCGCCATGATGCCGAAGCGGTCGTCGGGACTGCCGATCACCACGCGGTTGAGCCGGTTGGCGCGCACATAGGCCAGTGCGGCGTACCACTTGTAGTCCATCATGCGCGCTTCCTGCGCCAGTGGCGGATCCGGCCAGCGCAGGTTGAGTCCGTCGGGCGGCAGTGCGAAGTCCTGCGGCAGCATGATCGAGACGCGTTCGGGATCCACTTCCACCGACGCCGACGACTCGACCACGTCGGTGACGCACTTCATCGACACCCACAGTCCTGACCAGCGGCTCATCGCCCAGGCGTGCAGGCCGAAATCCAGGTACTCCTGCACATTGGCAGGAAACAGCACCGGAATGCCGCAGGCCTTGAGCAGGTGCTCGGACTGGTGCGCCACCGAGGAGGACTTGGCCGCATGGTCGTCACCGGCCAGCAGCAGCACACCGCCCAGGCGCGCGGTGCCGGCGGCATTGGCATGCTTGAACACGTCGGCCGAACGGTCCAGGCCCGGTCCCTTGCCGTACCACATGCCGAACACGCCGTCGAAGCGCGCGCCGGGACGCAGCCCGACCTGCTGGCTGCCCCAGATCGCCGTGGCGGCGAGGTCCTCGTTGAGGCCGGGCTGGAACACGATGTCGTGGCGCCGCAGGTGCTCGCGCGCACGCCAAAGCGCCTGGTCGAGACCGGCCAGCGGCGAGCCGCGGTAGCCCGACACATAGCCGGCCGTGTGCAGCCCGGCGCGGCGGTCACGGTCCTGCTGCAGCATGGGCAGGCGTGCCAGCGCCTGGATGCCGCTCAGGTAGACGGTGCCGCGCTCGAGGGCGTACTTGTCCTCGAGCGTGACGGTGCGCAGGCAGGAGCCATCCATGGGGATCTCCAGTGCCGGGCTGGCCGGCCTCAGCCGGTCTCGGCAAACAGTTCGCGTCCGATCAGCATGCGCCTGATCTCGCTGGTGCCGGCGCCGATCTCGTAGAGCTTGGCGTCGCGCCACAGGCGCCCCACCGGGAAGTCGCTGGTATAGCCTACGCCGCCCAGCGCCTGGATTGCTTCGCCGGCCATCCAGGTGGCCTTTTCAGCCGCGTACAGGATCGCACCGGCGGCATCCTTGCGCAGGCCGCGCTGGTGGCCGCCGCGGTCGCAGACGGCACCGACCGCGTAGACGTAGGCGCGGCAGGCTGTCCAGGTGGCATACATGTCGGCCAGCTTGCCCTGCATGAGCTGAAATTCGCCGATCGGCCGCCCGAACTGCTCGCGCTGATGGACGTAAGGCAGCACATTGTCCATGCAGGCTGACATGATGCCCAGCGGCCCGCCACACAGCACCACGCGCTCGTAGTCGAGCCCGCTCATCAGCACCTTGACGCCACCGCCCACCGGCCCGAGGACATCGTCTGGCCCGAGTTCGACCTGATCGAAGTACAAGGGGCAGGTGTTGGAGCCGCGCATGCCGAGCTTGTCCAGGTGCGGACCGTGACTGAAGCCCGCCAGGTCGCGGCGCACCAGGAACGCGGTGATGCCGTCCGCTCCCAGGCTGCGGTCCAGCGTGGCGTACACCACCAGTACGTCGGCGTCGCCGCCATTGGTGATCCACATCTTGGAGCCGTTCAGCACGAAGCCGGCACCGCGCCGTTCAGCGCGCAGGGCCAGCCCGACCACGTCCGATCCGGCGCCGGACTCGCTCATGGCCAGGGCGCCGACGTGTTCACCGGCGATCAGCCCGGGCAGCCAGCGGCGCTTCTGCGCCGCGCTGCCATTGCGCCGGATCTGGTTGATGCACAGGTTGGAATGCGCGGCATAGGACAGGCCGACTGCCGCAGAAGCGCGTGAGAGCTCTTCGACAGCCACGACGTGCGCCAGGTAGCCAAGCGCACTGCCGCCGTCCGCCTCCGCGACGGTGATGCCGTGCAGGCCGAGTGTGCCGAGCTTGCGCCACAGATCGGCCGGGAACAGGTTGTCGCGATCGATCGCCGCCGCGCGCGGCGCGATTTCGCGCTCCGCGAAAGCGCGCACGCTGGCACGCAGCAGGTCGAGGGTCTCGCCAAGTCCGAAATCGAGGGCAGGGATTTCCACGGGTGGGAGGGCGCCTGGCGGCGCCGGCAAGGTCAGCGATGCCACAAGCCTAGGCTGCAGCTGGGTGCCGAAGGTGCCAAACAGGTTGCAAATGCTGCCACACGAGCCGAGCATCGACGTATGAGCAAAAGCCCACCCCAGCGCGCTGAATCATTGCGCGGCAGCGCACAAACCCCGATGGCATGGGTGCACGCCATTCTGACAGGCTATCGCCGCCACGGTGCTGATCCCGCCAAGGCGTTGGCTGCTGCCGGAATCAGCGCAGCACAGCTGGCCGACCCTGCGGCACGCATCACCGCGGCCCAGATGGAAGCGCTGACGCTGGTGGCCATGCAGGAACTCGATGACGAGGCGCCGGGCTGGTTTTCGCGGCCGCTGCCCTGGGGCAGCTATGGCATGCTGTGCCGTGCCTCGATCACGGCGCCCGACCTGGGTGTGGCGCTGAAACGCTGGTGCCGCCACCATCGCCTGCTGACCACGGATGTGCTGCTGGAACTGTCGATCGACGCCGACCAGGCACGCTTGCGCCTCGTCGAACAGCGCGACCTGGGAGCGCTGCGCGAGTTCTGTCTGCTGTCGCTGCTGCGTTACCTGCTGGGCTACGCCTGCTGGGCGGTCGACTCGCGCCTGCCGCTGCGCGGCGCCAGCTTTCCGGGGCCGGTGCCGGCTCACGCCGGGGTCTACGCGCTGCTGTTCGCGGGTCCGGTGGACTTCGGCGGCCAGCACGCCGAGATCCGCTTCGACGCGCGCTACCTGCGGCTGGCGCTGCGGCGTGACGAAACGGCACTGCGCGCCATGCTGCAACGCGCGCTGCCGCTGACGGTGCTGCAGTACCGGCGCGACCGCCTGCTGTTCGAGCGCGTGCGCCAGTTGCTGCGCAGCGCGACCGGCATGGGCGCCAGTGCCGAGCGGCTGGCGACCCTGCTCAGCGTGTCGCTGCGCACCTTCCACCGTCACCTGCGCGAGGAAGGCACCTCGCTGCAGGCGCTCAAGGACGAGGCCCGGCGCGACCGCGCCCAGACCCTGCTGGCGCGCGGCGACCGTCCGGTCAAGCAGGTCGCGGCAGCAGCCGGCTTCCGCAATGAAAAGGCCTTTGCGCGCGCCTTCAGGAGCTGGACCGGCGAGACACCGAGCGCCTTCCGCCGGCGCAGCCGCGTGCCTTCAGGGTGATGCACGCACGCCATGCCCCTTGATCTGTCTCATGTTTCATGCCAAGATAGCGGGCTTATTGCGTCACAAATCAATTTCTGGAGCAAGCCCATGGCTCGCGTCTGCAAAGTTACCGGGAAAAAGCCCATGGTGGGCAACAACATTTCCCATGCCAACAACAAGACCAAGCGCCGCTTCCTGCCGAACCTGCAGTACCGCCGCTTCTGGCTGGAATCGCAGAACCGCTGGGTGCGCCTGCGCGTTTCCAACGCCGGCCTGCGTCTGATCGACAAGAAGGGCATTGAAGTGGTGCTGGCCGAACTCGGCGAGCGCGGCGTCAGCGCCTGATCCAGGAGCCCATACCATGCGTGACAAGATCAAGCTCGAATCGACGGCCGGCACCGGCCATTTCTACACCACGTCGAAGAACAAGAAGACCATGCCCGAGAAGATGGAGATCAAGAAATTCGATCCCGTCGCGCGCAAGCATGTGATCTACAAGGAAACCAAGCTCAAGTAAGGCGGGTTTCCGCGCTGCACCGCAAACGCCGTGTTCCAACAGGAACGCGGCGTTTTCATTTGCTGCGCCGGCCATCGGTGCACGCCTGCCGACCACCTTGCGAGCCCGCCTGCATGCGCCAGTGGTTGGCGGTTGCGGCAGTGATTGCGGCCTCGATCGGCACCACGCTGTCCACGCCGCAACGCGCACCACTCGCCGCCGCCGACTGAGTACCCGTCATGCCCGCCCTTCATCGCACCCGCGCGAAGCTTACGCGCTGAGGACCCCAGCACCGGCGCGATGCTCACGGCACCGGCGCGTCCAGGCGCTTTTCCATGAACAGGCTGAGCGGATCCGGCCGGTAGCTGCCGAAGGGCGCCCGTTCGACAAAGCCCAGCCGGGAATACAGGCCGATCGCTTCCGGCTGGTGGATGCCGGTCTCGAGCCGCGCGATGCGCAGACCGCGGTCGATCAGGTGGCGTTCGAGCATGGCCAGGATGGCCTTGGCGGCACCGCGGCCACGCGCCTCGGGTGGCACGAACATGCGCTTGATCTCGCCGTAGCGGCCGTCATCGTCCATGATCCGTACCGCACCGCAGCCGACCAGGCGCGCGCCATCAAAGGCGCCGAGGAACAGCGTCTGGTCCTGCGCGAGCGCGGCAGGATCGATCAGGTGATTGCTTTCGGGCGGATAGAGCGCCTGCATGCAGGCGTCGGATGCACGCAGCAGGGCCAGTGCCGCCGGATCCATGGGATCGCAGGGACGCACCTGGATCCCCGTCCGTGCATCGAGCGCCGCGAGACCGCCCCCCCCCAGGCCGGTCACGGTCTCGGCCAGCACTTCGCCGATCAGGATCACGGCCGGACCATCCAGGTGTTCCGTGGCGGCGGCGCCCAGTGCTGCCAGGGTGGTGCCCATGGCCTGGGTGTGTCCGGCCAGCGTAGCATTGACCACCATGGTCACCGGGGTCGACGGGGCGCGACCGGCCGCGATCAGCGCGCTGGCAACCGCCGTGGCGTCCTCGCGTGCCATGTAGATGGCCAGCGTGTCGGCATGGCGCGCACACTCGATCCAGCCACGCCCGGCGGCCTCTTCGGCGCCGATGCGCGGCGTGACCAGCGCCAGCGAACGCGAAAGTCCGCGCCGTGTCAGCGAGACGCCAAGATCGGCCGCCGCCCCCAGCGCGGCGGTCACGCCAGGCACCACCTCGTAGTCGAGGCCGGCCGCCGTGAGCGCATCGATCTCCTCCTGGGCGCGGCCGAACACCAGCGGATCACCGCCCTTGAGGCGTACCACGCAGGCGTGCCGACGCGCCGCCTCGACCAGGCTTGAATTGATGAACTGCTGGGTGCTGGAGTGACGCCCGCAGCGTTTGCCGACGGCCACCAGTTTGGCATTCACGGCCAGCGCCAGGGTGTCGGGATGCACCAGCGCATCGTGGAACACGATGTCGGCCTGCGCCAGCAATCGCGCAGCGCGCAGGGTCAGCAGATCCGCAGCACCGGGGCCGGCGCCGACCAGGAACACCTTGCCGGACGCGGAAGTCACGCTCAGGCTTCTCCGGCGCCCGCCACGTGCAGGCCGCACTCCTTGGTTTCCGGGTGCTCCCACCACCAGCGCCCGGCACGCGCGTCCTCGCCCGGCTGCACGGCGCGCGTGCAGGGTGCGCAGCCGATGCTGAGGAAGCCCTGGTCGTGCAAGGCGTTGTACGGCACCTTGTGGGCGCGCAGATAGGCCCAGACTTCGGCCTCGCTCCAGTCCGCCAGCGGGCTCCACTTGGCGATGCCGTGGTCAGCATCCCAGGCTTCCGCAAGCAGTTCGGCGCGCGTGGGGGACTGTTCACGGCGCAGGCCGGTGATCCAGGCCTGACGCCCGGTCAGCGCACGCGACAGCGGCAGCACCTTGCGCACGCGGCAGCAGGCCTTGCGCGCGTCGACGCTCACATAGAAGCCGTTGATGCCCTGCGCGGTCACCAGTGATTCGACATCGCCGGCCGCAGGGAAGTACACGCGCACATCCTGTCCGTAGCTTTCGCTGATGCGCGCCAGCACGCGCAGCGTCTGCTCGTGCAGGCGTCCGGTGTCGAGCGTAAAGATGCGGATCGGCAGGCGCTCGCGCAGGATCAGGTCGGTCAGCACCATGTCCTCGGCGCCCAGGCTGGATGCCATCACCAGACTGGCCTGGTCGTCGGCATGCCCATTGCCGTGGCGCGCCACGGCATCGGCCAGGATGGCGCGCGTGGCCGCCACGCGCGCGTCGAGAACGGCCGCATCGACCGCTGCTGTTGTCGTTTCACTCATGCCAGTCTCCGCCGGAAAAGGGGAAGCGGCTGGTCAACCGCACTCTGGTAGACCTCGCTGAAGCTGTCCAGGCTGGCACGCGCCGCTTCGGCATCTTCGCCCGCCCGCAGCAGGAAGGCATCGAAGCCGACCCGCGACAGGTAGAACAGCTGGTCGCGGAAGACATCGCCGACCGCGCGCAGCTCGCCGGTCCAGCCGAGGCGCTCGCGCAACAGCCTGGCGGTGGAAAAACCGCGACCGTCGGTGAAGGCCGGAAAGTCGACCGCGATCATCGCCAGACGCGGCAGGTCCTCGCGCAGCGCAGCGGGATCGTCGGCGGGCGCCAGGCGCACCGCCAGTCGTCCCTCGGCGCGTGCCAGCCATTCCGCGCGGCGCGACTGCCACTGCGGCAGGCTCAGCAGCAGGTCGCCAGCCGGGGCCGCCGCAGCGTCGTCCGCCAGCCCTTGCCAGCTGTCCTCGCAGAGCTCACGCCTGCGGATGAGTCGAGTTGCCATACACGGTTTCCTTGAAGGGTTCGATGCCGACGCGCTGCACCACGTCGACGAAACGCTCGGCCTCGCTGTCGCGCAGGGCCAGGTAGCGCGTGATCATGCGCTCGACGGCATCCGGCACCTCGTCCTGCCGCAGCGATGGCCCGATCACGCGACCCAGCGCCGCCGGTGCGGCCTGCGAACCGCCGATGGTGACCTGGTAGAACTCCTCGCCATGCTTGTCGACGCCCAGGATGCCGATGTGACCGACGTGATGGTGGCCGCAGGCATTCATGCAGCCGGAGATGTTGAGGTCGAGCTCGCCGATGTCGTACTGGTAGTCGAGATCGTCGAAGCGCTCCTGCAGGGCCTGCGCCACCGGGATCGAGCGCGCATTGGCCAGCGAGCAGTAGTCGCCGCCCGGGCACGAGATGATGTTGGTGATCAGCCCGATGTTGGGATGCGCCAGACCAAGCGCCAGCGCGGCATCGTGGACGGTGCCGAGGTCGGCCAGCGGGACGTCCGGCAGGATCACGTTCTGTTCGTGGCTGATGCGCAGTTCGCCGAAGCCGTGGCGGTCGGCGAGGTCGGCCACCGCGTCCATGGCAGCATCGCTGAGATCGCCCGGGGCGGCCCCGGTGCTCTTGAGCGACAGCGTGACGCAGGCGTAGCCGCTCACCTTGTGGCCCGACACGTTGCGCTCCAGCCAGCGGCGGAAGCCGGCATCATGCGCGCGGCGCGACTCGACGGCGGCATTGACCGCCGGACCCGGGTGATAGGAATGGCAGGCGATGCGTTCGCGGATGCGCGCAAGTTCCTCGGGCACCAGCGTCGACGGCCCGCCGCGCAGGTGCGCCCATTCGGCCTCGACATCGGCGCGGAAGGCCTGCGCGCTGCGCTCCTTGACCAGGATCTTGATGCGCGCCTTGTACTTGTTGTCGCGGCGTCCGAAGCGGTTGTAGACGCGCAGGATCGCCTCGAGGTAGCTCAGCAGATCGGCCTCGGCCAGATGCTCGCGGATCACCTGGCCGATCATCGGGGTGCGTCCGAGGCCGCCGCCGACGATGATGCGATAGCCGATCGCGCCGTCCGCGTCGCGCAGCAGGTCCACGCCGATGTCGTGGACGCGCGTCGCAGCACGGTCCGACAGCGCCCCGTTGACGGCGATCTTGAACTTGCGCGGCAGGTGCGCGAACTCGGGATGGAAGGTCGACCACTGCCGGATCAGTTCGCAATAGGGCCGCGGGTCGATCACCTCGTCGTGCGCGACGCCCGCGAAATGATCGGTGGTGGTGTTGCGGATGCAGTTGCCGCTGGTCTGGATGGCGTGCATCTGCACGCTGGCCAGCTCGGCCAGGATCTGCGGCACATCCTCCAGCTTCGGCCAGTTGAACTGGATGTTCTGGCGCGTCGAGAAATGCCCGAAGCCGCGGTCATAGCGGCGCGCGATATGGGCCAGGGTGCGCAACTGGCGCGATGACAGCACGCCATAGGGAATGGCCACGCGCAGCATCGGCGCATGACGCTGGATGTAGAGGCCGTTCTGCAGGCGCAAGGGACGGAAGTCCTCTTCCGACAACTGGCCGGCCAGGTAGCGCGCGGTCTGGTCGCGGAACTGGGCGACGCGTTCGTCGACGATGCGCTGGTCAATGTCGTCGTAGAAGTACATGAACTTGGGGACTCCAGTCCCGCTCGCTGATCCAAAGAACCTTAGATTCTAGCGCGAGGGAGACGCATTACCCAAAGAACCAGGGGCTATCAGCTTAGATCAAGCGTGCGGTTTGGTTGTGCCGCCTGTTCGCCGCGCCCAGAGCCGGGTCACGTGGGCTCATGCATGCCCCGGCATGGTTTCGCACGGCTGCAGCGCAGGAAGCTGCTGAGTTGGGGCAAGGACGGGCAAGGGCGCGGAGCCGCCCCTGCAGGGACGCGGTCGCAGAGCCGGACCGCGCACGCAGCGGGCGGACGTCCGGTGGCCCGGATCGTCCGCCCGCTGCCTCAGACGTAGCAGCGCAGGCGGCGCGAGAAGCGCTTGAGACCGGCGATATCGCTCTGCTCGGCACGCACGCACCAGTCCTCGAGCTGACGCAGCAGCTGCTCGCGGCTGGCATTGGTGCGGGTCCAGACACTGACCAGTTCCTGGCGCATCTGGTAGACGGTGCGCAGCGCGGCGCTTTGCTCCAGCAGCGCTCCCAGGGCCAGGCGTTCGCCCTCGTCGAGCTGGCTCTCGTCGACCTGCAGTGCGCGTGCCATCGCGGCCGCACCGGCCTGGACGCCACCGATGCGCTGGCGCAGGTGATCGAGCTCCTGATGGGTGTGGTCGGCAAGATCACGCGCGTACTTGGCCAGCACGTCGTAGCGATGGGTGATCACCGCATGCAGGGTGTCGAGATCGCACTCGGTCTTGCTGCGGTCCAGACGCACGCTGGGCGCCACGTTCTTGACCTTGGCCTGGCCGACCATCGCGAGCAGGCGGATGTACATCCAGCCGATGTCGAACTCGAACCAGCGGTTGGACAGCTTGGCCGAGGTGGCATAGGCATGATGGTTGTTGTGCAGTTCCTCACCGCCGATCAGGATGCCCCAGGGCGACAGATTGGTGCTGGCGTCCTTGGCCTGGAAGTTGCGGTAGCCCCAGAAGTGACCGAGGCCATTGATGACGCCGGCGGCCCAGAACGGGATCCAGGCCATCTGCACCACCCACACCAGCAGGCCCGGCACGATGCCGAAGCAGGCCATGTCGATGAGCGCCATCAGCACCACGCCCTTCTTCTCGTGGGCACTGTAGAAGTTGCGCTCCATCCAGTCATCGGGCGTGCCGTGACCGTAACGCACCATGGTCTCCTTGTTGCGGCTTTCCTTGACGTAGAGCAGCACGCCCGTCCACAGCACCTTGTTGATCCCGAGAATCTGCGGGCTGTGCGGATCCTCGACGGTCTCGCACTTGGCGTGGTGTTTGCGGTGGATGGCCGCCCATTCCTTGGTGACCATGCCGGTGGTGAGCCACAGCCAGAAGCGGAAGAAATGGCTGGCGACCGGGCCCAGCTCCAGGGCGCGGTGGGCCTGGCAGCGGTGCAGGAAGACGGTGACGGCGACGATGGTGATATGCGTCAGCACCAGAACGATGCCAAGCAGTTCCCAGAAACTGGGATGGAACAGACCGGTAAAGAGCAAGACCAAGACTCCTGGAAGTGTGGGCGAACAACGCACCACCTGACAGAATACTGGAGGGTCAGCTCGCCGGCAAGGAATTCCCGGGACGACGGGCAAGGCAAATGCCGTGCTCGCGCAGGCAGTCGAGTGCGGCCAGCAGCAGGGCCGGCCGCAGACCGGGATCGGCCTGCGCCAGGTCGCTGACCCACCAGCTGACCTGGATCTCGATGCCCACCTCGGTAGCCTGGCTGACCTGCACTGCGGGCGCCGGCGTCGCGATCACTTCCGGCCTGGCACGCAGCAGCGCTTCCAGGCTGTCGATCGCCAGGTGCAGATCGGCGTCGTGCGTGAGCCACAGCGGGAAGCCCAGGGCGCCAGCGCGGTCGTTGAGGGTGTGATTGATGACCACCGCCGTGACGAAGGTCTCGTTGGGCACGATGGTCTCGCTGCCGTCCCCTCCCCTCAGCACCGTATAGCGCGCCTCCATGTGCGACACCACGCCCTTGCGGCCGTCGACGCTGATGAGATCGTTGAGGCGCACCGAACGATCGAGCAGGATGATGAATCCGCTCACGTAGTTGCTCGCGATCTTCTGCAGACCGAAGCCCAGCCCGACGCCCAGCGCGCCGCCGAGCACGGACAGGAAGGTGATGTCGATGCCGAGCAGTGGCAGCGCGATCACCACGGCCAATGCCAGCAGCAAGCCACGCACCAGCTTGGTGAAGATCACGCGCAGGCTGGTATCGACACTGGCCATGCCCATGATGCGACGTTCGATCACGCGTCCCGCCCACAGCGAGACCAGCACCGCCACAAGCAGCAGCAGACCGCTCTGCATGATCTGCAGGACGCTGATTTCGTGGGTACCGACCCGCAGGGTGAGGTCCTGCAGCATGTCGAGCAGCAGGTCGAGCACACCCAGCAGGTGCAGCGCGAACGCCGCCCACACCAGCCGCGTGATGCGCCGCTCCCAGCCTGCGGCCAGTGCCAGCCGGCTCGCCAGCAACGTACGCAGCAGATGGGTGGCCAGGCGCGTCACCGTGAGCGCCACCAGGAGTGGCACGGCCAGGCCCAGCAGCGCCGGGTGCTGATGGTGATAGAGCTGGCGCCAGGCGACCAGCACGCCCAGCAAGGCCGACAGGGAGCCCGCGACATCCGGGAAGGCATCCGCGAGATCCGCGCCACTGGCGCGGCGCACCATGCGCCGCACCAGCAGTCCCAGCAGCAGCGCTGCCAGGATCAGACCCCACTGGTTCAGGTTGGCAGGATCGAAAGCCGCCTGGCGCAGTTCGAGCAGGCGCGCGCCGAACTCGGGCCCGCTTTCGTTCACGCTTTGCCCCCGGCAGGTGCGCGCCGCCAAGCGGCGGCGAAAAAGCCGTCGGTGCCATGCACCTGCGGCCATAGCTGCAGGTAGCGTCCCATCTCGAGCGGGATGCGCGCCTGGGCGAGAAGCTGGCCGCAGTCCTGCAGTTCGAAATCGGTCCGCCGTTCGGAAAACGCCTCGGCGCGCCGCTGGTTCTCGTCCGCCAGCAGGCTGCACGTGGCGTAGACCAGCAGGCCGCCCGGCTTGAGCAGGGTGGCGGCGGCATCGAGGATGGCATCCTGCTTGGCGCACAGTTCATCGATCGACTCGGGCCCCTGGCGCTGCTTGAGGTCGGGATTGCGCCGCAAGGTGCCGAGGCCGCTGCACGGCGCATCCACCAGCACGCGGTCGACCTTGCCGGCCAGGCGCTTGACGCGCGTATCGCGTTCGCCCGTGATCAGCACCGGATTGACGTTGGACAGGCCCGAGCGCTTGAGGCGTGGGCGCAGGTTGGCCAGGCGGCGCTCCGAGACATCGAAGGCATACAGGCGACCTTCGTTCTGCATCAGGGCTCCGAGCAGCAGCGTCTTGCCGCCGGCACCGGCGCAGAAGTCCACCACCATTTCGCCGCGGCGCGGCGCCAGCAGGTAGCCCAGCAGCTGGCTGCCTTCGTCCTGCACCTCGATGCGTCCTTCGCGGAACACCGGCAGCTCCTGCAGCGCCGGCTTGCCGCGCACGCGCAGGCCGACCGGCGAATACGGGGTCGGTTCGGCCTCGACACCAGCGGCGGCCAGTTCGGCGCGCACGTCTTCGGGTCGCGCCTTGAGCGTGTTGACACGCAGGTCGAGCGGTGCGGGCTGCTGCATGGCCCGGCCCAGCGCGAGGATGCCGGCGTCGTCATGATCGGCGCGCAGACGCTCGATCACCCAGTCAGGCAGCTCGGCCTGCAAGCCGAGCTCGCCACCTTCGCTGCTGCGGCCGCGCAGGGTCTGCAACCACTCCTGTTCGCTGCCACGGCACAGCGGTTCGAGCTCACGCAGGCTGTAGCCGCGCAGCATCGCCAGCACCGCGAAGGCCAGCCGGCGCGGTTCGCCGCCGGGCACCAGCTGTTCCAGGTAGCGGCTGCGGCGCAGCGCGGCGTAGACCGATTCGGCAACCAGGGTGCGGTCGCGCGGTCCCAGCGCCGCACGGTCACGGAAGAACTGCTTGAGCAGGGTATCAGCGGGTGCATTGAGACTGCCGACCTGGATCAGCGCGTGCACCAGCACGTCGAATTGCGCTTGTGAAATGGCCATCTAGTGTTCCTGAAGCCGGCCGTGCAGGCCGTCGAGGCGGATTCCCGTAGCGTACAGGTTCATCACACCCAGACGCGCATGATAGAGGCGCATCTGCACCGGAAGGAAGTTGCGGTCCTGCGCCAGCCAGATTTCGAAGCCGTTTTCCTTGAGTTGGTGGACGCGGCTGATGTGCACGGTGTCGACCTCGCCGATTTCCAGCTTGAGCGGGGTGCGCTCGGTCATCTCGAAGGCGTAGCGGTCGATCTTGTCGCCGTTGGTGACAGGAAAGTCCATGCTGTCGTCGGCCGGTGGACGCAGCGCGAACTGGAAGAACACGCTGAGCAGGTCAAGGCTGCCATCGGGCAGCGGACGCACCGTGCCGGAGGGCAGGAAGGTCAGCGTATGCGCGTTCCAGTCGAAGCGCACGCCGTCCTGCGCGGACTTCATGAATACATCGGGCTGCAGGCCCGCTGCGGTGATGCGTCCCTCGCTCGACCAGTGGATGCCGCTCCAGAACACCAGTGCCGGCAGGCCCTCGGCGTGGGCATCGAGATCCAGCCGATAGTGATCCTGGTCGACGCGCCAGCGCAGGGTACCACGGCCGCTGCGCCATTCGCCGCTGCCCTTGGTGACGCGATAGTCCACCTCGCCCTGGCGCGGCAGTGCCGCCAGCAGGTCAGGCGGCGGCACGCCGGCATCCGGCGGCGCGGACGCGCCAGCGGAATCCGCGCTGGCAGCCGGCGCTGGCGCTGGCGCTTCACCACCGGCCGGACCGGCAAAGGGCGCGGAAGCGGGCGGCACGTCCGCTGCGACCAGGGTGTCCGCGGGCTGCGGCGCGGACGCCGGGGACTCGACAGGCGCCACGGGGGTGGCTTCGACCGTCAGCGGTGGCGGCGGCGGCGCGACCGCCGGTGCTGGCGGGCGGCGCGCATGCCGGTGGCTGACGGCCGGCGGCCGGCTGGCCTGTCGCCGGGCGCGCTCGAGCCAGCTGCGATCCTGCAGTGGCGCCAGCCTGACCACGACTTCAGCCGGCTCCCGCAACACTGCCGGCGGCGTCCGGCGCAACAGCAGCAGCGGCGCATGTGCCAGCACCGACAGCAGCAGTCCGAGCAGCAGCGGGCGGCGCGGCGTCCAGTCTGGCGGGCGCCCGCCCGCTGCCGATCCGGCGGCAGGCCGCCCGCCGGATCGCGCCATCATCTGGGTACCCGCAGACAGTCGCTGCCATCGAAGCTGGCGCCCAGCCTGACGGCACCCGTCGCATCGAGGGTCAGACGCCCTTCGGCCCAGGCGCGCACCACCAGGGGATAGAGCTGGTGCTCCTGCACCAGCACGCGCGCCGCCAGCGTGTGCTCGTCGTCATCCGGCAGCACCGGCACTGCGGCCTGCGCGATGATCGGGCCGTGATCGAGCTCCGCCGTGACGTAATGCACGGTGCAGCCGTGCACCCGCACGCCCGCTTCGATGGCGCGCCGATGCGTATGCAGGCCGGTGAAGGCCGGCAGCAGCGAGGGATGGATGTTGATCATGCGTCCGGCGTAGCGCGCCGTGAAGGCGGGCGTCAGGATGCGCATGAAACCGGCCAGCACCACCAGGCCACCGTGCGGCTGGCCGGCGGACGCGAAAGCGGCGTCGATGCGCTGCGCCAGCGCGGCATCGAAGCTGGCGCGGTCGGGATAGGCTGCGTGGTCGAGCACCTCGGTCGG
>JAGWIJ010000001.1 GCA_028873535.1 Pseudomonadota bacterium
GTGCTGCTGCCGCGCGCCGAACTCACACCGGGCGAAGCGCTGCCCGGCTGCAGCATTGCCGATCTCAAGCGCGCCGGCTACTCGCACAGCGTGCGGCCGTCACCCGGCTACACGCGCCACCTGAAGCACGATCAGCTGGCGTCGGGCTACCAGGGACGCGGCCTGCGCTATTCCTGCGTCGAGGAGGACCACCTGATCCCGATCGGCTGGTGCGGCAATCCGCAGTCGGCGCGCAATCTGTGGCCGCAACTGCGCGCCTCGTGCGGCGCGCCCGAAGGGCAGTCGGCCGAGGCCAAGGACGCCTGCGAATACCAGGGCTTCGCGCTGCTGCGCGCCGGCCAGCTCGAACTCGCCGAAGCCCAGCGCGGCGTGGCACAGAACTGGGTCAGCTACTGCCGCGACGTGGTCGCGCCCTTGGCCGAGAAATGGCATGTCGGCGCACCGCATGCGAACGGCGAAGCCGAGTAGGGCAGCGCAGGCATCAACCGCGATCGGACTCGATGCGCGCGCAATAGCGCAGATAGTCGGCTTCCAGCGCCGGGTCGGGCGCGCCGCCTGCCACCGGCACCAGCTGCGGTGCCATGGCGCGGACCGCGGCGAGCGGCATGCCGTCGGCGACCGCACCCAGCAGGGCGGCGCCGCGCGCTGACGCGTCCGCACAATCCACCGCGTCGAGCGGTGTGGCCAGCACGGTGGCCAGCAGCTGGCGCCATTCGGCATGCACTGAACCGCCACCCGCCAGGCGCAGACGCGCAGGCGCCAGTCCCTGCCGGCGCAGTGCGTCGAGCCCGGCGCGGATGCTGAACGCCACGCCCTTGAACGCGGCACGCATCATGGCGCCAGCGTCGTCGTCGACGCCCAGGTCCGACCAGCTGGCGCGCAGCGCGGGGTCCATCCAGGGCGTGCGCTCGCCGCTCAGGTGCGGCACGAACAGCGCACGGCTCGCGCCAGCCGCCGGCTGGAATGCGAGTTCATAGGCGCGCGGCCAGCTCAAGCCCAGCAGGCGCCGCACCCATTCGAGCGCGATGCCGCAGTTCTGCATCGCCGCCATCGCATACCAGCCGGGCAGATCTTCGCAACGCACCGCGCAGAAGGCATTGAGTGCCGGATCGGCTGGCGGCGCCTGCGCACACATGACCACCAGTTGTGCACCGGATCCGGTGGTGAGCTGGGCGTCGCCGGCATGGTAGAGCCCGCCGCCAAACGCCGCCGCTGCCGTGTCGCCGGCACCACACGCCACCGGAATGCCGGCCGCCAGGCCGAGCAGATTGGCGCTGGCAGTGGCCAGACCGCCCGCCGCGCTGGCTGACGCCAGCACCGGATTGAGGATGGCCGGTGTCAGGCCCAGGCCTGCCAGCAATTCAGCATCCCAATTGCCCGCGCGGTCGGCGAGCAAGGTGCCGCTGGCATCACTGGGCTCGCTGGTCGCGACGCCGGTGAGCCGCAGATGCAGCCAGTCCTTGGCCTGCATGACCAGGGTGCCGGCCGGCAAGCCATCGGGCTGCTGCACCTGCCAGGCCAGGATGGCGGCCGTCATGCCCGCGCTGAAAGGATTGCCGGTGCGTTCCAGCAAGTCCTGCGGCAATGCCGCGCGCAAGCCGGCGGCGCGCCGGTCCAGCCACAGGATGGCCGGACGCAACGGGCGCGACTGCGCGTCGCTGAACACCGCGCCGTGCATCTGTCCGGACAGGCCGATGGCGCGCACTTGCGCGCGCAGAGCGGCCGGCAGCTCCTGCACGCAAGCAGCCACAGCGGCCCACCACGCTTCCGGATCCGATTCGGCGCGATCGGGCGCCGGATGGTGCACAGCATAGGGGCGCGAAGCCTGTGCCAGCGCAATGCCGCGGTCCGACAAGAGCAGTGCCTTGGCGGAAGAAGTGCCGAGATCGATACCGAGATACATGCAAATGGTCCTCAGGAAAGCGGCCGCACGGCCGTTAAGTGGCGAGCCGGCGGCGTGCCCTGCCAAGCCAGCCGGCATTCCCCCGTCTGCAGTCAGCGAAGGCCGAAATGTCCGAGTCTATCGACACGCAACCCCTGCGCAAGCCTATCTGGATACTCGGCGTCACTGCCCTGTTGGGTGTGCTGTTCGCGATCTACTGTGGCCTGGCACTGGCGCAGGCCAGCGCGGTGTCAGCCGGCTTGGGACTCGCGGCCGCCCTGATCAATCTGGCTTTGCTGGGCGTGCTGGCGACGCTGCCCGGCCGGCCCCAGGACAGGTCTGCAGCCGCTGCGGAAAGTGACGCAACACTGGCGCACGCGGTCGCGGAGCAGCGCGAAGCGCTTGCCACCATCGCGCAGATCCTCAAGCTTCCGCCGGGCCGCTTCAATGACTTCATCGACCAGGCGCGCATGCTCGCCGCCGAGAATCGTGACCTGATCGAAGCGCAGCAGCATGGCGACGCCCAGGTGCAGGCGACACTGTTGCGCAACATGCATGCTGTCCACGACCAGGCACGCAGCCATCAATTCGGCAGGGTCACGGCGGCTGCGTTCCAGGCCGGGCAGGGCTACGAGCGGCTGGCAGCGGCGCCTCGCGCCGAGGGAGCGCCAGCGCAGTTGCTGACCGAACTTGCGGCGGTGGAGGACGCGCTGGCGCACCTGGTAGGCATCAACCAGGAGACCCTGGGCCGTGGCGGCCGCGCCGGCGAGCATTTCACGCCGCGCGGTACCTTTGTGCCGGCGGAGCAACTCGCCGAATTGCGCGAACTGGTGACAGTGTCCGGCTCCGGTCTTGCCGCCCGTCTGCATGATCTGGTCGGCGGCCTGGGTCTGATACCACTGGAACGCCTGGTGGGCGGCGCCGCGGATGCCCTGCCGGCACCGGCGCGCGAGCTGGGCAAGCCGATACCCCAGGTGCGCGTGCAGGACGTGACACCGGGATTCCACAGCGGCTTTGCCGATGCGTTGAAGCGCGCGCTGCTGCAGATCCTGCGCAACGCCCTTGAGCACGGCATCGAGACGCCGGAGCAGCGCAGCGCTGCCGGCAAGCGCCCGCAAGGCGTCATCGAGGTCAGCAGCCAGCGCGTCCATGATGGCTACGAAATCAGCATCCGCGACGATGGCCGTGGCCTGCCCATGCACGCCCTGCATCGGCGCGCGGTCGAAAACGGAGTCCTGGGCCCGGAAGCCTGTTCCCTGGCCGATGAAATCGCCGAGCGAATCTTCCGGCCGGGCATTTCGACCGCCGCGGCGGACCGCGGTGTCGGACTGGATGTGGTGCGCACCCTGTTGGAGGAGCAAGGCGCGTCCATCCTGGTGCTGCTCGACAAACCTCACGTCGAGCAGGCTTTCGCACCCTTCCGGCTGATGATCCGGGTTCCGGCGGCCGCCTGCGCACCCGCAGCCTGAGGCGTGCGCCCGGCGGCTGCCCTCCTGCAGCTTCAGGGGCGGCTGGTGGTTCCGCGCGCGCGCGCCAGCATCAGTGTGCCGACCAGCCAGGCATTGCGCCATTCGACTCCACTCGGCCAGGGCTGGCGCCGCACCACGCGGTTCCACAGCAGCAGCAGGCCGCCGGCCGTGACAAAGCGCGTGCCGGTCTGCACGAAGGGCGGCACGCTGGGCAGCGCCAGCCGGATCGCATAGTAGGTCGAGCCCCAGATGAACCAGGTCGCCAGCAGGCAGGCCAGGATCACGGCGGGACGGGTGCTGCCGGGCGCGGGCTTCAAGGTTGAGCGGGCGAATGAGAAGCAGACATGTCCAGCATTTTGCCCTGGATCAAGCCGATGTGCTGCGCTGCGGGTTACAGTGGCAATGAGCCGATCGGAGTCATCGGCAAGTGGAGGAATGTCACGTGTTATCCGCCTATGTCACGCATCCGGACTGCAGCCGTCACGAAATGGGTCGCGATCATCCCGAAAGCCCCGAGCGCCTTGGCGCCATCAATGACATGCTGCTGGTCAAGGGCCTGCTCGACTACATGATCCCTTACGATGCACCGCTGGCGACCGAGCAGGAGCTCGGTCGCGCACACACCCACCTGTACATCCGCGAGGTGCTGGCAATGGCCCCGAAGGAGGGTTATCTGCAGGTGGACCCGGATACGCGCATGAATCCCTGGACCGTGCCTGCCGCGCTGCGCGCGGCCGGTGCCGCGATCAAGGCCACCGACCTGGTGCTGGGCGGCAAGGTCAGTTCGGCCTTCTGCTGCGTCCGGCCGCCCGGCCACCACGCCGAGCGTGCCGCCACCATGGGATTCTGCTTTTTCAACAACGTCGCCGTCGGCATCCGCCACGCGCTGGACGTCTACAATCTGCGGCGCGTGGTGCTGGTCGATTTCGACGTGCACCACGGCAACGGCAGCGAAGACATCCTGGCCGATGACGACCGGGTGCTGATGTGCTCGATCTTCGAAAAGGGCCTGTACCCGTTCTGCGGCGAGAAGCCACGTGGCCGCAACATGGTCAATGTACCCTTGGATCCGCGTTCGGGCAGTGAGGCCTTCCGCAAGGGGGTCACCGAGCACTGGCTGCCCGCCATCGACAGCTTCCAGCCCCAGCTGATCTACGTGTCCGCCGGCTTCGACGGCCACCGCGAAGACGACATGGGCAATCTGGGACTGGTCGAGGCGGACTACCTGTGGGTCACCCAGCAGCTGATGGCGCTGGCCAACCGCCATTGCCAGGGACGGGTGATCTCCTGTCTTGAAGGCGGCTACGTGCTGAGCTGTCTGGCACGTAGCGCGACCGCACACGTGCGCGCATTGATCGGAGCCGACTGAAGGCATGGAAAAGCACTACCTGAATCCCTTGTTCTGCCCGGAGTCGGTCCTGGTGTTCGCGGGCGACCACGAAAAGCCGGATACGCTGACCGGTGCAGCGCGCAGCCTGCACGAATCGCTGCGCGCCCAGCACTTCGAGGGCAGCCTGCAGTTCCTCGACATCAGCACCAGCGGAACGCTGGCTGATCTGGCGCAGGCGCGCGCGGATCTGGCGATCATCGCCCTGCCGCACAAGGAGATTCCGTCCGCGCTGGAAATCGCGGGACGCATTGCGTGCCGCGCCGCACTGGTGCTGTCGGGCGGCATGACGGCGGAGCGCACCCAGGATCTGGCAAAGATCGCGCGCCACGAGAACATGCACCTGCTGGGCCCCAACTGCATGGGTTTCCAGCGCCCGGCGCTGCGGCTCAATGCCAGCAATCTGGGGCCGCTGGCCAGGCCCGGATCGCTCGCACTGGTCTCGCAGTCGGGCGCGCTGACCGCCTCGATGCTGGACTGGGCGAGCAACAACTCGGTCGGCTTTTCCTCGGTGGTGTCGCTCGGGCCCGGTTCGCCGGTGGATATCGCCCAGGTGCTGGATTTCCTGGCCAACGATCCGCGCACCGACAGCATCATCGTCTACCTCGAAGGCATCGCCAACGCGCGCCGCTTCATGAGCGCACTGCGCTCCGCCGCCAATGCCAAGCCAGTGGTGGTGCTCAAGGCCGGCCGCCGGCCGGCCGGCAATCGGGCGGCCCAGACCCACAGCGGCGCGATTGTCGGCAGCGACGACGTCTTCGAAGCGGCGCTGCGTCGCGCCGGTGCGGTGCGCGTGCGTTCCTTTGTCGAACTGTTCTCGGCCGCGAAGTGCCTGGCTTCGCGCTATCGCCCGGTAGGACGCCGGCTGGCCATCGTCACCAATGGCGGCGGACCGGGCGTGCTGGCCGCCGACTGGGTCAACGAAATCGGCCTGCAGTTGGGCGTGCTCTCGGCCGAGACGCGCAGCAAACTGCAGCCGCACCTGCCGGTGCATGCGTCCCTCACCGATCTGATCGACCTGTCCGAGGAAGCGGATGCCGATCACTACCACCTCGCCATCGAAGCGGCCGCGCACGATCCCGGAGTCGATGGCGTGCTGGCGATCCATTCGCCCAAGGGCCACGTCGACTCGCAGGGCATCGCACGCGCGCTGCTCGACACCAAGGCGCGCCAGGGCAAGCCGCTGCTCGCGTGCTGGATGGGCGATGCCACCGTGGTCAGTGGCCGGGCGCTGCTCAGCGAAGGCGGCGTGCCGACCTTCCGCACCCCCGAAGCGGCGGTCGGCGCCTTCGGCAACATCGCGTCCTTCTACCAGAACCAGCGACTGCTGCAGCAAACGCCGCCGCCGCTGTCGACGCTGGCCAAGCCCGATATCGAGGGCGCACGTCTGGTGATCGAGAGCGTGCTCGCGGAGCGCCGCAAGGTGCTCACCGAAATGGAATCGAAGACGCTGCTGTCCTCCTTCCATATCCCCGTCACGCGCACCATCGTGGCGCGCAGCGCCAACGAAGCCATGATGATCGCCACCCAGCTGGGCTTTCCGGTGGCGCTCAAGATCGATTCGCCCGACATCAGCCACAAGTCCGACGTGCAGGGCGTGGCGCTCAACATCATCAGCGGTGCCGGCGTGCGCGACACCTACAACGACCTGATCGAGCGCGTCACGCATGCGCTGCCCAATGCGCGCATCAACGGCGTTGCCGTGCAGAAGATGGCGCGCTCGCGGCGCGGACGCGAGATCTACATCGGACTCGTCACCGACGACCCCTTCGGACCGGTCATCGCCTTCGGCGCTGGCGGCACCATGATCGAACTCATGAACGACCGCGCCATGGAACTGCCGCCGCTCAACCAGTTCCTGGCGCGCCGCCTGATCGAACGTGCCAGGGTGGCCGAAACCCTGGGCGAATGGCGCGGTGCCACGGCCGCCAATGTGGACGCGCTCGAGCAGATCCTGCTGCGCGTGTCCGAAATGGTGTGCGAACTGCCGCAGCTGCGCGAGATGGACATCAATCCCCTGATCGTCGACGAGGAGGGCGCTGTCGCGGTCGATGCGCGCATTGTCATCGATCACGCCGCCACCCCGGCCGCTGGCATGCTGTCCACCTACAACCACCTGGCGATCCTGCCTTACCCGGCACGCTACGAGCAGGCCTGGCCGCTGCGCGGCGGTGGCGAGTACACGGTGCGCCCGGTGCACCCCGACGATGCCGAGATGCTGCAGGACTTCGTGCAGGGTCTGTCGCCGGAAAGCCGCTATTTCCGGTTCGTGTCGGCCCTGACCGAACTGCCGGCGTCGATGCTGGCGCGCTTCACGCTGATCGACTACGACCGCGAGATGGCGCTGGTGGCCGTGCAGAAGCAGCGCGAAACGCGCGCCGACGGCGAGGTGGTCGAACGCAGCCGCATCATCGGCGTGTCGCGCTATGTGACCAACCCGGACCAGACCAGCTGCGAGTTCGCGCTGGTGGTGGCCGACGAACTCAAGGGCAGGGGACTGGGCTCGCGGCTGATGGAGTCGATCATGGAGGTGGCGCGCGAGCGCGGCCTGGCCGAGATCGACGGCCTGGTGCTGAAGAACAATCCCAACATGCTGAAGCTGATGCGCGACCTGGGATTCATGGTCAAGAGCTACGCCGAGGATCCGGATTTCATGCTGGTGACGCGCAGTCTGCAGTAGCCGGCCGTGCGGCACGATGGTGGCGTCGAATGCGCCATGCCGTCACATCCGCTGACACTTCTCCGTAGCGTGCCGCGCCCAGAATGGAAACCCGACGGGTGTTTTCCCGGTCACTGCTGCAGTGCAAACCCCTTTGCGGAGATCGACCATGACGGCAGCTGAAGTCCGGGCACGCGCCTTTGCCATGCCCCTCCACAGTCCGGCGTTCCCGCCCGGCCCCTATCGTTTTGTCGACCGCGAATACCTCATCATCAGCTACCGCACCGACCCCGAACGCCTGCGTGCGCTGATTCCGGCGCCGCTGGAACTGGTCGAACCGGTGGTCAAGTACGAGTTCATCAACATGCCGGACTCCACCGGTTTCGGCCACTATTGCGAATCCGGGCAGGTGATCCCGGTGCGCTTCGGCGCGGAGCAGGGCGGTTTCGTGCTCTCGATGTACCTGAACGACCATCCGCCGATTGCCGCCGGCCGCGAGCTGTGGGGCTTTCCCAAAAAGCTCGGCCAGCCGGAACTGCGCGTGCACATGGATACCCTGATGGGCACGCTGGACTACAGCGACTTCCGCGTCGCCACCGGCACCATGGGGTTCAAGCACCAGACCCTCGATGCTGCCAAGGTGCTGGCATCGATGGCCGCACCGAGCTACCTGCTCAAGATCGTGCCGCATGTCGATGGCAGCCCGCGCATCTGCGAACTGGTGCGCTACTGTCTGAGCGACATCACCATCAAGGGCGCCTGGACCGGCCCAGGTGCGCTCGACCTGCACAGCCACGCGCTGGCGCCGGTGGCCGACCTGCCGGTGCTGGAAGTGCTGTCTGCCGTGCACATCCTGGCCGATCTCACGCTGCCGCTGGGCACTGTCATCCACGATTATCTGGCCGCCTGAACGCGGCCCCATCCAAGGAGATTCCCCATGCAACTCAAGGACAAGGTCGCCATCATCACCGGATCGGCCAGCGGCATCGGCAAGGAGATCGCCATCGAATACGCGCGCGAAGGCGCCAAGGTCGTGATCGCCGACCTGTCGCTGGAAGCGGCCACCGCGACCGCCGCGGAGATCACGCAAAGCGGTGGTACGGCCATGGCCGTGGCCATGAACGTCACCGACGAAGCCCAGGTGGATGCCGGTGTCGCCCAGGTGGTGGCGCAATTCGGCGGCGTCGACGTGCTGATCAGCAACGCCGGCATCCAGATCATCAGCGCCATCGTCGACTTCAAGTTCGAGGACTGGCGCAAGCTGACCGCCATCCATCTCGACGGCGCCTTCCTGACCACGCGTGCCTGCATGCGCGCCATGGTGGCCGGCAAGCGCGGCGGCTCGATCATCTACATGGGCTCGGTGCATTCGCACGAGGCCTCGCCGCTGAAGGCGCCGTATGTCACCGCCAAGCACGGCCTGCTCGGTCTGGCCAAGGTGGTGGCCAAGGAGGGCGCCAAGGACGGCATCCGCGCCAATGTGATCTGCCCGGGGTTCGTGCGCACGCCGCTGGTCGACAAGCAGATTCCGGAGCAGTCCAAGGCGCTGGGCATCAGCGAGGCCGACGTGATCCGCACCGTCATGCTGAAGGACACCGTCGACGGCGAGTTCACCACCGTGCAGGACGTGGCGCAGACGGCCGTGTTCCTGGCGGCCTTCCCGACCAATGCGCTGACCGGACAATCGATCACCGTCAGCCACGGCTGGCACATGCAGTAGGACAAGCCTTCGGTCGCATTTACAGACAGGGCAGGGCGGCGGCAGCATGTCGTGAATCCTCCGGAGGTGTGTCATGGCCGAACGCAAATCCTTTCCCAGGAGCATCATTCCGCTGCCCGCTATCGGCGCCCTCGCCAGCCATGAGCTGACCGTCAGCACCGCCACGGCGCAGCACCGTCGCGCGCTCATGCACCTGCATTTCAGCCTGGGCATCCCGGCCGCGCGCCTGCAGGATCTCGAAGCGCGCGTCGCGCGGGGCGAGCGCGTGCCGCTGGACGAACAGGCGGCCCACTATGGCGTCGATCCCGCCGCCGCCACAGCGCTGGCCACCTGGCTCGGACAACACGGATTCAAGGTGAGCCATGTCAGTGGCGACCACACCTCGGTCTACGCCAGCGCCGACGCGTCCGCAGTCGAGGCCGCTCTCGGCGTGCACGTGGTCTGCGTCACGCGCCACGGCAAGGAATACATGGCGGCGCGCGACGAACCCAGCCTGCCGCCGGACATCGGTGCTGCCGTCAGCCATATCGGCGGACTGCAGCCCTTCCTGCACGCCCACCGGCACAGCCGCATCGCGCCCATGGCAGTGGCGGCGCAAGCGCCTGCTGCCAGCGCCTTCAGCCCGCCCTTCAGCGTCGCCGCGATCCTCAAGGCCTATGGCGCGGATGCCCTTGGCGTGAGCGGCGCCGGACAGGAGATCGCGATCCTGATCGACACCGCCCCCCTGCCGGCCGATCTGACCGCGTTCTGGCAATTCAACGGCATCAATGCCGACGGCACACGCGTCACGGTGCTCAACGTGGCCGGGGGCGCGCTGCCGCCGCAGGAAGGCGAAGAATCGCTGGATGTGGAATGGACCAGCGGCATCGCACCGGGTGCCGCCATCCGCGTCTACGCCTCGGGTTCGCTCGAATTCTCGGCGCTCGATCGCGCGCTCGACCAGATCATCGCCGACGCCGCGAAGCGCCCCGGCCTGCGCCAGGTCTCGATCAGCCTGGGCCTGGGCGAGACCTTTTTCGGTGGCGCCGGCGGCGAGGTGGCGACCCAGCACCAGAAGTTCCTGCAGCTGGCCGCGGCCGGCATCAATGTGTTCGTCTCCACGGGCGATGCCGGTTCCAATCCCGACCAGTCCGGCCATGCCGGTGGCGGTCCGCTGCAGCCGGAGTACGAGGCCTCGGACCCCTGCGTGGTGGCCGTCGGCGGCACTTCGCTCACCATGGACGCCAAGGGTGCTGTCACCAGCGAAGTCGGCTGGCCGGGCAGCGGCGGTGGCGTCAGCCACTATTTTCCGCGTCCCGCCTGGCAGGTCGCCCAGGGCATTCCGGCCGGCAGCCAACGCACCGTGCCGGACGTCGCATTGGTGGCCGATCCCAACACCGGTGCCGTGCTGTTCCTGCAGGGCAAGAAGGAACAGATCGGCGGCACCAGCTGGGCCACGCCGGTCTGGGCAGCCTTCTGCGCCCTGATCAACGAAGCCAGAACCAAGAAGGGCCTGGATGCGCTGCCCTTCCTGAATCCGCTGCTGTACCCCCTGCAGTCCAGCCCCGCCTTCCGCGACATCGTGAGCGGCAGCAACGGCCAGTACGAGGCCGCCAGCGGCTACGATCTGGTGACGGGACTGGGTGTGCCCAACGTGGCGGGCCTGATGCAGAAGCTGGTGGGGTAGGGAGGTCTCACCGGCCGTCGTCGCCTTCGTCGTCGCCGGCCGGGCTCAAGAGATGGCATGAACGCTGGCGTACGGGAAACCGTCCAAGGTGCGCAGCTCCCGTCTTCCCGTATCCGAGCTCCACACGAAGGCACGCCCGGTAGTCCCTGGGAGGGAGACGCCGGAATCAACTGTTGATCCTGCAACCTGGCCGCGATCATTCAGGGCCAGCCCTTGAGCAAACAACTGCCCTGGCAACGGAGGCGGCAGTTCGACCACCGGTATGGTCACGTCACCTGATCCGCCACCACCGGGGTTGGGCGGCGGAGCGATGTTCGCTGGCAAGCTTGATGGCCAGACCAACTGACGCAATGGCCCCGAGCCAACCCGCGCCGTGTAGACCTTGATCGCGCAACGCAGAGTCCTGAGGCCTTGTGCGTCTGGTGTGACGACGTCAAGGACAGGATGCTTGACCAAATGGGTTTGTGGCGATATCGTTGATATCATTCACTCGATCGGGAGAATGGAGCATGGCAGATTTGCTGGTTCGAGGCGTCGGGGACGACATCATCAAGGCACTCAAAGCGCGCGCGGGCGCTCATGGCCGTAGCGCTGAAGCTGAGCATCGGGAGATATTGGCTGCCGCGCTGATCCACCCACGTCGGCGTAGCCTTGTCGAGGTTCTGACCTGCATGCCAGATGTCGGAATTGACTCGGATTTCCAGCGTTCGGACGAACCTGCCAAGGCACCAAGTGTTCTTGATTGATACCAACGTGATCAGCGAGGCTCGCAAGACTGAACGCGCGAATCCTGGCGTGGTCGCGTTCTTCCGCGAAGTCGAGAGCGACCAGGCAAGTGCTTTTCTCTCAGCCGTCACGATAGGTGAACTCCGTCGCGGCGTTGAACTGATCAGGCATCGTGGCGACCACGCGCAGGCGCAGCTGCTCGAGGCCTGGCTTGGCGATCTGGCCCGTGAATATCAGGACCGCGTATTGAGCTTTGACGCCGATGCTGCCCAGATCTGGGGGCGCCTCAGCGCCCCCAATCCCCAGCATGCGATTGACAAACAGATTGCCGCCACCGCCTTGCTGTACGACTTGATCCTGGTCACGCGGAATGTGGCCGACTTTGAGGGCACTGGCGTAAAGCTGAGGAACCCGTTCGTCGAGAAGTGACTCCGCCTCAGTCTTGCATCGGATAAGCGCATAATATGTATTATGTAAAGTCTCCTGTCGAATGAACTGCCCGCTGACGGCGGGCGTGTCACGTTTGCGGCGGATTGAGGCGCGGATCCAACGCCAGCGGCTCTTGAGCCAGCAGCCTGTACCTGCCCTCCGCGCACGCTGGATGGAACAGCAGATTCCAGCTGTGGCGGGACACGGTGCTCGGGAACGCCACGAATGCGTGAGAAGCAAGGAGATCTTGTCCGTATGCCTGCTGCGCTGCGCTGTTTGCACAAGGGAGCAGCCAAAGTGGATTCGGGACGCTCGCCGGGTCCATGACATGCACGTTGCTCCAGGGAACGAGCAACTCTGCTGACGTCAGAACGTGCGGCACGGCATTTTTGGAGCCCACCGACCGCCAGTCCGCTGGGACCCCTCACCGCTGTTCCAGGTGCGATGGAAGCGAGCGTCGTCGAGTCGCCAGAACACGGCTTGGAGAACGCCTCGGCATAACGCCAGAGCCGGGCGCTTTGATTGGAGTCCAGTCGTCCATCTGGATCGGTTTTCAGACGTGCCCAGGTCCGTGCACTGATTCCAAACACCGGGAGCAGGTCCTCTGCCGCAATGCCGCCTGATTTGGCCGCCATGAACAACGCGCGCCTTGGCAACCCAGCATTGAGATACTCATGCAAGCCGACTGCCGATTCGAGGCTCTGTTGCGCCTTTCTTGCCAGCCCCAACAGGTCGGCAGTCCTGCTTGCAGCCCTTAGAATGTCTCCCGGGTCGGCTGCTGCCGTACACTTGCGCAATTGCAAGATTCGGATCGACTTCCATGTTCCCTGGCCTTGCGCCCTATTCCGGCATGCTGATCGCCATTCTGTGTGCTCTGATCGTGCTGGGGCTGGTCGCGGCCTTGCGCTTGGAATCGGTGCGTGCCTGGATCGCGCGTGGCCCATCGAAGCAGACGGCGGCCGGATCGCAGACCGAACGGAGCCCGCATGGTGTGCTGGCGTCGGGCGCAGGCTCGCTGCCCCACGTCCCGGCCTGCCTGCTCAGTGTCGACGCCTCCGGCCGGGTTGTGGACGCCAATCCGGCATGGACCGAAGCCTTCGGCTATCCCTTGATCACACTGCGGGGTCACAAGCTGCAGGACATCGTCGATCCCGGCTCACACGAGGTGTGGCACTGGCTGCTCGGTGTCGTGCGCGAACGCAGCTTCGCGTCATCCATCGAATTCCGCATGGTTCACCACAGCCAGCAACTGCTTGATGTGGCCGTCACGGCCGAGCCCCTGGCGCCCGCGGCAGCGCCGGAATCGCGGGTGCTGCTGTCGTGCTTCGACCTGACGCATCTGCGGCGGACCGAACGCGCGCTGGCGCAGCGCGAAGAGCGCTTCAGAACGCTGGTCGAAGACCAGACCGACCTGGTATCGCTGGCGTCCACTGATGGCATCCTGACTTTCGTGAATCACGCCTATGCCAGGCACTTCGGCATGAGCATCGGCGCCATGGTCGGGCGCAGCCTGTTCGACTTCATCTCGTCAGAGGATGAGCCGGTGGTGCGTCGCCATCTGCGCGCCGTGATCGAGACCGGCAAGCCTGCCGGCGGACAGAACCGCCTGATCGCAGCCAATGGAAAACAGATCTGGGTGAACTGGCACAACCGCATGCTGCCGGATGCCGAGGGTCGGCTGCGCATCCTCCATTCGGTGGGGCGTGACATCACCGAACGCATGCAGACCGAGCACGCCATGCAGATCCTGAGCCACGAGCAGGCAGCGATCATCAATACGGAGATGATCGGATTTGCCAAGATCCGTGATCGCCAGTTCCTGTGGGTCAGCACCGGCCTGGCAGGTCTGCTCGGCTATACGGTCGAGCAGCTCACCGGGGCGTCGACACGACTGCTGTTTTTCGATCAGTATTCCTATGAGCAGCTCGGCAGTCAGTCCTATCCCTTGATCCGCTCCGGCAAGACTTTCCGCGGCGAGCTGGACGCGCGCCACGCCAGCGGCAACCATGTCTGGCTGGAAGCAAGCGCCGTCATCTTCGATGCCAGCCGCGACGAATCGCTGTGGGTGTACTCCTCGATCACGGCACGCAAGCAGGCGGAACTCGCGCTACGCGAGAACCTGGCGCTGGCGGAGCAGCAACGCGCGGAACTGGAGGCGCTGCGTTCCGGTCGCGAGCGCGCGTGACAGCAGCGGCAGTTGCCCTCCTCCGCTCAGGCCATCATGGCAACCTGGTTGCGCCCCCTGTTCTTGGCCCGGTACATCGCCGAGTCCGCGCGCGCGATCATGTTGGCGGGGGTGTCCTGCGGACGCATCACCGTCACACCGGCCGATATCGTGACCTTGGCGGTGCCGGCAGACGGCCCCCGTTGCTTGAGTTCGCCGCGCTCGATGCTGGTGCGCATCTCCTCGGCGACGTGCTGGGCAGTGGCGCCATCGGTGTGCGGCAGCACGATCAGGAATTCCTCGCCGCCCAGGCGAGCCACCAGATCGCTGCCGCGCGCGCGGCGCCGCAGTTCCATGGCCACTTTCTTCAGCACCTGGTCACCGAACACGTGACCGAAGTTGTCATTCAGGCGCTTGAAGTGGTCCACGTCCACCAGGATGGCGCTGCACGGTGATCCCGATTCGAGGGCGTGCTGGTAAATCTGCGCGAAGGCGGGATCGAGGCCGCGCCGGTTGCACAGGCCTGTCAGGGGATCGGTCATCACCTCGGAATGCAGGCGCTGGAGTTCGGAGCGCAGGCGGCGCGTTTCATCGACGCTGGCCTGGAGTTCGGTGCGCAGTTCATGCACGGCGCTGCGCATGCGCAGACCGGACTGGACGAGGTCGCTTGCCAGCTGATCGCGCATCTCGGCCGGTGCCGCCCCCAGCTTGTGCTGGAATTCGCCCCAGCTCGCGTTGAACTGCTCGGCGTCGGCGCAGGCGCGCTCGGCTGAAAGTTCGAAGGTGCTGACCAGCCCTTCCAACTGGTGATTGACACTCAGGCTGCGCGAGCTCCAGGCATCGAGGATGTACTCTCGATAGAGTGCGTAGGCCAGGTCGTCGTCAATGGTGCGCCCTTCGGCCAGCAGGGCGTCGAGGCGCTCTTTCAGGGGCGGATTGATCCCTGCGGCGTACTCGTACCACAGCGCGTAGCTGATCGGATGGTAGGCCGCCGTGTGGCGCGGAAAATTGGGAAGCACCATGCGCAGGATCTCCGCACTCTGATGCACGCTGTGTTCGTAACGCATGACAAATACGTCTCCGTGCTTTGCCCAGTCGGTGGATAGCGCGCCAATTATCGGTTTGGCTGTATGGGTGGCACCGCAATGCCTTAGTGCTGTGATCTTAAGTACTTCGCGCACACTCCTGAATAAGAAATACACTTATTTACAGTGGAAAAAGCGATTTAGCTCGCCAGTCCCGCCAAAGCGGGCGGTCAAATGGCACTGCCATCCCTCTCTTTCGCTGCAAACGCTCGCATCGATCCCAAAGCAGACAGCTGCCCGCAGCGCCACCGTCTGGGCGATGCACCAGAAAAAATGCTTAAAGTTAACGCGTTCCTGTTCGTAAGAATGGGGGTCTACTCTGGTGCCCACAGCGATGTCCCGACTCCATTCCTGCCTGACCCGGTTCCTGTTCCTGTCAGGCTGCCTGCTGCAATCGCCGGGTGTCGCACTGGCTGTCGATGCAGCCGCAAGCCATGCACCCGCTGACAGCGTGCCAGGCCAGGCCAGCAGTGGCGGCAGCACCTTGTGCGCCGAGGCCACGCTGTGCGCACGGCTTGGCGGGGTGAGCGCAGTGCGCGAAATTGCCGCCACGCTGATCGACCGGGCGGTCGACGATCCGCGCACCCACGATCACTGGCAGCGTGTCGACCTCAAGCGCGTCAAGTCCAAGCTGGCCGATTTTCTGTGCGTGCTCACCGGTGGGGCGTGTCCCTATGAGAACGATGACCTGCGGACCATCCACGCTGGCCTGCACATCCGGTCTGGCGAGTTCTACGCCCTGGTCGAACTCCTGCGCAGCGTGCTTGATGCGCGCGGCGTGCGCAGTGCGGACAAGAACGCCTTGCTCGCTCTGCTTGCCCCGGATCTGCGTGACGTGGTGCAACCGTGAGCACGGCCCTGCCCCGTGCGCTTGCCGGCCTGGCAGCCATCTGCGCCGTCCATGCCTGCGCCACCGATCTGGAAGTCCACCTGCCTGCGGCCCCGGACGCCTCCGGACTGCCAGGGGTGATCTATCTGCTGGCGGCCGGCGGCCACGCAGTGGCGCATGGCGCCAGCGGCGCCGTCATCGATCAGGTCAACCGGCAGTTCGTGCCACAGGTGTCGGTGATCGAGACCGGTGCCGCGGTGACATTTCCCAACAAGGACAACATCCGTCACCACGTCTATTCCTTTTCGCCGGCCAAGCCTTTTGAACTCAAGCTCTATTCGGGGCGACCAGCCAATCCGGTGGTGTTCGATCACGCCGGTCTGGTCACTCTGGGCTGCAATATCCACGACGTGATGCTGGGCTACGTGCTGGTCGTCGACACGCCTTATCACACCGTGTCCCAGGCCGACGGCACGGCCGTGTTGCATGACGTTCCGGCGGGCGACTGGCAGCTGCACGCCTGGCTGCCGGGTCTGCACGAACCGGGTCTGGTACCCCGCAACGTGCATGTGCCGCCGACCGGCAAGCTGCGCATCGACGTTTCAGCAGCGGACGCGCACTCCTGATGGCCTACCGCGCGCGCGCGCTGCGCTTTCTGCAGTCGCTGCAGGGCCGCATTGCCACTGCCCTGGTTTGCATGGTGCTGTTCACCCAGCTGGTGGGCTCAGGCGTGCTGTATCTGGTCGGTGGTGCCGTGGCACGCAGCAATGCCAGCGAAGCGATGGGTACGGCCGGCCGGGTCGCAGCCGAGGTCCTGGAGACGCGCGATCACCAGTTGCACCTGGCTGCCAGCGTGCTGGCGGCCGACTACGGGCTGCGCGGAGCACTGGCCACCCGGCATCTTGAAACGCTCGCTTCTGCGCTCCAAAACCATGCCGCACGGATCAAGGCCGACGTCGCCTTGATGCTGGACGACGCCGGCCATCCGCTGGTCGCCGTGCCGGAGCTAGACGCCCTGCATCTTGCGGCGATCGGCGCTGCGGTGAACGCCGACACGGCGCGCCGCCAGGGCGTGGCCGTGCTCGAATGGGCCGGTCGGCTCTACCAGGTGGTGCACGTGACGGTGAATGCGCCCCTGCCAGTCGGCTCGGTCGTGCTGGGATTTGCGCTTGACCGCGGGATCACCCAGGGCATCCAGGACATCACCACCACCGATGTCACGGTGATCGACACCGACAGCCATGGCAAGGTCACGGCACATGCCAGCACGCTTCCGGCGGACGCTGCCGCCACGCTGGCCGGGGTCGTCAACGCCGACACGCGCCACGCCCTGCCCGAACAGGAGCTGCGTCTGGCCAGCGGCCTCCATCTGGCCACTGTCGCCCCGGTCGGCAACAGCCTGGGCGGCGACCGGCGCATCGCACTGGTACTGACGCGTTCGGTCACGGCCGCCATGGCACCCTTCTGGCGCCTGTGGCAGGTCCTGCAGATCGCGGCCCTGCTGGTGCTGCTGCTGGCCATCGTGCTCGGCATCGGCCAGGCGCGGGGCATTGCGGCACCCTTGCGCGAACTCAGCCGCTTTGCGCGTCGCCTTGAAGCCGGCCACTACGACGCCCTGCCCCCCGTGCAGCGCAGCGACGAAATCGGCGAACTCGGCCAGGCTTTCGAACACATGCGCGACGGCATCGCCTCGCGCGAGCGGCATATCCGGGCCTTGGCCTACCAGGATTCGCTGACCGGCCTGTCGAACCGCATTGCCCTTTCGGAGACCGTGGCAGCGCAGATCGAAGCCAACCCCGGTCAGCCGCTGGCCGTTTATCTGCTCGATCTGGACCGCTTCAAGTTCGTCAACGAGGTGATGGGGCATCCGGTGGGTGACACCGTGCTGCGCCAGGTCGCCGAGCGCCTGCGCGGTCTTGCGCAATATGGCGTGATCGATGTGGCGCGCCTGGGTGGCGACGAATTCGCGCTGGTCGCGCTGTTGGGCCACGCGGAGCTGGCACGCGCGCTTGGCGAGCACATCGTCGAATTGCTGCACGTGCCGATCGTGATCGACGAGGTCGAAGTGGATGCCTGCGCGAGTGTGGGCGTTGCGCTCTACCCCGCCCACGGATCCGATGCCCTGAGCCTGCTGCGCTGTGCCGACTTGGCCATGTACCACGCCAAGGACCGCCGCGGCGGGATCACGGTGTTCGAACCGGCGCACGCGCGCACCAACTCCTCCAGTCTCAACCTGCTCTCCGAACTGCGCCGCGCGGTCGAGAACGACGAACTGGTGCTCTACCTGCAACCCAAACTGTCCCTGTCCAGCAACGGCAAGCGGGCGGTCGAAGCGCTGGTGCGCTGGAACCATCCCACGCAAGGCTTCATGCCACCGATGAACTTCATCCCGTTTGCCGAACAGACCGGATTCATCCGGACCATCACGCTGTGGGTGCTGCGCGAGAGCATGAAGATCTGCGTCGACTGGCAGCAGCGCGGCCTGCCGGTGCAGATTGCGGTGAACCTGTCAGCACGCGACCTGGTCAAGCCCGAACTGCCGGCCGAGTTCCGCGCCCTGCTCGCGGAGACCGGCTGCCTCGCGCAGGCCATCCTGCTCGAAGTGACCGAAAGCGCGCTGGCCGATGACCCGGATCTGGTGCTGGCCAATCTGCTGGACCTGCGTTCGCTGGGCTGCGATATCGCCATCGATGACTACGGCACCGGCTATTCGTCGCTGGCGTACCTGGAACGCCTGCCGCTCACCGAGCTCAAGATCGACAAGGGCTTCGTGCTCAACATGCTGGCGTCGCCCAGCGACGAGTCCATTGTGCAGTCCACCATCGATCTCGCGCACCGCCTGGGGCTCAAGGTGACCGCCGAGGGCGTCGACTCGCTGGCGGCGCTCGAACTCCTGCGCACCTATGGATGCGACACCGCGCAGGGCTTCTTCCTGTGCCGGCCGGTGGCCCCGGCGATGGCCGAGTCCTGGTATCGCGACGGTCGCGACCGCGAACTCCTGCAGGACCTGCTGCGCAACGCCTCCCACCGGGCTGCGGCCGGCGACTGGCGCCCGGTCCTGGCGATTGCCTCCTGAATCCGATTCCTCCGGACCGCCCACCATGAGACCAAGGACCTTGAGCCGGCCGCTTTGCTTGCGATGGACGCTTGGCGTGCTGAGCTGCACGGCCTCCCTGCTGGCGTGCGCCGGCGATCGCCTGACCGCCACGGGAGGCATCAGCGATGTCGACGGTGCCGGCGGCGGCGGCCTGACCCCATGGGCGCTGATCACCGGCTACGGCACCGACGGGCAGGTGGGTGGCAACGCCCACATCACGCACCTCGAGATATCGGACTTCCGCCTGGACAGCAGCGGTGTGGCGATCGGCATCGACGACCGGCTCGAACTCAGCCTGAGCCGCGTCATCCTGGGACTGGGAAGCACCGTTCCGGGGGAGTCGATCCGCGAAGACGTCGCCGGCATCAAGCTGCGCCTGGCCGGTGACGCCGTGTTCGAACCCGATCGCGCCCTGCCGCAAGTGGCGATCGGCGCCGAGTACAAGCACAACCTGGACGCTGCGCCGATACCGCGCGCACTCGGCGCGCGTCGCGATGCCGACTTCGACTACTACCTGTCGGCCACCAAATTGTGGTTTGCGGCGGTCGGCGGCCGCAATCTGCTGGCCAATCTGACCCTGCGCGCGACGCGCGCCAACCAGATGGGGCTGCTGGGCTTCGGCGGTGACCGCAGCGACACGCGCCGGCTTGAACCCGAGGGCTCGCTGGCCCTGTTCCTGCGCGACGACCTCGCAGTCGGCGCCGAATTCCGCCGCAAGCCCGACAACCTGTCGGCGTTCCATGAGGACACGTTCTACGACACCTTTGTGGCCTGGTTTCCGCTGAAGTCGGTCTCGCTGACGGCGGCCTGGACGCATCTCGGGCGCATTGCCGACAAGACCGACCAGCGTGGCGTGCTGCTGCAGTTGCAGATCGATCACTGAGCGCGGGCGTCAGCAAGCGGCACCGGCGCGGTGCGATAATCGCAGCAGCCCACTCGCACGCGATCGCCGATGCCCTCGACCTCCCCCGCCCTTGATTTCGACTATGTTATCGTCGGCGCCGGCACTGCCGGATGCCTGCTTGCCAATCGCCTGAGCGCTGATCCCACGTGCCGGGTGTTGCTGGTCGAGGCCGGCGGTCCCGACAACTACCACTGGATCCACATCCCGGTCGGCTACCTGTACTGCATCGGCAACCCGCGCACCGACTGGTGCTACCAGACCGAAAGCGAAGCCGGTCTGGGTGGCCGCAGCCTGCGCTATCCGCGCGGGCGCGTGCTGGGCGGCTGCTCCAGCATCAACGGCATGATCTACATGCGTGGCCAGTCGCGCGATTACGACGGCTGGGCCGCGTTCACCGGCGATCCGCGCTGGCGCTGGGAGCACTGCCTGCCACGTTTCCTGCGCCATGAGGACCACTGGGCCGGGGAGGACGCGCTGCATGCCGCGCCTGGTTTCGATCCGACTGGCCGGCGTGCCGGCGGTGAATGGCGCGTCGAGCGCCAACGCCTGCGCTGGGAGATCCTGGAGGCCTTCGCTGCCGCTGCGCAGGCAGGGGGCATCCCGGCGACGACCGACTTCAATCGCGGCAGCAACGAGGGTGTCGGCTATTTCGAGGTCAACCAGCGCGCCGGCTGGCGCTGGAATGCCGCCAAGGCTTTTCTCCACCCGGTGCGCGGACGCGCCAACCTGCAGGTCTGGACCCATGCCGTGGTCGAGCGCCTGCATTTCGGCACCGATGCCAATGGCAGCCTGCGTTGCGAGGGCGTCGGCCTCGTCCGCCAGATTCCCGGCCAAGCCCGCGAGGCGATCGGCGTGCGTGCCGCGCGCGAAGTGCTGCTGTGCAGTGGCGCTGTGGCCACGCCGGCCCTGCTCGAGCGCTCCGGTGTCGGTCAGGGTGAACGCCTGTCTGCGCTCGGCATCGATCCGGTGCTGGAATTGCCTGGAGTCGGCGAGAACCTGCAGGACCACCTGCAGCTGCGCATGGTCTACCGGGTGAGCGGCACCTCCACCCTGAACACGCGCGCAGCGCACTGGTGGGGCAAGGCCGGCATCGCGCTCGAATACCTGTTGCGCCGCTCGGGGCCGATGAGCATGGCACCTTCGCAGATGGGTTGCTTCACGCGGTCAAGCCCGGGCCTGGCCTGGCCGGATCTGGAATACCACGTCCAGCCCTTGTCGCTGGAGGCCTTCGGCAAGCCGCTCGACGGCTTCAATGCCTTTACGGCCAGCGTCTGTCACCTGAATCCCGCTTCGCGTGGCTCGATCCATATCCGGTCGGCCAAGGCCGATGCGGCGCCGCTCATCCAGCCCAATTACCTGTCGACTGCCAGCGACCGCAGCGTGGCAGCCCAGGCTCTGCGGCTGACCCGACGCATCGTGGCCCAGGCGCCGCTGACGCCGTTTCAGCCTGAGGAAGTGCGCCCGGGACCGCAGTTGCAGTCGGAGCAGGATCTGCAGGACGCCGCCGGCCGCATCGGCACCACCATCTTCCACCCGGTTGGCACCACGCGCATGGGCCCGGCCGGCGATCCCGGCCGGGTGGTCGACAGCGAACTGCGCGTCTGCGGGATTGCCCGGCTGCGCATCGTGGATGCCGGCGTGATGCCCACCATCACCAGCGGCAACACCAACGCGCCGGTGCTGATGATTGCCGAGCACGCCGCGGAACTGATCCGCGGCGTCTAGCCGGCGCGCGCGAATATGCAGGCTAACAGTCGCGCAGTGTTGCGCGCATCATCCACGCCACGGTGGTGCCGGCCCTCCCACTGCAGGCCGCTGCGCTTGACCGCCGGGTACAGCCCGATCGCCTTGGGCAGGCCCATGCGCAGAGCGTACAGCGTCTTCAGGTTGAGGTGGTCCGCGCTCATTGGATAGTCGAGGCCGAAGTCCCGGCATTGCTGCATCAGCACGTGGCGGTCGAAATTGCCCCACGACGCCCACGGGTACGAGGCACTGCGAAAGCGCTCGCGCAGGATGGCCAGCGCATCCTGGAAGTCGAGGCCGTGGTCGACCATGGCCTGGCTGATGGAGGTGAGCTTCTCGCAGAACGGGCTGACAGTCGATCGCGTGGGCCGCACGATCAGGCTGTCGGCTGCCGCCACCGCGCCGCGCTGCATGT
The DNA here is from genome assembly GCA_028873535.1 of Pseudomonadota bacterium. Classification (GTDB taxonomy): domain Bacteria; phylum Pseudomonadota; class Gammaproteobacteria; order Burkholderiales; family Ferrovaceae; genus CAIVHB01. The sequence continues at coordinate 22,176 of JAGWIJ010000001.1, forward strand.
CGAACAGGCAGATGCCGATCTCGATGATGTCCTGGCGTTCATCGTTGCCCGCGACCTCATGCTCCCAGCAGGTGCATTCGAGGTCGATCACCAGCAGCTTGTCGAGTTCCAGCATCGCGAGGCGCGGCGCAAGCGTCGCAGGGGGTCAAAGGGGGAAGGCGCAGGGTACGCAGGGTGCATGCTACGCTATCGCCCCCTCCAATGATCCGAAAGGACCCGACACATGTCAAACCAGCGCACCCGCATTTCCTCCGGTTCGAGCTTCGAGAAGCTGGCCGGCTATTCCCGGCTGGTGGTCGATGGCGAGTGGGTGTTCGTCTCCGGCACCAGCGGCTTCGACTACACCACCATGACCGTCTCGGACAGCGCCGAAGAGCAGGCGCACCAGACCTTCCGCAACATCTCGGCGGCGCTCGCGCAGGCCGGTGCCACGCTGGACGACGTGGTGCGCGTCACCTACCTGCTCAGCGACGCCGCCCTGTTCGGTGAGCTCGCGCCGATCTTCGGCCAGTACCTCGGCGTTGCGCGCCCGGCCTGCACCGCCATGGTGGTCGGCATGGTCGACACGCGCATGAAGATCGAGATCGAAGTCACGGTGCGCAAGCAGGGTTGATCAGCCGCCAAGGAAGTCGGCCTTGCCCAGCGGCACCCCGTTGTGGCGCAGGATTCCGTAGGCAGTGGCAACGTGGAAATGCAGGTTGGGCAGCACGAAATGCAGCAGGTAGTCCTGCCCCGAGAATTCCAGCGTGCGTGTGCGCAGCTTGAGCACGATCTGGCGCGTTTCGCTGCCGTCGAATTCTTCCGGACGGAAGTCGGCCAGGAAGTCGAGGGTGCGCCGCAGTCGGGCTGAAAGCTCACCCAGACTGGTCTCCACATCCGGGTAGGCGGGGATCTCGCGCCCCGCCAGCCGCGCCGCCGCACCCTTGCACGTATCGGCAGCAATGAAGACCTGCGCGGTCAGCGGCAGCATGTCCGGATACAGGCGCGCTGTGGTCAGCACCATGGGATCGAAGCCCTGCGTTTCCGCATGTGCCTCCGCCTTGAGCAGGATGGCGTCGAGGTTGCGCAGCATGCGCTGAAAGACGGGAATGCTTGCGGCGTGGATGTTGAAGGCCATTCGGGAGGTTCTCCTGATCAGGAAATTCGTGTGGTCCGGCGGTTTCGGGACCGGCGCCATCAGCGCGGCATGGTCACCCGCCGGGACGGCCAAGGTCAATGTGGGGGATGTGCCAAGCCACGGAACGGTCACAAGGTTTTGCTCCTGCAGTGTTCACGCTGCGTGCGACCATGACAGTAAAAGCCAGATGTGCTAGGGCTTCCCGACAACTTTACCTTGCAGATTGCGAGAAATCTTGCGTAGAGTAGGCGGGTGCCGCGCTTTATTTTCCAGCGTGAATGTCACAACGATCCCCGTTCGACAAATTTCCCCAAGGAGGACGTTCGCTTTGAACAAGTCTGATCTCGTCAAGGTTGTCGCCGACGCTGGCGAGCTTTCCAACGCTGCCGCCGGTCGCGTGCTGGACGCATTGCTGGATTCCATCGTCAAAGCGGTTGCCAAGGGCGACTCCGTTGTGCTGACCGGCTTCGGCAGCTTCGAGGCGACCAAGCGTGCCGCCCGTCAAGGACGCAATCCGCAGACCGGCGAAACGATCAAGATCGCCGCTGCGACGCTGCCCCGTTTCAAGCCGGGCAAGGGTTTCAAGGAATCCGTCAACGCCAAGAAAAAGAAGTAAGACCGACCTGCGCGGGCGGTCTGCTTCGGCAGCGCCCAAGCACCGCGCGGCCCGTCCGGGACCTCCCAGGCGGGCCGTGTTTCTTTCTGCACTGATCAGAGACCGGCATGCCTTCCCTTCTGGCCCTCAAGCACCTGCACATGGCCCTGGCGGCGCTCAGCCTGCTCGTTTACGCGCTGCGCGGCGTCTGGATGATGCGCCAGTCGCCAATCGCCGGGCGACGCTGGGTACGCGTGCTGCCGCACGTCCTCTATACCCTGTTGATCGTGGCAGGTGCCGCGCTGGCGACCTTGACCGGCCAGTGGGGCGCGCTGTGGATCTGGCTGAAACTGGCGCTGCTGGCGGCGTTCATCGCCATCGGCACGATCGCCTTTTCGCCACGCAACAGCCTGCCGCGTGCCCGGCGCATGAGCGTCTGGGGCATGGGGCTGGTCCTTTTCCTGATGGTCTTCGCCGTTGCCGCCTATCACCACGCGGTGATGACAGCCGGCGTGCCGCCAGCCACCATGGCGCCCGCGGCGCCGTCCCAGCCTGCGCAGCAGGCGCACCCAGGCCAGTAGCGCCGGGATTCGAATCTTCACGGAGTTGAACATGCCCTACTACGATTATCGCTGTCCCGACTGCGGTCCTTTCGATTGCCGCCGCCCGCTGGCCGAGTCCGCACTGCCCGGTACCTGTCCCAAGTGCGGCAAGGAGTCGCCGCGCATGCTGAGCGCACCCCATGTTGCCGGCAGCAGCAGCGGCGAATACGCAGGCCCTGGCGGTGGCGCCGGCTTCCCGACCGGTGGCGGCTGCGGCAGCGGCGGTTGCGGGCACATGCACTGAAGGCGCTTCCGCGCCGCTCCGGAACCCGCGCCTGTGCTCGATCTGCTGCTGCGCCAGTTCAGCCTGGCGGCACCGCTGTTCCTGCTGATCGCACTCGGCTACGCGCTGATGCGCTGGGGTGGCTGGAACGAGGCCGTGGCACGCGGCATGAATACCTTCGTATTCAATCTCGCACTGCCCGCCCTGCTGTTCAACCTCATGAGCGGCGTCGGCAGACTGCCCAGGGTTGACGGCCGCCTGCTCGGGGTATTCTTCGGCGCCTGCCTGCTCACCTTCCTGGTGGGCCGCATCGTTGCGGCCAGCCTCCTGCACCTGGACGGCACGGCAGCTTCGATCCTGGCGGTGAGCGGCATCTTCTCCAACAACGTGCTCCTGGGCCTGCCGCTGGCCAGGGTGGCCATCGGCCCACACGCCGTGCCCGCGGTCGCCTTGATCCTGGTATTCAATGCCTTGAGCCTGTGGACCCTGGTGTCGGTGTCGATCGAATGGTCGCGCCATGGCAGCCCCAGTCTGGCCGGCTTTCGCGCCACTTTGCTGGCGCTGCTGCGCAACCCGATCGTGATGTCGATCATCGGCGGCACCCTGTTCGGGCTCAGCGGTGTGCACTTGCCCGGCGTGCTCGACGCCACCTTGCGGCAGGTCGCCGAACCGGCGGCTCCGCTGTCGCTGATCGTGCTCGGCATGGGACTCGCCGAGTATGCCGTGCACGCGCAGGCCTCGCTGATCGTAACGATCTGTGTACTCAAGCTGCTCTGCCAGCCGCTGCTGGTATGGGCGCTGGCACGCGCAACCGGACTGCCGACACTCGAAAGCGAAGTGGCCGTGATGCTGGGTTCGCTGCCCGTCGGCGCCAACGTCTATCTCATGGCAGCGCAATATCAGAGACTTGAAGGCACCGTCGCGGCCAGCCTGGTCATTTCGACGGCGCTTTCGGCGCTTTCCACACCGCTCTTCCTGGTCCTGCTCCAGGCCGGCTGAACGCCAACGGCAGCGCTGCGTTCACGGCGCTTGGCCTCAAGAAATCCGGGGGGCCGCCGAATGAGCCTACGACCGGGCGATTTGCACGTCCGGCGCATTGCAGCCAAGGAGTGCTCCTCTGAGTACGCTCTACGATCCGCAGGCCACGATCAGCGACAGCGAATTCGCCGCCTTCCAGCGCCTGATCCAGCAGCTGACGGGTATCCACCTCTCCGACGCCAAAAAGCAACTGGTGTTCGGTCGCCTGCGTGCACGCGTGCGCCAACTGGGTCTCGACAGCTTCGAACAGTATTTCCGTCTGGTCAGTGCCAGCACCCAGGCCGACGAACGCCAGATGGTGGTGGACCTGCTCACCACCAACGAAACCTATTTCTTCCGCGAGCCGCGTCACTTCGACCTGCTGCGCAACGAAATCCTGCCGCAGCGCCAACGCAACCGCCCCCTGCGCGTGTGGAGCGCGGCCAGCAGCAGTGGCGAGGAGGCCTACAGCATTGCCATGGTACTGGCCGATGCGCTCGGTGCCAGCCGGCAGGCCGCCTGGGAAGTGCTGGGCTCCGACATCAGCCGGCGGGTGCTCGACAAGGCACGCACCGGGCGCTACCCGCTGCAGCGCATCGACGGCATTCCGAGCCACCTGATGACGAACTGGTGTGCCAAGGGCAGCGCGGCACAGGAAGGCACGCTGCTGGTCGATGCGGCAATCCGCGAGCGGGTCCGTTTCCAGCAGATCAACCTCAACGAGCGCCTGCCGGATATCGGGCGCTTCGAGGTGGTCTTCCTGCGCAACATGCTGATCTATTTCCAGCCTGCCGCCAAGAACGAGATCGTGCGGCGGGTCGTCGACATCATGCATCCGGGCGCCTGGCTGATCGTGGGCCATTCGGAAAGCGTCAAGGGCAGCGACGAGCGTCTGCAGGTGCACTCCCCTTCGGTCTACCGGGTTGCCCGATGATCCTGATGGCGCTGCCGCCCGCATGACCCCGAAGCCGTGCAAATGCCTGACGCTCGGCAACACAAAATCTCAAGTCCTCCGGCAAGCCTGCCGTAATACCGACTGGTGCTCCAGGCACTGCCTCAACCGGAAAGCACGCCCAGAATGATCATCCTGATAGTCGTCGCCATCCTCTCGGCCACCGCCGGCCTCGCAGCCGGATGGCAGTTGGCCATACGCCGGGCGTCAAAGGCCGCCACTGTGGTTGCGGACACGCAGGCGATTGCCGACACCGTGGTCCCGCCGCGGCTTGCTGGCGCACTGGTCGCGGCAGCACGCGTAAGCCGCCGCGTCGAGGCCGACGCCTCGACGGACATGGGGCGCCTGGCGGGCATTCTCGACGACACCATCGTGCGTCTGACCAAGCATTTCCAGGCCCTGGACCAGAACCACAAGGTCCAGAGCGCGATCCTGCAGCGCCTGCTGCGGCGTGAACTCGATGACGATGCCGCACAGCAGGTGCGTTTCGAGGATTTCGTCAATACCACCTCCGAGACCCTCGACATCTTCGTGCGCGCCACGGTCGAGACCAGCGAACTCTCGATCCAGCTGGCCACGCTTTCCGAGGAGGTCGTCACCAAGGTGAATCGCATCCTGGGCAGCCTGTCCGAGATCGAGGAGATCGCCAAGCGCACCAACATGCTGGCACTCAACGCCGCGATCGAAGCCGCTCGCGCCGGCGAGGCCGGCCGCGGATTCGCCGTGGTCGCCACCGAGGTCCAGCAGTTGTCCTTCGCCTCGCGTGGCTTCAGCGCCGGCATCCGCGGCGCGATCGGCGAAGTCGTCGACACCATCCACAAGTCCGACGAGGCCATCGCCAGACTCGCTTCGCGCGACATGAACTTCGCGCTCACCAGCCAGCGCCGCGTGCAGGACTTCATGAGCGACGTGGCGCGCCTCAATGAATCCTTCGAGAGTTCGACGCGTGAACTCGACGGCCTTGCCGACACGTCGTCGCGCCATGTCGCCGGTGCCATCACCGCGCTGCAGTTCAATGACATTGCCACCCAGCTGATCGGCACCACTTGCAAGCGCCTGAACTCGCTGCAGCAGCTGTCCGAGGCCCTCGATGGCGCCGGGCGCACCGAGATCGATGCGCTGGCGGCGCGACTGCGTGACATCGACGACAGCATCCACACCCACACCCCCGTTTCGCAACAGTCCGTCGACAGCGGCAGCATCGAAATGTTTTGAGGAAGGATCCGCCATGAGCCTGAATGTCGTGTCACGCAATGCAAGTTCCAGCATCGAACTGCCCAAGACCTTCAACTATTCCAACCACAAGGACTTCAAGTCGGCCTACAGCGGCCTGCTCGAGGATGGTGGCGTGCGCGAAGTCGAGGTGGACTTCCGCGCCACCTCCTACATCGACAGCGCAGCGCTCGGCATGCTGCTGATGTTGCGCAGTTGCGCCGAGGCCGCGGGCAAGACGGTGGCGCTGATCAATGCCAGTGGAACCGTGCGCGACATCCTCGAGATCGCGCATTTCGAGACGCTGTTCGCGTTCCGCTGATCACGCATCATGCTTGACCGAAGTCTGTTTGCCGACCACTGCGCGCTGGTCCTCGAGGACGATCCGCGCGTACGTGATCGTCTGATTGCAGCGCTCGCGCAACTCGGCCTGACCGCGGAACCGATCACCAGCACTGACGCGGTCCAGGATCTGGTCGACCAGAGCCCGCCCGATCTCATCGTGATCGGGCGCGAGTTTGCCGGCGTCGACTCCCTGGACCTGGTCCGTCAGGTGCGCCGTACCGACCCGGCGCACTGGATTCCGATCCTGATGCTGGGCCGCGACCGCGAAGGCAGCGCCGAGGTCGAGGCACTTCAGGGCGGCTGCGACGATTATCTGGTGCACGGCTTCGACACCGAGGTGCTGTTCGCCAAGCTCACTTCGCTGATGCGCATGCGCAAGCTGCGCAAGTTCTCCGAATTCCAGCGCGCCGAACTGGCGGCTTTCCGCGACCGCGCCGAGAGCGAGGCGGACCTTGCGCGCTTCCTGCTGTCGCGCCTGTCGCGCGTCGAGCATCTGGACGCTGTCGGTGTCGCCTATCACTGGCTGCCGGCCGAGGGCTTCAGCGGCGACCTGCTGGCCGCCACGCGTTCCAGTTCCGGGGACCTTTACGGCCTGCTGGCGGACGCCACCGGCCACGGGCTCGCGGCCGCCATCAACCTGATTCCGCTGACCACGGCCTTCTACGCCATGGCCACCAAAGGCTTCAACCTGCAGGCGATCAGCGAGCAGCTCAACAAAGTGGTCAAGGACTACTCGCTGCCCGACCGTTTCGTGGCCGTCACCCTGGTGCGCTTTGCCGCACGCGAGCGGCGCCTGGAGGTGGTCAATGCCGGCAATCCCGCCGCCCTGGTGGTGGACCGCGAGCGTCGCGTCGTACGCGAGATCCCTTCCGGCAGCATACCGCTCGGCATTCTCGACCGGCCCTTGTTCTCGCCCAAGGTCGAAGCCTTCGAACTCGCTGGCGACGAGGAGCTGCTGGTATTCTCCGACGGCCTGATCGAGGCCTGCAACTTCGAAGGTGAACTGTTTGGCCGCGACCGCATCCTGGAGGCGATCGCCGAGGCCGACCCGGCGCACGATGGGCTGGTGCTGTCGCTGCAGACCTCGCTGGCGGCGCATTGCATCGGTGTCTCGCCTTCCGACGACATTTCGCTGATGGTGCTGCGCGCCCCCGAAGCCGACCACCACCTGGTGCCAGGCCTGCCCGCCGCGAACGAGGCCGCGACAGCCGCCCCTGTGGCGGCGCCGGCGTCTCCGGACGCCGCGCAGGCAAGCACGCGCAGCCATCCCCAGAAGCGCTGCGTGGTCGAGGTCAGTTTTTCCAGCATAGAACTCCAGCGCATCGACGTGGTTCCGGTGATCGTCGACCTGACGCGCAGCATCGGCTTGCGCAAGGCGCTGGAGTCACGCTTCTTCACCGTGCTGAGCGAGCTCTACGTGAATGCCCTGGATCACGGCCTGCTGGCGTTGGACTCCAGCCTCAAGGCCCAGCCCGACGGCTTTGAGCGCTACTTCGGCCTGCGCAGCGAACGCCTGGCCAGCCTCGACGATGGCGAAATCACGATCCGCCTCGACCACCGCTACCTGCGCGAAGGCGGCGGCACGCTGCAGGTCGAAGTGACCGACACCGGTCCTGGCTTCGACCACCAGCGCTGCATCCGCGCGCTGCTCAATCCCGAACTGGGCGACAGCAGCATTCCGTCGGGACGTGGCCTGGGCCTCTTGCTCACCCTGTGCGACAAGGTGAAATTCAACGAGACCGGCAACTCGGTCTGTGTCGACATCAACTACGGCTGAGTCGCGGCAGCCGCCCTGACCGAGGCCACCGGGCGGCCGATCCTTCAGTGCACGTGCTGTACCAGATGCCCCGCGATGTGCTGCAGGTCGAGTACGCTGCCGGCGGCACCGATCGCGATCGCCGCGCGCGGCATCCCGAATACCAGGCACGACTGCTCGCTCTGGCAGACCGTGGCCGCGCCAGCCTCATGCAGCGCCAGCATGCCCTGGGCACCGTCACGGCCCATGCCGGTCAGCAGCACGGCATGCGCGCGCTTGCCCAGCCCCAGGGCAGACTCGAACAGCACGTCGACCGAGGGCCGATGGTGATTGCGCTTGGCCGATGCCTCGAGCTGGCAACGCCACTGCCCGCCATGCTGCGTGAGCATCAGGTGGCTGTGCCCGGGTGCGACCAGCACGCGTCCCCACTGCAGGCTGTCGCCCGTGGCTGCCTCGCGCACCTGCATGGCTGAAGCCTGGTCCAGGCGTTCGGCAAAATGGCGCGTGAAGGTCTCTGGCATGTGCTGCACCACCAGCACCGGCGGGAAGCTGGCCGGCAAGGCGGCCAGCAGCAGTCGCAGGGCCTCGGTACCGCCGGTCGATGCCCCGATCAGGACCACCGGGTCATGTCCGCCGAGCACGCGTCCGGGGGCCTTCACGGCCGGCACGCGCGGCACGGCAGCGGGCGCTGCCGGCGCGGCGCTGGCGGCACACGCAAGCGGATTGCGACAGGGAATGTTGGTCTTTGCAGCCATACGGATGCGCTCCACGATGCGTGCGGCATACTGTTCCCAGGCTTCGGCATCCTGCAGGGCCGGCTTTTCGATGATGTCCACCGCCCCCAGGCTCAAGGCCTCGAGTGCCGCACGCGATCCGCGCTCGGTGAGCGAAGACACCATGATCACGGGCAGCGGATGCAGGCGCATCAGACGCTCCAGGAATTCGAGTCCATTCATGCGCGGCATCTCGATGTCCAGGGTGAGCACGTCCGGCTTCGCCACCTTGATCATCTCGCGTGCCGCATAGGGATCCGCCGCCGAGCCCACGCACTGCATGTCGGGCTCGTGGTTGATCAGTTCGCGCAGCACCGCACGGATGCTCGGCGAATCATCGACAACGCCTACTCGGATCATGCGAACAGCTCCACATCGCCGGCGACCGGCGCATTGCGCAGGCTCTCGGCATAGGCGCGCTCGGCATTGCGGACCAGGTCGCTGTCGACCTTGCGCAGCTTGCGCACCATGACCCTGGCAGTGCCAGGAAAGAAATAGATCTTGCGCGGAAAGACGTCCAGCAGGTCCTGCGCCACCACCGGGATGCCCTCGGTGCGCAGGTAGGTCAGGGCGAACTCGGCATTGCGTTCGCCTACATTGCTGGCGGTGAGCCCCTGCAGTACGGCACCTCCGCCGAAGATCTTGGCGCGCAGCGAGCTGCGCCGGGCGCCCTGGCGCACCAGCGCATTGATCAGCAGCTCCATTGCGTGGATGCCGAGCCGCGCAGGGACGCTGCCGCCCGTCGCGCCGCCCAGCTCGCTCGACGGCAGCATGAAGTGGTTCATGCCGCCGATGCCGGCACCGCTGTCGTACAGGCAGGCCGAGACGCAGGAACCCAGCACCGTGACCAGCATCGCTTCGCGTCCACCGACGTGATACTGGCCAGGCAGCAGCTTCCACGCCCGGCACTGGAAGGTGCGGTCGAAATAGGATTCGGGTTCGAGCAGCTCGCTGGCAGTCATGCTGCGCGTCCGGCAGCGCGTGCCAGAGCGAAGATGGTCTGGCCCTCGTTGTCGAAGGGCAGCGAGCCGGCCCGGATGGTTTCCGAGTGGCCCAGGAACAGCCTGCCCTCCGGATGCAGCAGCGGCACGAAGCGGCTGAGCAGCCGGTGCTGGGTGTCACGGTCGAAATAGATCATGACGTTGCGACAGAAGATTGCCGCCAGGGGCGCCTTGATCTGCCAATCGGGATCGAGCAGATTGATCTGCCTGAATTCGACCAGGCGCTGCAGTTCGCTGCGGACGCGCACGCGCCCCTGCTGACGGCCCTTGCCGCGCAGGAAGAAGCGCTCCAGGCGCTGGCGTCCCATGGCCTGGGCGGCCTCGAGTTCGTAGACACCGGCACGCGCCGTTCCCAGCACATTGGTGTCGACGTCGGACGCCAGGATCCGTACCGGGGGGCTCAGGCTGTCGAACGCCTCGGCCGCCGTGATGGCCAGGCTGTAAGGCTCTTCGCCGGTCGAACTGGCCGTGCACCAGATGGTCACCGGCCGCGGCAGGCTCGGCAGCAACTGCGCCAGGCGCACGAAATGATGCGGCTCGCGGAAGAAAGAGGTCAGGTTGGTGGTGAGTGCGTTGACGAACTGCTCCCATTCCGCGCTGCCGACTGCCAGCGCTTCGAGGTAGGAAGCAAAGTTCGCGTGTCCCGTCACGCGCAGGCGCCGCGACACGCGCGAATAGACCAGTTCGGTCTTGACCGCGCTGAGCGAGATGCCGATGTTCTGATGCAGCAGGCCGCGGATGCGCTCGAAGTCGGCAGGCCGGAAGTCGAACTCGCGTTCACCGGCGCCCACGGCGTCGTTCATGTCAGAACTCTTCCCATTCGTCGTCGAGCGGGGCAGCATCGAGACTGCGGATCGCCTCGGCAGCCGGACGCTGCGGCTCGGCAGCGGTGTCCGGACGCGGCGGGCGTGCACCCTCGCCCGCCGCCTTGCGGCTTTCGGGCCGGGTGGCCGGCGCATTTGCCGCCGCGCGCTGGACGGCAGCGCCACCCGTGCTGCGCGCCTTGGACGTGGCCGGCTTCGCGGCCGGCTTCGCACCCGGCATCATCGCCGCAGGCCTGCCTGCCGGCATGGCGGTCACGCCGCCGTTGCCGGAAATGCGGAAGACTTCCACCGAGGCCTTGAGACGCTGCGACTGCTCGGCCAGCGATGCCGCCGCAGCCGCTGCCTGCTCGACCAGCGCGGCGTTCTGCTGGGTGCCCTCATCCATGTTGGTGACGGCGGTGTTGACCTGGCTGATGCCCGTGGCCTGTTCGGTCGAGGCATCGCTGATCTGACGCACCAGGGTGGACACGTTCTGCACGGCCGCGACCAGGTCGGTCATGGTGGAACCGGCTTTCGCGACCTGCTTGGCGCCGAGTTCGGCGCTTTCGACCGACTCGCCGATCAGACCCTTGATCTCCTTGGCAGCGGTCGCGCTGCGCTGCGCCAGGCCGCGAACCTCGCTCGCCACGACCGCGAAACCGCGCCCTTGTTCGCCGGCGCGTGCAGCCTCGACCGCGGCATTGAGCGCCAGGATGTTGGTCTGGAACGCGATGCCATCGATCACGCCGATGATGTCCACGATCTTGCGCGCCGAGGCGTGGATCTGGTCCATGGTCGCCACGACTTCCTGCACCACCTGGCCGCCCGAGAATGCGACGCTGGCGGCTTCGCCGGCCAGCCGGTCGGCATCGAGCGCATTGTCGGAGTTCTGCTTGACGGTGCTGGTGAGCTCTTCCATGCTCGCCGCCGTTTCCTGCAGGCTGGACGCCTGCTGCTCGGTGCGGATCGACAGGTTCTGGTTGCCCTGGGCGATCTCGCCTGCAGCGGTGTTGATCGCATCGGTGATGGTGCGGACCTCGCCGACCAGCCGGGTGAGCGCGGTCGCGGTGCCGTTGCAGTTGTCCTTGAGCGCACCGAACACGCCGGCCAGATCGCGCTCGATCCTGTAGCTCAGGTCGCCCGCAGCCAGCTTGTCGAGCGCAACGCGGACTTCGCCCAGGCCATCCGACGCGGTCTCGAGCAAGGCGTTGATGTTGCCCGCCACCAGCCGGAAGAATCCGCTCTTGCCGTCCACGGCGATGCGCTTCTCGAAATCACCCTGTGCCGCGGCCGCGATCACCGTGGCGATCTCCTCTTCCGCTTCGATCTCGACCGTGCGATCGGCCCACTGCACGACCGTGCCGATGCGCGCGCCTGCAGTGTCCGTGACCGGCGCGACGATCAGGCGCATGCGCAGCCGGCCCACCTTGATGTCGCTGGTCTGGCTTGCCTTGAGATTGCGCAGCATCCCGGTCTGATGCGCAGGATTGGCGTGGAACTCGTCGATGGAGCTGCCCAGGATCTTCGCCACCGAGAAGCGCGGCAAGGCGGCACGCAGGTCGGATTCGACCCCGCCGAGCAGGCTGATGACGGCCGGATTGCAGTACACGATGCGATTGTCGGCATCGGCCACCATCACGCTTGCCGACACCGAATCGAGGGCGGTGCGAATGCGCAGATTGACGGCAGCGGCCTCCTGCTCGCGCGTCAAACGCGATTCCAGGTCGGCACGCATGCCCTCGAGGCCCTTCATCAGACGCGCCATTTCGTTGTCGCCGCGGATCTTCTCACCGTCGCTGGCCAGATCGCCGCCCGCAATCCGTGCAGCGCGCGCCAGCAGGCGGCTCACCGGGACAGTGATCGAGCGCGTCACGGCCACGCTGATCATCAACAGCAGCATGACCAGCCCGGCGACCAGCGCGCCGATGCCCATGCGCTGGCGGCCCAGGCTGTCGATGCGTGCCTTCAGGCTGTCGCCGAACACGGCCAGGGCCTTGTCGCTCAGGGTGCCGCCGAGGGCCACGCTTTCATCGAGATGCTTCAGGGCGGCCTCGATATCGGCTGGCTGGATGCCATGTGGTGCACCTGCGCGAACGGGTCCATGGCCGGATCTGGCCACCAGTTCGCCAACCGCGGCAAGGCTGCCGCCAGTGGACTGTTCGAGCTGCATCGACAGATCGCCGAGGGCCTTGCTCGCGTCGGCATCGGTGGAGGCCGCAGCGGCCGCCTTGACGGCGAGCTGGACACCGCGCAGGCGGTTTTCCACGCTCAGTTTCAGCAGCCGCAGATTGCCGATCGCGACCTGTTCATCGATCGCATGGCCGCCGAGCAGGATCACCGTGCCGCGCAGGCGGCCGACATCGTCGAGCAGCGGCGCCACGCGGTTGCTGACGGCATCGAACATGAAGTAGCTGGCAGCCTCGGGATCGAGACTGATGGTCGATGCGTTGGCGACTTCGCTGACCAGTGCCAGCGAGTCATCGGCCAGCTGGAAACCGGACAGCGCAAGGTCCTGGGCCAAGGCGTTCGGCGCCATCGCCGTCTGCGCGAAGGCCTCGACGCGCTTGCGCCGCGCGGCCACGGCTTCGCCCAGTCCGGCGATGCCGCTGGCTTCGCTGCTGCGTTCCAGGTCGCTGATCGCCTGATCGGTCTTGCGGCGTGCCTCTTCCACGGCAGCCGCCGGCGCGCCTCCCGCCAGATGCAGCAGGGCAGTGCCACGCAGGGCGCGCACCGCTGACACCAGGTGCACGGAATCGACCAGCGGCGGGGTACCCGCCTGCTCGCGCCGCGCCTGGTCGAGGTTGCTGCCGGCCTCGTTCCACAAGGTGCTGGCGGGAAGCAGCAAGGCGCCGAGCGCGACCCCAGCCAGCAGGCTCAGCTTGGACTTCAGTCCAAGGCGGTAATAGAGGGCATTCATCGACAGGGCTCCAGCGCTTCCCGCTCAGGCGGTCGCGACTTCGGATTGGATGGCGGTTTCGGGATTGCTCAGGCCCATTTCCGGACCTTCGAGCAGGCAGGCGATGTCGACCAGGATCACCATGCGATCCTCCAGGGCGCCGAGCCCGAGCAGGTACTCGGTGCCCAGCGTGGACGAGAATTCGGGCGCCGGCCGGATCTGCTCGGCACGCAGCGTCATCACGTCAGACACGCTGTCGACGACGATCCCCACGATGCGCGTGCCGATGTTCAGGATGATCACCACCGTGAAAGCGTCGTAGCGCGGCTCGCTCAGCCCGAAGCGGATGCGCAGGTCGACGATGGGTACGATGTGTCCACGCAGGTTGATCACGCCCCTGATGAATTCCGGCGTGTTGGCGATATGCGTGACGGCATCGTAGCCCCGGATCTCCTGCACCTTCAGGATATCGATGCCGTATTCCTCGCGACCCAGCGTGAAGGTGAGGAACTCGCGGGCAGAGCCCGCAATGGCGGAATTGTCGAAGGCGGTTTCCATGGCAATCGTCCCGGTGGCAATCAGTGACGTGTGGCGTGCTGCACCAGCGCGTCGGTATCGAGGATGAAGGCGACGCGACCGTCGCCCAGGATCGTGGCGCCCGAAAATCCTTCGGTGCGCCGGAAATTGGTTTCCAGACTCTTGATGACGAACTGCTGCTGTCCGATCAGGGCATCGACCGACAGCGCGATGCGGCGTTTGCCGTCATCGAGCAGCACCAGGATGCTGTCCTGCACGCCATGGCTGCGCGCCGGAATGTTGAGCACCTGATGCAGCTTGACCACCGGCAGGTAGGCGCCGCGCACCTCCACGACCTCGTCGTGTCCGCCGATGGTGCGCAAGGCACCCTGCTGCGGCTGCATCGATTCCGAGATCGCGGCCAGGGGCAGCACGAAGACTTCCTCGCCGACAGCGACCGACATGCCGTCCAGGATGGCGAGCGTGAGCGGCAGGCGGATGGTGATCCGCGTGCCCTGTCCCGCCTCGCTGCGGATCTCGACCCGCCCACCCAGGCTCTGGATGTTGCGCTTGACCACATCCATGCCGACACCGCGGCCGGACACGTCGGTCACCTCGGCCGCGGTCGAAAAGCCCGGCGCAAAAATGAGGTCCCACACCTGTGCGTCGCTGGCATTGGCGTCGACCGGAATGCCGCGCTCGGCGGCCTTGGCGAGGATCCGTTCGCGATTCAGGCCGGCACCGTCGTCCGACACCTCGATCACGATTGCACCGCCCTGATGGCAGGCGTGCAGGCGCACCAGGCCCGTCTCCGACTTGCCCTGGGCAAGACGGCGCTCGGCCGTCTCGATGCCATGGTCGATGCTGTTGCGCACCAGATGGGTCAGCGGATCGGCCAGCTTCTCGACCAGGGTCTTGTCGAGTTCGGTCTGCTCGCCGCTGATGCGCAGATCCACCTTCTTGCCGAGCTTGGCCGACAGGTCGCGCACCAGGCGCTGGAATCGGCTGAACACGGCATTCATCGGGATCATGCGCATGGACATGGTCGCTTCCTGCAGATCGCGCGTGTTCCGCATCAGCTGGGTCATGCTGTTGAGCAGATTCTCGTGCGCGCTCGCATCCAGGGCCGCCATGCCCTGGGCCAGCATCGACTGCGTGATCACCAGTTCGCCGACCAGATTGATCAGCAGGTCGACCTTCTCGATGCCCACGCGGATCGAATTGTCGTTCTCGCCACCCGTCTTGCGCCGCGGTGCGCGTGCCTGTGCCGCTTCTTCGGCGGCGTTGACCGGCGCGCGTGCGCTGCCGGGCGACACCGCCGCGGGCACACCGTCAGCGCCAGGCAGCGGCTGCGGGGGGGATGCTTCAGAGGGCGTGTCGAACAGGCCGAAGCTGTCGTCGACCTCGCCCGCAATCCCTGAATGTGCGAAGGCCCGGCCAGGCGCCGCTTCCGTGGGCTCGAACAGGCCAAAGCTGTCATCTTCGGCGGCAGGGTACGCCGTGGCTTCGAACAGGCCAAAGCTGTCATCCTCGGCCGCAGGGTCCGTCGTGGCTTCGAACAGGCCAAAACTCTCATCCTCCAGCGGCGCGCTCTCCGCGGCCTGCTCGCCCGGCCGAGGGGGCATGCCGGCATCGCCGTTCGTCAGGGCGTCGAGTTGAGCCCCGAGAGCGGCAATCCGCTCGGCGCCGGCCTCGCTGCCGTGCTGATGATGTTCGACCAGCCCCAGCAGCGCATCACCGCTCGCCAGGAACACGTCAATCATCTCGGAACGCAGTTGGCGTTCACCCTTGCGGATGCCGTCGAGGATGTTCTCGAGCTTGTGCGTGAACGCGGCGATATCCGCGAAGCCGAAGGTCGCCGCGCCGCCCTTCACCGAGTGTGCAGCCCGGAAGATGGCGTTGAGTTCCTCGGCATCCGGCGCTGCCGGGTCGAGGTCAAGCAGCAGCCGTTCCATGGCGGCGAGGTGATCGCGCGCCTCGTCGAAAAACAGCTGATGAAATTGCGAGAGGTTCTTGGCCATCGGCAGGGGAAGTCCGGTTTACGGGGTGGATGGCTGCAAGGTGGCAGCCGGTCAGCCGATCAGCTTCTGCACCACCGCGACCAGCTTGACCGGATCGAAGGGCTTGACCAGCCAGCCAGTCGCGCCGGCCGCCTTGCCCTGCGCCTTCATCGCATCGCTGGTCTCGGTGGTCAGCACCAGGATCGGCGTGCTGCGATGCTGAACCAGGCCGCGGATGTTCTTGATCATGGTCATGCCATCCATCTGGGGCATGTTCTGGTCGGTCAGCACCAGCTGGACCTGCGAGCCCTTGGCCTTGGCCAGGCCTTCGACGCCATTGGCGGCCTCGATGACGGCGTAGCCGGCATCTTTCAGCGTGTGCGTCACCAACTGGCGGATCGACGGGGAATCATCAACAGCAAGAATGGTTTTCATGGCTTGAGCGCTTCACTCGGTTTCAATTCAGGGAAAACAAGGACACTGCGTCCACCAGGGCACTCGCCTGTTCTTCAAGGCTTTGTGCGGCTGCGGTGGCCTCTTCGACCAGCGCGGCGTTCTTTTGCGTGGTGTCGTCTATTTCACTAACGGCAGTTGCCAGCTTTTCCACACCCAGACTCTGTTCACCGGAAGCCGTTGCGATTTCCGAAACGTATCCCGTCACCGAGCGGAAGCTGTCCACCACTTTGCGGATCGTGTCACCGGTGTCATTCACCAGGGTAGCGCCGTGATCGACGTGTTCCCCCGAACTGCTGATCAGCGCTTTGATTTCGCGCGCCGCTTCGGCGCTGCGTTGGGCGAGGTTGCGCACCTCGGCGGCCACCACGCTGAAGCCGCGCCCTTCCTCGCCGGCCCGCGCGGCTTCGACTGCTGCATTGAGCGCCAGGATGTTGGTCTGGAAGGCAATCGAATCGATCACCCCGACGATTTCACCGATCCTGCGGCTGGACTCCTGGATGGCGCCCATGCTGCGCACCAGTTCGTTCATCTGCTTGCCACCCTGCTCGGTGGTCTGTGCCGACTGGCGCGCCAGTTCATTAGCCTGGTTCGCGTTGCTGGCGTTGCGGCGGGTGCTCGAATTGATTTCCTCGATGGCGCTGGCCATACCCTCGATGCCGCTGGCCTGGCGCTCGGTACGCAGTGAAAGGTCGTTGTTGCCTGACGCGATTTCGCGTGCAGCAATGTGGATCACGTGCGCCGCACCCTGGATCTGCCCGACCACCTCGCGCAAGCGCTGCACGGTGGAGTTGGCGTCGTCGCGCAAGGTTGCCAGCGTGCCCTGGTAATCCCCCTGCATGGCCACATTGAGATCGCCACGTGCCACCGCACCCAGCACGCGCCCCAGCTCGCTCATGCCCGAAGCGGTGTTCTGCATCAGGCCGTTCAGCATGTTGACGAGATCAAGGTAGAAGCCCTGCTTGCCGTCGGCATCCAGCCGCTTTTCATAGTTGCCGCTGGCTGCCGCCGCGATCAGGTCCTTGAGTTCCTGCTCGACCCGGAGTTGCTCGGTGCGATCCACCCATTCGCCAACCGTGCCGATCTTGCGACCGTCGGCATCCAGGATGGGATTGGTCACCACGTCGAAGGTGCGCCCGCCGATGTCCATGCGCGTCGATACCGCGCTGTTGAGGTTGCGCAAACGTACCAGTGCAGCCTGCGGGTCGGCGTAGAAGATCCCGATCGAGCGACCGATCACGGTATCGACGCTGAAATCGGGGATGGTCTGCCGCAATCGTGGCGTGACCTCGTGCAGGGTCGCGCGCAGCGCCTGGTTGATGTAGATGATGGTGCCTTCATTGTCGACGATGCGCACATTGGTGCGCGCGCAGTCGAGTGCGCTCAGGATGCGCTGGTTGCCGAGCAGCACCGCGTGCTCCGCGTCGTGCCGCTCGCGCAGGTTCTGGCACATGCGGCCCAGCGCCTGCAGCATGCGTGCCGGTTCATCGTTCCCGTCGGCATGCATGTTGCGGCTGAGATCCCCTGCTGCCACGGCATCGGCGAATTCCGCCGCCTGGCGCAGGCGCGTCGTGATCTGTGCCGCCAGCACCCAGCCCAGACCGATCAGCAGGCCACTGATGCCGATCAGCCACGGCGCCAGGTGGCGCACGTCGGCCCAGAATGCCGCATCGACGTCGTCGACGTAGACGCCCGAACCGACGATCCAGCCCCAGGACGCCAGGCCCTTGACGTAGGAGATCTTGGGCACCGGAGCCTCGGAGCCGGGGCGCGGCCAGACGTAGCGGATGTAGCCGCTGCCATTCCGGCGCACCATGTCGGCGATTTCGACAAACAGGGCCTTGCCTTCCGGTGTGCGCATGGCCGCCAGGTTCTGCCCGTTGAGTTCGGGCTTGGTGGGATGCACCACCATGCGCGGCTCGGCATCGTTGATCCAGAAATATTCCTTGGCGCCGTAGCGCGCCGCATTCACGGCGGCGATGGCACGCGTGCGTGCCTCCTGCTCGCTGATGGCGCCGGAGGCAGCCTGGCGCTGATAAAGATCGAGCGTTGACCACATCGACTCGACGGCGGCGGCAACGGCGTTCTTGCGTTCCTCCAGCAGGCGCTCGCGCTTGCCCTCCAGCATCAGCAGGCTGACTGCCAGCACCGCCAGGACACACGACGCAATCAGGAGGGAGAGTTTCGCGCGCAGGCTGACGCGATTCAGGAGAGACATTGAGCGGCTCCAGTGGCAGGGAGTAAAGACGGTGGCCATGGGATCTACGGCACGGTGGCGCGAATCTTCAACAAATATCAGTCCTGCCTGCGCGCAAAAAAAAACCACGGACCGAAGTCCGTGGTTCATTGGCCTGTCAGGCCCCCGCCGCCAGAGGCGGCGGGGGACTCAGTCCGAAGGCGCTCAGTCGCCGTGCATGGGGTTGTTGCCGAAATCCTTGATCGTGCTGGCGCTCACCCCGGTCACGCTGCTGCCGGTGAGCGTCTCGCTGCCAGTCACAAGCACGAAGTCCCCGACTGCGATCGACGCCGCAGTGCCGGCCATGCCGGTGACCGTGGTGCCGCTGCCGACCGCGACGGTGAGGCCGTCGACCTGCAGGCTGCTGCCGGTGCCCAAAGCGCCGGTGACCACCCCGCCCAGGCGGACGTTGCTGGTGGGCGCGACCACCTCAAGGGCCACCGCATGGAAGGTTGCCGGGGTGGTGCTGGTGTCCTGATAACCCACCACCACCACACTCGGGCCGCTCAGACCATTGAGGTAGCTGCCCGCCGTCATCACGTTGAAGGGATTGCTGCCGGACATCATGCTCATCGATGCCGTGCGATCGATGAAGCGCGTGTGTGCATCCAGCACCACATGAGTCCCCAGGATGGACAGGTCATACGGCGCGGCGCTGCCGGTCACGGCCCCGCTGACCAGGGTGTCCTGGATCAGGAAGGGAGTGCCCTGCTGCGCGTGGCTTTCCTCGGTGCTGATCGAGGTGGCCGTGATGCTGAGATCGCTGTTGACCGTGCCCAGCACTTCCACGCGGTCGCCCGCCGCCGGCAACGTCAGGCCGCTGCCAACCTGGATGGTGACGCCATCCAGGGTGAAGGTTGCCGGCGTCGCGGTGCTGACCACATTGGCGGCCAGTCCCTCGAGTTCAACGGTAGAACCACTGGTCAGGGTGGCGGCATGGCGCGCCATCATGACGTCGGGCTTGAAAGCCACGTTGATGGCAGCGGGACCGCACGTGATGGTCGGCATGGCCGAGCCACGCGCGGCGATCAGGGCGCCAGCGCTGAAGGCGCAGCTGCCCGCCGCAGTGCAGGCAACGGAAGGGTCAAGGCTCAGGCCCCCCATCATGAAGCTTGCCGGCGGCGTGCCCATGCCCACGGCCGTGACACTGCCTTCAGCCTTGAACACCGGCGTGGCCCCGGCGTCCAGGAAGCGCACCAGCGTGGCCTGGATGGTCGAGGCGCCGCTGCTGCTGGTGCTGAGCAGGCCGAACACCTGCGCATAGCGGCCGGGCGTGAAGGTGCTGCCGCCGCCCTGGTTCTGGAAGCCGCTGCCCGAAACCGCACACGACTGGTCGGTCGCCAGCAGTTGGCTCTGGGCCGTGATGGCCGTGCACGTGCTGGCGCTGACACAGGCACGGTCATCGCGGAACACCGTGCTGCTGGAGAGGGCAACCGTCTGCCCCATGATCTGCAGGGTGCCGGCGCTCGTGTTCGAAGCGTCGATGTAACCGCGCGCCAGCGGATGGATATGGATTTCGCCGGCATGCGGAGCAGCCGAACTGCTGTCGTCAGCGGCTTTCACGTCCACGGTCATGCCGACTGTCAGACCGTTGCTGCTGGCGTTGGTGTTGCTGAGGGTGGCCGTGCTGCTGTTGCTGACGTCGTCATCGAACACCTTGGCCGATGCCGTGCTGAACTCGTGCCCGTTCACGAACACGCTGCCAAACGCGGTCAGCGTGCCCGAGGACGTGGATCGGGCTGCGGCGGCCGTGGCGGCCGGCGCGCTGCTGGTGGCGGAACTGCCGCTGCCGGAACCGCCGCCACAGGCGGCTAGCACCAGCGCAGTCGTCATACAGATCACTGCATGGTTAGTGGTCAATCGCATGAGTTCTCTCCTCAAGCCGTGGGCCTTGTTGATTCGGCGTACGAAGCCGCGGACATGCGCGGCATCGCATCGTGCCGGATTGTAAACACGAAACCCGGTGCGAGGGATAGTTTCCCACGCCATTTACATCAATTTTCACCTTCCAGAAACTGGCACTGAATCCATTTATCACTCATAATTCATGCATCAACAGGGCATTTCTCCTGTTTCACTTAATATATTGAGCCGCGCCGAACGGTTCGGGACAAACCATGAAAAAGATGCTGGATGGCCTCTATGTCGTGCTTGGTACCCTGTTCATGTTCGGCCTGCCATCGGCAGCCCTGGCACTGTCCGCCTGGTTTGGAGATGGCGTGATCGCCATGCTGCACACCAGTTCCTCGGCGATGCACTCCATCACTTTCCAGCTCGAAGCCATGGCCATCGTGTTCGGAACCAGCGCCGGCGGACTCGCCGCAGCCCTGGCACTCTTCACTGCCCTGTGGCTGGGTGCACGCACTGTCAAGCATATGGCCGAACGCATGGCGGAGGCGCCGGCGCCGCGCGTCAGCGCCGCCACGCGCACGCCGGAAGCGGCAACGGTCGGCCGCATCGACCATTCCGGCACCCACCAGCGGCGCCGTCAGCGCGCCGCCTGAACGCCCTCCCCTCGACTCAGCCGCCGGCGCTGTAGCGCCGCGGCACGGCCAGGGTCGCGGCCGAGATCTGCTCCTCGCTGAGTTCCGGCGATGCGATCGAGAGCCCCAGATCGTGCACCACTCCGTCCGCCAGCCCGTAGCACCAGGCATGCACGGTCACCGACTGGCCCCGGGCCCAGGCATCCTGAAGCACCGTGGTGCGCGTCGTGTTCATCACCTGTTCCAGCACGTTGAGTTCGCACAGTGCATCGAGGCGCGTCTCAGGCGGCAGGCTCTCCAGCAGCCCGGCATGCTTGTACTTGACATCCTGCACGTGCCTCAGCCAGTTGTCGCTGAGACCCAGGCGGCGATCCACCAGCACGCAATGGACGCCGCCGCAGCCGTAGTGCCCGACCACCATGATGTGGCGCACCTGCAGCACATCGACCGCGAACTGCATCACCGACAGGGCATTCAGGTCGCTATGGTTGATGACGTTGGCCACGTTGCGATGCACGAACAGCTCGCCTGGCAGCAGCCCCACGATTTCATTGGCCGGAACCCGGCTGTCCGAACAGCCGATCCACAGGTATTCGGGCGCCTGCTGGCGCGACAGGGTGGGAAAAAATTCCGGATCGCTGCGTCGGATATCATCCGACCAGCGGCGGTTGTTCTCGAACAGATGCTGGAGATCAGCGCTCATGGGTGTCGTTGATGTCGTCAAAGGAGAAACGCGAAGCTACCCGGACTTGCGTTTCGAGTCCATCGCCCGCACTCTGCGCTGTCCCCGATGACCGACGCTCCCCGGATGGCCAACCGCGAACAGATCGCAAACTTTGCGCGCCGACTGAAGAGCAGCCGCGACAGCCTGATGCGCATATCCCCGAGTTACCTCGCAGCCGTCATCCTGCCACCGTTGGCCGTGGCTGCGCTGGTGCTCTTTCTCACCTTCCACTTCCTGCGGCCACTGCCGCCACGCGACATGTCGATCGCGGTTGGCAATCTGCGCGGCAGCTACGCGCGCTACGGCGCGCGCTACCAGGCGGCATTCAAGCGCGCCGGCATCCGGCTGCATCTGGTGCCCACCGAGGGCGCCAGCGATGCGCTCCAGCTGCTGCATACGCCAGGCTCGGGTGTCGATGCCGCCATCCTGCAGGACGGGATTGCCGACGGACAGACCGAAGGCCTGGCATCCCTGGGAGCCATCGGCTATGAACCGATCTGGGTGTTCTACCAGTCACACCAGGACTGGACCCGACTGTCGGACCTGGCGGGGCGCCGCATCAATATCGGCCCCTGGGGCGCCGGCACCCAGCCTTTCGCGATCGAACTGCTGCGCGAAGGCGGCCTGGACTACAACGTCGAAGCCTTCGATCCGCCCGGCCACAACGTCCACCTCGCCATGCTCTCCACCCTCGACGCCCTGGACGAACTCAAGGCGCATCGCATCGACGCGCTGGTGACGCTTGGCGAGCCCGATTCACCCGCGATC
Organism: Pseudomonadota bacterium; assembly: GCA_028873535.1. Classification (GTDB taxonomy): domain Bacteria; phylum Pseudomonadota; class Gammaproteobacteria; order Burkholderiales; family Ferrovaceae; genus CAIVHB01. The sequence goes on from JAGWIJ010000001.1 coordinate 44,648, forward strand.
CAGGCGCTCTTCCACATGCCAGGCATCAAGGTCATGCCTCTGCTGCAGGCAGATGCCATCGCGCGCCACCGGCCGTTCCTGCACGCCATCCGCATTCCGCGTGGCGGCATCGACCTGCACACGGCACTGCCCGCGCAGGACCTGCCGACGCTGGCAACCACTTCGGTGGTGTACGTGCGCGAGAATCTGCATCCGGCACTGGTGAGCCTGCTGACCAGCGCCATGGTCGAGACCCACCAGGAAGGCAACCTGCTGTCCGCCAAGCACGAGTTCCCGTCGGACATCGACGTCTCGACACCCGAGCATCCTGTCGCGGCGCGCTACCTGAAGAACGGCCCGTCTTTCCTGTCGCGCTACCTGCCATTCTGGCTGGCGACCTTGCTCGACCGCACGCTGGTCGTGCTGCTGCCGCTGTTCGCGCTGTTGCTGCCAGTCAGCCGGGTCATCCCGCAGGTCTATGCCTGGCGCATCCGCCGTCGCCTGGACCGCTGGTACGCGGAACTCAAGTTCCTGGACGACGAACTCGATCGCAACGACAGCGCCACTGACCGCGGCATGCTGCTCGACCGCATCGCCTGGATCGAGCAGCAACTCTCGCAGCTCAAGCTTCCGCTGTCCTTTGCCAATCAGCTCTATGTGCTCAAGGAACACCTGGACCTGGTGCGCCGGCGCATTCTGCGCGTGCGCCGCAACGTGACCTCGACGCCCGCCGGGAACGCTAGCGAAGCTGGCGTGCTGGCCGACTGAGCCCGGCCATGGCGCGCTTCACGCCTCCGGCGGCAGCTCGCGCCAGCGGCGCATGGCCACGCGCATCAGCTCAAGCTGACGCCTGAAGCGCGGACAGGCACCGCACACCAGCAGGTGCCCCCACAGCAGCACGCGTTCGGCGCGGCCCAGCGCGCGGTCCTCGCCGGCCACCATCACGGCGACCGCCTCTTTGCAGCTCAGTCTGAATGTCATGGCATGGCGTGGTTGAACCACTTGATCTCAAGGCAGGCCCGCAAACGCAGACGGGCCCGGTGCAGCAATACCCACAAGTTGGTCGTGGTGATGGCCAGCTCCTTACAGATTTCATCGCTGTCCAGTTCCAGCCACTCGCGCATCAGGAAAACGCGTCCCATCTGTGTCGGCAGGTCCTCGACACAGGCCTCCATGACCTTGAGGAACTGTCCCTCGCGCGCCGCGGCCTCCGGATCGCCCCAGTCGGCCGGCGGATGGGCAAAATGACCGTCGGGAAGGAATTCGATCAGTTCCTCGTGATCCGCCTCGACCTCCCAGCTCAGCGGCTCTTCGCGTGCGCGCCGTCGCAGCTGGTCGATGATCTTGTGCTTGAGAATGCCCACCAGCCAGGTCGACAGCTGCGAGCGCCCGGCAAACGACTGCGGACGCTCCAGTGCGGCGAGCACGGTTTCGGACACCGCATCCTCGGCCCAGGCATCATTGCGCAGCTGCAGGCGCGCAAAGCGCAGCAGCATGGCACGCTGAGCCTCCAGCTGGCGCGCCAGTCCCACATCGGTCATGCCTCGTCTCCAGAGGGCGGCGTCCGCTGCGTCTTCCCCAGGCGGCGCCAAACCGGCAAAGTGTAAGCGATGCCCACCCTGCAACGACAGAGGCGCATGAACATCACCGTGCAATTTCATCCGATCTGGCTGCGTATCAACCACTGGCTCAATGCCGTGGCCTTCCTGGTGCTGATGAGCAGCGGCTGGCGCATCTACGACGCCTCGCCCTTTCTCGGGTTCCGCATCCCTTCCAGCCTGACCCTGGGCGGCTGGCTCGGCGGGGCGCTGCTGTGGCACTTTGCGGCCATGTGGTTGCTCGCTGCCAATGGCCTGGCCTACCTGCTGAGCGGGATTGTCAGCGGCCGGCTGCGGCAGCGCCTGTTGCCGATTGGCGTGACGGCCCTGCTGTCCGACCTGCGCGCCGCGCTGAGCGGCCAGTTGGCGCACGAGCGGCTCGACCACTACAACCAGGTGCAGCGCCTGGCGTATCTGGCGGTGATCCTGGACCTGCTCGTGCTGGTGCTGTCGGGACTGGTACTGTGGAAGTCCGTCCAGTTCCCGCTGCTGCGCACGCTGCTGGGCGGCTATGAACAGGCACGCCGCATCCACTTCCTGGCCATGGCCGGCGGCGGTCTCTTCCTGCTGCTCCATCTGCTGATGACCGCGCTGCATCCGCGTACCCTGCTTGCCATGCTGCGCGGCCACTGATCACGTCCTGCCGGAGAAAACATGCGCACACCACCCACCGCCTCCCGCCTGGACCTCAGCCGCAGCGATCGTGCTGACCTGCTCGCCGAAGCGCGCCGGTTGCTGCCATCGCCGCTGCGCCGTCACCTGTTGGGCAGCTCGCTCAGCCTGGGCGGCCTGGCCATGCTCACCGGCTGCTCGCTGTCCGGCGGCGCCAGTGCCGAGACACTGCTGCGTGCCGTCTCGCGCCTCAACGACGACGCCCAGGCCTGGCTGTTCGATCCCTCGCGGCTGGCGCCGGTCTATCGCGAAGCCGACGTCGCGCGCCCCTTCCCTTACAACGCCTACTATGGCGTCGAGCAGATCCGGCGCGTCGACGACCGCAACTGGCGCCTGGAACTCGGCGGGCTGATCGCGCACAAGGCCAGCTGGACCCTGGCTGGCCTTGCGGCCTTGCCGCAGGACGAGCAGATCACCCGGCACATCTGCGTGGAAGGCTGGAGCGCCATCGGACGCTGGGGCGGGGTGCGCTTCAGCGACTTCCTCAAGCGCGTGGGCGCCGACCTCGGCGCGCGCTATGTGGGCTTCCGCTGCTTCGACGACTACTACACCAGCATCGACATGGCCACCGCCCTGCATCCGCAGACACTGCTGGCGCTGAGCTTCGACGGACAGCCACTGCCGGCCGAGTTCGGCCATCCGGTCAAGCTGCGCATGCCGACCAAGCTCGGCTACAAGAACCCCAAGTACCTGGCGGAAATCTTCGTCAGCAATGTCTACCCTGGCGGATACTGGGAGGACCAGGGCTACAACTGGTTTGGCGGCAGTTGAAGCCCTGCTGCATCAGGGGCTGACCTTGAGCCACTTCTGCGTGCAGGTCGGGACCTCCGGGTAGTAGCCCTTGTCCGGACAGTACCAGCGCGATTCGCCGCTGGGGGTGGGCGCGGCCTGTGGTGCTGCCTGCGGCGCACTGCCAGCCGGCGGCACAGTGCTGGCAGGCGCCGGTGCGCTGCCCGGCGGCGGCGGCGCAATGTTCAGCGCCGAACCCGCAGCGACCTTGGTCACCCGGGTCACGCCACCGCCCGAGGTGACCATCACGCGGTCACCGACCTTGAAACTCTCGTCGGCGCCCTGCGTGATGGCGGACAGGCGCCCGTTGTCGTACTGGACCGTCACTTCGACACCGTTCTGGCCGGTCGAACCCTGCTCCACCGCAGAGCCAATCAGTGCGCCGGCAAGGGCGCCACCGATGGTGGCGATGTCATTGCCACGCGCCTGGCCTACCGTATGTCCCGCCAGCCCGCCAACCGCGGCACCAGTCAAGGCACCGGCACCACTGTGCGTGCCTTCGATGCGTACCGTACGCACGCTCATCACCGTCGCAAGTCGCACACTCTGTTCGCCGCGCACCGCACCGCGGTCATAGTCGCCACCACCCAGGCCGGGCGTGGTACATGCGCTCAGGCTTGCACATCCCACGGCAACGGCGAGCGCCATCATCCTGATCTTCATCTCGAAACCTCTTCAGTGAACGGAACCGTCCGGCACCACCCGCAGCCAGGGCTGGTTGCAGGTCGGCACGGCCGGATAATACGCGTTGCTGCCAGGACAGTAATACTGGTAATACACTTCGGATGGCGCCTGCTGCACCACGATCGGCTGCTGCACGATGACCGGCCGCGGCGGCGCGTAGTAGTACGGCGCAAAGGGCGCGTAAGGTGCGTAGGGCGCGTACGGGTAGTAGGGATAGCCCGGGTAATAGGGGCCGAATCCCAGACTCAGTCCGAACTGCACCCGCGGACCACCGTCATGCGCCTGTGCCACGGCGCTGGCCCCCAGCATGGTCAAGGCCAGCAGCTGCAGCAAGCTGTTCCTGACGGTCTTCATCATCGTGTCCCTCGTCTGAACGGCCGTGGCCGCGGGAACGGACGTGCCCTGCAAGGTCGCCCTGTGCGCTACAACGTATGTGACCACCATTCAGGTTGACAGGTCCTGAAGCCGCCCGGAGGCTTGTAACAGAATATTGCAGGCTGACGCGAGGTCCACAAGTTTTGGCGCACCACGGCCAGTCCTGATACCCTCAGCGACCGGGAATCGCACTCCCCTGCCCCTCTTCTTTCAGCACATCCGATGGCCCAATACGTATTCACCATGAACCGGGTGGGAAAAATCGTCCCCCCGAAACGTCACATCCTCAAGGATATCTCGCTCAGCTTCTTCCCAGGTGCCAAGATCGGCGTGCTGGGCCTGAACGGATCCGGCAAGTCGACCCTGCTCAAGATCATGGCAGGCATCGACAAGGAGATCGAGGGCGAAGCCACGCCGATGCCCGGCATCAAGATTGGCTATCTGCCCCAGGAACCGCAGATCCCCGCCGAACTCACGGTCCGCGAGGCCGTCGAGCAGGGGCTGGGCGACGTCTTCACGGCACGCAAGCGCCTTGACGAGGTGTATGCGGCCTACGCCGAGGAAAATGCCGATTTCGATGCCCTGGCGGCCGAGCAGGCCAGGCTCGAGGCGATCATCCAGGCCTCCGACGGCCACAATACCGACCAGCAGATGGAGGTCGCCGCCGATGCACTGCGCCTGCCGCCCTGGGATGCCGTGATCGGCAAGCTTTCCGGCGGCGAGAAGCGGCGCGTGGCGCTGTGCCGGCTGCTGATCTCGCGTCCGGACATGCTGCTGCTTGACGAACCGACCAACCACCTCGATGCCGAAAGTGTCGACTGGCTGGAACTGTTCCTGCGCAAGTTCCCCGGCACCGTGGTCGCGGTGACCCACGACCGCTACTTCCTCGACAATGCCGCCGAATGGATCCTGGAACTGGACCGCGGATCAGGCATCCCCTGGAAGGGCAACTACAGCACCTGGCTTGAGCAGAAGGAAACCCGCCTGAAGAACGAGGAAGCCTCGGAGAGCGCGCGGCAGAAGGCGATCAAGAAGGAACTCGAATGGGTGCGTCAGAACGCCAAGGGCCGTCAGGCCAAGAGCAAGGCGCGCCTGCAGCGCTTCGATGAGCTGAGCTCCTACGAATACCAGCAGCGCAACGAAACGCAGGAAATCTTCATCCCGGTGGCCGAACGCCTCGGCAACCAGGTGATCGAATTCCACAACGTCAGCAAGGCTTTCGGTGACCGTCTGCTGATCGACAACCTGAGCTTCCAGATCCCGCCGGGCGCCATCGTCGGCATCATCGGCCCGAACGGCGCCGGCAAATCGACGCTGTTCCGCATGATTGCCGGTCAGGACAAGCCGGACAGCGGCGAGATCAAGATCGGCCACACCGTGCAGCTGGCCTACGTCGACCAGTCGCGCGATTCGCTGTCGGCCGACAAGTCCGTGTGGGAGGATATTTCTGGCGGCGCCGACATCCTCACCATCGGGCGCTTTGAAATGCCCTCGCGGGCCTACATCGGGCGCTTCAACTTCAAGGGCCAGGACCAGCAGAAGAAGGTCGGGCTGATGTCGGGCGGTGAACGCGGCCGGCTGCACCTGGCCAAGACCCTGCTCAAGGGCGGCAACGTGCTGCTGCTGGATGAGCCGTCCAACGACCTCGACGTCGAGACTTTGCGCGCGCTGGAAGATGCCCTGCTGGAATTCGCCGGCTCGGTGCTGTGCATCTCGCACGATCGCTGGTTCCTCGACCGGATCGCCACCCACATCCTGGCCTTCGAGGGCGATTCGCAGGTGGTGTTCTATCCCGGCAACTACCAGGACTACGAGGCCGACAAGCGCGCCCGGCTGGGCGAGGACGGGGCACGCCCCAGTCGTCTGCGCTACAAAGCCCTGCGCTGAACGGCGGCTGCGCTGGCGGCCCCGTGCGCGGGCGGCCGGTGCAGCGCCGGGCCTGCTGCGCTGCGACTGACCTGCAGGCGTCGCGCAGCAGGCCCATCAGTTCCTGCACCGACAGGCTGGCGGCTTCGCCCACACCGTCGAGCAGACTGTCGGCCAGATGGCGTTTGCGCTCATGCAGCGCCATGATCCTTTCCTCGATGCTGTCGGCAATCACCAGGCGATAGACCGTCACCGGCCGCGTCTGGCCCATGCGATGGGCGCGATCCGATGCCTGGTCCTCCACCGCCGGATTCCACCACGGATCCATGTGGATGACGTAGTCGGCAGCGGTCAGGTTGAGACCGGTGCCGCCGGCACGCAGGCTGATCAGGAACAGCTCGGCCTCACCTGCCTGGAAGGCCGCCACGCGGCGCACGCGCTCACCCAGCGCAGTGCCGCCATCCAGGTACTGGTAAGCGATCTGGCGTGCGTCGAGCTGCTCGCGCAGCACCGTCAGGTGGTCGACGAACTGACTGAACACCAGTGCACGATGCCCGCCTTCGCGCAACTCGCGCACCAGTTCCAGGAAGGCCGCGGTCTTGGTCGAAGCAATGGCGGTGCCAGGCATGGCCAGTCGCGGGTGGCAGCAGGTGCGCCGCAGACGCATGATGCCGGCCAGCACGCGCATGCGGTTCGGCTCGCCTTCGCCGCCGTCCTCGACTTCGTTGAGCGCTTCGCGCCGAACCGCTTCGTAGAGCGCGCGCTCGTCGGCACCGAGCTCCAGGCGCATCGTCACTTCGGTACGCTCCGGCAATTCGCGCAGCACCTCGCTCTTGGTCCGCCGCAGCACGAAGGGCGCGATCAGCCGGCGCAGCCGTTCGCGCGGCTCGGCTTCGCCATCGCGCTCGACCGGGTTGGCGAAGCGTTCCTGGAAGGACTCCAGGCTGCCCAGCAGGCCCGGGTTGATGAACCGGAACAGGTTCCAGAGCTCGCTCAGATTGTTCTCGATCGGGGTGCCGGTGGTGATCAGACGGAAGCCCGCGTCGATGCGCATCGCGGCCTGCGAGCGCTTGGTTCCGGTGTTCTTGATCGCCTGTGCCTCATCCAGCACAGCCGTGCGCCACGGAAAGGAGGCGATGCCCAGGGCGTCCTGCTGGAACAGCGTGTAGCTGGTGATGACCAGATCGCCGGCGGTCCAGGCGGGTGAAGGGTTCTCGCGCTGGCCCGGTCCGATCCAGCTGATGCGCAGCCCCGGTGCAAAGCGCCGCGCCTCGGCCACCCAGTTGCCGGCCACCGAGGTGGGCGCCACCACCAGCGCCGGTCCCTGCGCGGCACGATGCAACAGCAGTGTCAGCACCTGCAGCGTCTTGCCCAGGCCCATGTCGTCGGCCAGGCAGGCACCGGCACCCATTTCGGCCAGGCGCGCCAGCCAGCGATAGCCCACCAGCTGGTAGTCGCGCAGTTCCGCGCACAGTCCCGCCGGTACCGGATATTCGCAGTTCAGGGCATGCGCCTGGCGCGCCAGCAGCTGGCTCCACTGGCGGTCGGCAGTGACCGCGCCGATGTCGTCGAGCAGTTCGTTCAGGCGTGGCGCCGCCAGCGGATGCACGCGCAGCCCGCCCGCGTCCCATTCGCCCAGCGCTGCCAGTTCGGCGGCGCGCGCGCGCAGCGCATCGTTGAGACGCAGGTAGCGTCCCTCGCCGAGCGCGACGAAGCGCTCGCCCTGGAAGGCCGCCTTGAGCAGTGCCTGCAGGTCCACCACCTGTTCCTGGTCGATGCTGATGCCGCCTTCCATGGTGAGCCAGTTCTCGCCCGCACGCAGACGCGTGGTGAGCGACTCCAGCCCGCGCTCGCCCGCGAGCCGGATCGCGGCGCCGGCAGGCCAGCGCAGGCGGATGCTGTCGCCATGCCGATGCAGGCACTCCAGCACCTCGCAGGCCGCCACCGGGTTGCGACTGACGCCGCAGCCCGGGATCTCGCCTGGCACCAGGAAATTCCGGCAGCTCTCGATCAGCCGGTCGGCCTCGGCACGTTCCCACGCCAGATCGCGCAGCACCTTGACGTCGGCGCCACCTTCACGCAAGTGCAGGCCGCCGGGGCCTTCCCCCGGCGTGAACATGATCTCGTCATCCCCTACCGGAAAACTTGCCAGCTGCAGGCTCAAGCCATGCGCATGCGGTGCCAGCAGCGCGTGCAGCACGCGCGTCGCCGGCCGGCCGCGCACGCCCTCCAGCGGCAGTTCGGACACCACCGGCACGCGCACCCGCAGCGTCGCCAGCAGCTCCACCAGACGCGCCTGGGCCGTTCCCGGCAGATGCAGTCCGTCGCTCCCCAGGATGCGCGCCAGACGGTGGTGTTCGCTGCGCACCTCGACCAGGCGCAGGCGGTCGGGCGCGTCGCGCATCACCATGCAGGCGCCGGCCGGCGCGACGGCCGGGACCAGTTCGACACACAGGTCGGCGCCCAGCTGGCGCACCACCAGTTCGGGTTCTCCGCGCACCAGTTCCAGCGCACGTTCCGGCTGCTGGCTCCAGAACAGCAGCGGATGCCCGACCAGCGCAGCCAGGGCGCCCGGCACATCCAGCTGCAGCGTACTGGCATGCCGGCTGCGCTGTTGGCGGATGAAGGCCAGCGCCGCGCGATCCTGCTCGGTGAGAAACTCGAGGTCGGTTCCCGACAGGGCACGCCGCAGCGACAACTGGCGGCCGCGCGTCCAGTGCCCGCCGGCATCGCGCTTCTGCTCGCGCGGTTCGAGCACGCAGGTGAGCGCCACCGGGTCGTGGCTGACCAGCCACACCAGCCGCGCGTTCATCAGCTTGGGTGCCGGCACCGCCAGTTCACTGGCCAGCTTGGCCAGAGCGCCCAGGCCACGTTCCCAGGTCGACTGCCGGCGAATCGCATCGGCCAGCGGCTGGGTGCCGAGTTCGGCATGCAGCGAGCGCGTTCCCCCGTCGTCCACCTGCTGGCCCAGGCGGCCCAGCAGGTCGCTGCACTCGGCAGCGATCCAGCGGTAGCCGCCGGCACGCGCGCGTTCCAGCAGGCGCTGCAGGCGTTCGACATGCAGCTCCAGACGTTCCGGGTCCAGCCACCAGGCACACAGTGCCAGGAACAGGCTGGCCAGCGGATCGCGTTCGGCGGGCTCGAGCTCGGCAGTCGGGGCATCCGGCGTTTCGGTCACCGCCAGGGCAGCACGGGCGGCATAGCCCAGTGCCGCATAGACCGGCAACCAGGGCGATCCGCTGCGCATCACCAGCGCGATCTGCTGGGTCGCCTGTTCCAGTCTGGCGGCCTGTCCCGAGCCGATCAGCGCGACCACACCCGCGACACCGGCCAACCCGCCCGGCGGCGTCCGGCGGCCCGCTGGCGCCTTGCGGATCTCGGCAGTTGCGACGTCGAAGGCCGCCAGCGCGCCGGCGTGATCACCGCGCAACAGGCACACCAGTCCCCGCAGCGTGCCGCCGCGCTGGCGCATCACCCAGTCCTCGGCCTCATCCAGGCGCCCCAGCAGCACCAGGTGTTCGGCGATCACGGTGGCATACCACGACAGCTGCTCGGGCGGCACGCTGCGCCCCTTGTTGATCAGCCAGGCCAGCGCTTCCGGCGCCGCCTCGAGGCGGCTTGCGCGCACCGCCAGCACGGTGGCCGCAGCCTGTGCCGCCAGATCGGCCGGCAGGCGATCGTGCCAGTCGGCATCGAAGGGCGCATCGAACAGGGTCAGATAGGGGTGGCGCGCTTTCCACTCGCTGCTGAAATAGCCCTGCAGGGCCTGGATCTGGCGCTGGAAATCGGGGTACTGGCCGGCATACAGGCACAGCCGCAGATCGCGGATGCCCTCGTTGAAACTGCGCACGAAGTGTCCGTAGCGGTGGTCCGCCACGCGGAACACCTTGCGCACGGCATCGATCAACCGCATGCAACGTGCCGAACCGGCCACGCTGCGCGCCGCAGGTTCGGTGACGCCGGGCGGGCAACTCAGGCGCTGGCCATGCAATCCGAGCAGGCCGGCAGCGAGCAGCATGTCGAGCGCACCGGCCAGGGTCTCGACCATCCAGGGCCTGCCGTCGCCGGCCAGCGAACCCGCACTGTCGAGGCACTCCTGCACCTGCGCGCGGGTGGTCGGCAGCCACGCCAGCGCGCAAACCTGGAGAACTTCGCGGTGGGCCGGATCCAGCGCGGCGATCCCGGCACGCACCAGCTCCTCACGTCCTTCCCCTCCATCCGGAAAGGGAGGGCCGCTCGCCAGCACAGGAGTTTGTTCCATCAGAAGCCCGACACCCACAATACGGCAGACATAACCGGATAGTGTACATCAGCACCGTGACGAACCTCATCGCTGCGGCCGGGGCCGCTTGCCAGCGCGGCGACTGCCCGCCTACCATCGGGGAATTGCCGCCACGGGGACTGCGCAGAGCGCGAAACATGGAAAATCTGGTCGAGATCGAGGGTCTGCATTTTGCCTATGGCGAACGCCAGGTGCTGCGCGGACTCGACCTGGTGGTGCCGCGCGGCAAGGTGATCGGCATCCTCGGCACCAGCGGCAGCGGCAAGTCCACGCTGTTGCGCCTGATCGGCGGCCAGCTGCGCCCCGATCGCGGCACCGTGCGCTTCAAGGGCGCCGATGTGCATGCCCAGGACACCGACGGTCTGTACCGGCTGCGCCGTGACATGGGCATGATGTTCCAGGCCGGCGGGCTGTTCAGCGACCTCAGCGTTGCCGAGAACGTGGCCTTTGCACTGCGCGAACATACCCGGCTCGACAACCGGCTGATCCAGGCACTGGCGGCAATGAAGCTCGAATCGGTCGGGCTGCGTGGCGCAGCCGGGTTGATGCCGGGCGAGCTGTCCGGCGGCATGGCACGGCGCGTCGCGCTGGCACGCGCCATTGCGATGGACCCCCTGCTCACCATGTATGACGAGCCCTTCGCCGGACTCGACCCGATCTCGCTCAATGCCGTCGCGCGGCTGATCCGTCGCCTCAATGATGCCCTCGGCACGACGTCGATCGTGGTCACCTACGACGTCACCGAATCGCTCAAGGTAGCCGACTACATCTACCTGATCGCCGACGGCAGCGTGGTGGCGCACGGCACGCCGGACGAGCTTGCGAAATCCGGGGACCCCTATGCCAACCAGTTCATCCACGCGGAGCCCGAAGGCCCGGTCCCCTTCCACCTGCCGGGCGTCGCGCTGGGCCAGGACCTCGGCCTGCGCCGCTGACGCTGCCGTTGCCGCACTGCGGCAAGCTTTGTTACAAATCGGCCAGGGGCAGCACAGCGTTGTGAGTGCGCACGATGGCATGATCCGCTGCGCGTCGTTGCTCGCCCTGGACGTCCGCGTCTTCCCATCCAGAGATTCCCTTCATTGAGCAAGCTCGCCAACGACGCCGTCGCCCCGCCTTCCCGCAGCGGTCACGGCCGCATCCTTGTCCTGGCCGTCACGCTGATCGCCGCTGCAGCCGGCACCGGATGGTGGTGGACCCATCGCACAGCGGCCGCCGAAGCCGGCGGCACCGCCACTCAGGCGAAGCCTGCCCCCTCCGGCACGGCTGGCGCCAGCCCGTCCGCCAACGGCAACGCCGCGCGCAAATCCGGGCGCGGCGGCGCACCCAGCGTGGTGGTCGCGCGGACCCGGCGTGGCGCGCTCGACATCTGGTCCGACGCCCTGGGGACCGTGACACCGCTCGCCAACGTGACCATCCACAGCCGCGTCGACGGCCAACTGATGCGCGTGCTGTTCCATGAAGGCCAGCAGGTCAGAAGCGGCGATCTGCTGGCGGAAATCGATCCCCGTCCCTACCAGGTGATCCTCGACCAGGCGTTGGCGCAGCAGGCGCGCGACCGCGCCCTGCTCGACAATGCGCGCGTCGACCTGAGCCGCTATCACGACCTGGCAGACCATGATGCGGTGCCACGCCAGCAACTCGACACCCAGATCTCGCTGGTGGCGCAATACCAAGCCGCCGTGCGTACCGACCAGGCGGCCATTGACAGCGCACGCCTCAATCTGGAGTTCTGCCGCATCGAATCGCCGCTCGCCGGACAGGTCGGCCTGCGCCAGGTGGATCCCGGCAACATCGTGCATGCCGCCGACACCACTGGCCTGGTGGTCGTGGCCCAGATGGACCCGATCAGCGTGCTGTTCAGCCTGCCGCAGGACCAGCTGCCGCAGTTGCAGCAGCGCCTGCGCAGCCATCAGGCGATCGCGGTGCAGGCACTCGATCGCAGCGGCGCGCGCGTGCTGGCCGACGGCAGCCTGGCGAGCGTCGACAATCAGATCGACACCACCACGGGAGCGATCAAGCTGCGCGCGCGCTTCAGCAATCGCAGCGGCGCGCTCTATCCCAACCAGTTCGTGAACCTGCGCGTGCTGCTCGACACGCGCACCGGCGTCGTGATCGCGCCGACGGCCGCGCTGCAGCGCGGTGCCCAGGGCACCTATGTCTACGTCTTGAAAGTCGACCATACCGTGACCGTGCGGCCGGTCACCACGGGGCCGGTGAACCGCGGCGACATGGTGATCGATGCCGGGCTCGCCGACGGCGAACAGGTGGTCATCGACGGCATCGACAAGCTGCGCGAAGGCCTCGCCGTCGAGGTCGCCGACGCTGCCGGCGGCGGCGCCGCCCCCGCGCCCGGCAAGGCGGCACGGGGATCGCGTTGAACCCATCGGCGCCGTTCATCCTGCGGCCGGTCGGCACCGCGCTGCTGATGGTGGCGCTGCTGCTGAGCGGGCTGGTGGCACTGAACTTCCTGCCGCTGTCGGCACTGCCCGAGGTCGACTATCCGACCATCCAGGTGACCACGCTGTATCCCGGCGCCAGTCCGGACGTCACCACCTCGTCGATCACCGCCCCGCTGGAGCGCCAGTTCGGCCAGATGCCGGGGCTGAAGCAGATGCTGTCCACCAGTTCCGGCGGTGCTTCGGTGGTCACGCTGCAGTTCTCGCTGCTCACCAGCCTGGACGTTGCCGAACAGGAGGTGCAGGCCGCCATCAACGCCGCCACCAGCCTGCTGCCCGCCGACCTGCCGCTGCCGCCGGTGTACAGCAAGGTCAATCCTGCCGACGCGCCGATCCTGAGCTTCTCGATCACCTCGGACACGCTGCCGCTGCCGCGCATCTACGATCTGGTCGACACGCGCATCGCACAGAAGCTGTCGCAGGTCTCCGGCGTCGGCCTGGTGAGCATCGCCGGCGGGCAGCGTCCGGCCGTGCGCGTGCAGGTCAATCTGCCCGCGCTGGCCACCCTCGGCCTGGGCCTGGAGGACGTGCGCACGGCCATCGGCAATGCCAACGTCAACAGCGCCAAAGGCAGCTTCGACGGCCCCCAGCGCGCGTCCACCATCGATGCCAATGACCAGATCAAGTCGGCTGCCGAGTACGCCGACGTGATCGTGGCCTGGCGCAACGGCGCCGCAGTGCGCCTGGGCGACGTCGCCCAGGTGGTCGACGGCGCCGAGAACAGCCGGCTGGCCGCCTGGGACGGCCGTCACGCGGCGGTGATCGTCGATGTGCAGCGCCAGCCCGGTGCCAACGTGATCGCCGTGGCCGACCGCATCAAGACGCTGTTGCCCGGTTTGCAGGCAACGCTGCCGGGTGATCTGCACATCACGCCGCTCAGCGATCGCACGGTCACCATCCGGGCCTCGGTCACCGATGTCGCCTACGAACTGGCGCTGGCGGTCGCGCTGGTGGTGCTGGTGATCTACATCTTCCTGGCCGACCTGCGTGCCACGATGATCCCCGGCGTGACGGTGCCGCTGTCCCTGATCGGCACGCTGGGGGTGATGTACCTGGCGGGCTACAGCATCAACAACCTCACGCTGATGGCGCTGACCATTGCGACGGGCTTCGTGGTCGATGATGCCATCGTGATGATCGAGAACATCAGCCGCTATCTCGAGGCCGGGGAGCGTCCGCTGCAGGCGGCCCTGCGCGGCTCCGCACAGATCGGCTTCACGATCATCTCGCTGACCTTCTCGCTGATCGCGGTGCTCATTCCCCTGCTGTTCATGGGCGATGTGGTGGGACGCCTGTTCCGCGAATTTGCCGCCACGCTGGCGGTGGCGATCCTGATCTCGGCGGCCATCTCGCTGACCCTGACGCCGATGATGTGCGCACATTTGCTGCACGCCCGGCCGCGCCATGGCAAAGGCAAGGGCGAAGCAGCTACCGGCGGCGTGGAGCCGGCCGAGGAAGGCAACGAACCGCTGGGCGGCCGCCTGATGCAGACCACCATCCGCCTGTACGCACGCATCCTGGACCGCGCGCTGCAGTTCCGCTCGGTGACCCTGCTGATCGCCGCCGCCAGCTTCGCCCTTACCGTGGCACTGTACCTGTCAGTCCCCAAGGGATTCTTCCCGGTACAGGACACCGGCCTGCTCTCCGGCGTCACCGAGGCCCCGCAAAGCATCTCCTTCCAGGCCATGAGCCAGCGCCAGCAGGCGCTGGCCGCCGCGTTGCTGGAGGATCCCGCCGTGGCGCGGGTGTCCTCGACGGTCGGTATCGACGGTGTCAATGCCACGCTCAACACCGGACGCATGTCGATCAGCCTGAAGCCGCTCGACCAGCGTCCGGGCATCAGCATCTCCGCTTTGATCCGGCGCCTGCAGGCCAGGATGGACGGCGTCGCCGGCATCCACGCCTATCTTCAGCCGGTGCAGGACCTGTCGGTCGAAGACCGTGCCACCCGCTCGCAGTACCAGCTCACGCTGGAAGATCCCGATGCCACCGAACTCGCCACTTCGGTGCCGCGACTGGTCGAGCGGCTGCGGCAGTTGCCTGAACTGGCCGATGTCGGCAGCGACCTGCAGAACGAGGGGCTGCAGGCCTACGTGAGCATCGATCGCGATACCGCCGGCCGGCTCGGCATCAGCGCGGCGGCCATCGACAATGCCATCTACGATGCCTTCGGCCAACGCCTGGTGTCCACCATCTTCACCCAGACCAACCAGTACCGCGTGATCCAGGAGGCGGGCCCGGATTTCCAGCAAGGCATGGCGGCGCTGGCCTCGCTCTATGTGCCCACCGCCAGCGGCACCCAGGTCAGGCTGGACAGCGTGGCACGCATCAGCGAGAGCAGCGGGGCCCTGGTGGTGAACCACCTGGGCCAGTTCCCGGCCGCCACCGTGAGCTTCAACCTCGCGCCGGGCGTGGCCCTCGGTGACGCCGTCGCGGCGATCGAGCGCGCACGCTCCGGGCTGGCACTGCCGGTTTCGCTGCAGAGCGATTTCCAGGGCGCCGCGCTGGCCTACCAGGCCTCGCTGTCCAATACCCTGCTGCTGGTGCTGGCAGCCGTGGTGACCATGTACATCGTGCTCGGCGTGCTCTACGAGAGCTACATCCATCCGGTGACCATCCTGTCCACGCTGCCCTCGGCCGCCGTGGGTGCGCTGCTGGCGCTCAAGGTGAGCCGCAGCGATCTCGGCATCCTCGCCGTGATCGGCATCATCCTGCTGATCGGCATCGTCAAGAAGAACGCCATCATGATGATCGACTTCGCGCTCGACGCCCAGCGCCGGCGCGGCATGACGCCGCTCGAAGCGATCCGCAGCGCCTGCCTGCTGCGTTTCCGGCCGATCCTGATGACCACCTGTGCCGCGCTGTTTGCCGCCATCCCGCTGATGCTGAGCCACGGCGTGGGCGCCGAGCTGCGCCGCCCGCTGGGCATCACCATGGTCGGCGGCCTGCTGGTGAGCCAGGTGCTGACCCTGTTCACCACCCCGGTGATCTACCTGGCTTTCGATGCCATCGCGCGGTGGCTCGGAATGGCCGAGAGGCCACCCGCCAATGCCGAAGCCGACGCCGCCTGAGACCGTCGTGAACCTGTCCCGACCGTTCATTCTGCGCCCGGTGGCGACCACCCTGCTCACCCTGGGCATCTTCCTGGTCGGTCTGGTCGCCTTCTTCCTGTTGCCGGTGTCGCCGCTGCCGCAGGTGGATTTCCCGGTGATCTCGGTGGCCGCCTCGCTGCCCGGCGCCAATCCGGAGAACATGGCTGCGACCGTGGCGACCCCGCTCGAAAGGGCGCTCGGGCGTATCGCCGGCATCAACGAGATGACCTCGCAGAGCACGCTCGGCAACACGCGCATCAATGCGCAGTTCGACCTGGCGCGCAACATCGACGGCGCCGCGCGCGACGTGCAGGCGGCGATCAACGCGGCGCGCACACTGCTGCCCACCGGCCTGCCCAGCAATCCCAGCTACCACAAGTTCAATCCGGCCGATGCGCCGATCATGGTCATGGCGCTGACCTCGGGTTCGCTGAGCCAGGGCCAGCTCTACGATGCCGCCTCCACCATCCTCGCGCAGAAGCTGTCGCAGATCGACGGCGTCGGGCAGGTGCAGGTGGGCGGCAGTTCACTGCCGGCCGTGCGCGTCGATGTCAATCCGCAGGCACTCGCGCGCATGGGACTGTCGATGGAGGCGGTGCGCGCCACCGTCGTCCAGGGCAACGTCAACCGGCCCAAGGGCGTCCTCGAGGAGGGCGACCGGCGCTGGCAGATCCAGGCCAATGACCAGGCAATGCGCGCACGCGACTACCGGCCGATGATCGTGGCGTGGCGCAACGGCGCCCCGGTGCGTCTGCAGGACGTCGGCACCATCAGCGATTCGGTGCAGGACATCCGCAATGCCGGCCTGTTCAACGGCAAGGACGCGGTGCTGCTGATCATCTCGCGCCAACCGGGCGCCAACATCATTTCCACGGTCGATCGCGTCACCGCGTTGATGCCGGTGCTGCGCGCCGAGATCCCGCCCGCTGCCACGCTGTCGATCGTGATCGACCGCACACCGACCATCCGTGCCTCGCTGCGCGACGTCGAACGCACGCTGGTGATCTCGACGGTGCTGGTCATCGGCGTGGTGTTCCTGTTCCTGCGCAGCCTGCGCGCCACGCTGGTGCCGATGGTGGTCGTGCCGGCCAGCCTGATCGGCACGTTCGCGGTGATGTACCTGCTCCACTACAGCCTCGACAACCTGTCGCTGATGGCCCTGACGGTGGCCACCGGCTTCGTGGTCGACGACGCCATCGTCGTGCTGGAGAACATCCAGCGCCACATCGAAGGCGGGCAGACGCCTGTCCAGGCGGCCCTGCGCGGTGCGCGTGAGGTCGGTTTCACGGTGCTGTCGATCAGCCTGTCGCTGATTGCCGTGTTCCTGCCGATCCTGGCCATGGGCGGACTGGTCGGCCGACTGTTCCGCGAATTCGCCGTGGTGCTTTCGGCCGCCATCCTGGTATCGCTGCTGGTCTCGCTCACCACCACCCCGATGATCTGCGGCCGCCTGCTGCGCCGGCCGGCCGGCCCGGTCGAAACCGAACACGGTGCCGCCATGGTGCTGGCCAGGACGGGTGGCGCGTTCGGCTGGCTGCTGCGCGGCTATGCGCACAGCCTCGAATGGGCCCTGCGGCACCGGCGCCTGGTCCTGGTCGGTCTGCTCGCCACGGTCAGTCTCAACATCTGGCTCTACACCATTGTGCCCAAGGGCTTCTTCCCGCAACAGGACACCGGCCGCCTGATCGGCCAGGTGCAGGCCGACCAGAGCATCTCTTTCCAGGCCATGCGCGAGAAGCTGGCGCGCTACATTGCCATCATCGGCAAGGATCCGGCCGTGGAGAACGTGATCGGCTTCACGGGCGGCGGTCAGCGCAACGGGGCCACGGTCTTCGTCGCGCTGCGTGAGCAGCGCCAGCGCAAGCTCAACGCCGACGCGGTGATCAATCGGCTGCGCAAGCCACTGGCCATGGTTCCCGGCGCCAGCATCTACCTGCAGTCGGTGCAGGACCTGCGTGTCGGCGGGCGGCCGGGCAACGCGCAGTACCAGTACACCCTGCAGGGCGAGGATCTGGACCAGCTCAAGCAGTGGGCGCCGCGCATCCTCGCCGACCTGCAGCAGGACCGGCGTCTGGCCGATGTCAGCGCCGACCAGCAGGATCGCGGACTCAGCAATTCGCTGCACATCGACCGCGACAGTGCCAGCCGGCTCGGCATCACGCCGGCCATGATCGACGCCGTGCTGGGTGACTCCTACGGTCAGCGCCAGATCTCGGTGATCTACAACACCCTCAACCAGTACCAGGTGGTGCTGGGCAGCAGTCCGGACCAGTTGCAGAGCCAGCGCAGCCTGGACGACACCTACATCGTGACGGCCGCCGGCCTGTCCGTGCCGCTGCGCGCGATCGCGACACGCAGCGTCTCTGCGAGTGCGCTCACCGTCAACCACCAGGGCCAGTTCGCCGCCACCACCTTCAGCTTCAACCTTGCGCCCGGCGTGGCACTGGGCGAGGCTACCAAGGCGATCGACGGCGTGATGAACCGGCTCGGCGTGCCTGCCACCATCATCGGCGGCTTCCAGGGCACAGCCAAGGTATTCCAGGATTCACTGGCCAACCAGCCGCTGCTGCTGGTGTGCGCGCTGCTCGCGATCTACATCGTGCTCGGCATCCTGTACGAGAGCCTGATCCACCCCGTCACCATCCTGTCGACCCTGCCCTCCGCCGGCGTCGGCGCCCTGCTGGCACTGCTGGCCAGCCACGTCGAGTTCAACCTGATCGCGCTGATCGGGGTGATCCTGCTGATCGGCATCGTCAAGAAGAACGCCATCATCATGATCGACTTCGCACTGTCCTGGCAGCGCGAGCATCAGGGCAGCGCCTTCGAGGCCATCCGCGAGGCCTGCATCCTGCGCTTCCGGCCCATCATGATGACCACCGCTGCCGCCATGCTGGGCGCGGTTCCCCTGGCCGTCGGCTTCGGCGAAGGCGCCGAGCTGCGTCAGCCGCTTGGCATATCGATCGTCGGCGGCCTGCTGGTCAGCCAGTTGCTGACCCTGTACACCACCCCCGTGGTCTATCTCTACCTGGACCGACTGCGCAGGAACCGGACATGAAGCTGCTACCCGTCACCCTCGTGTTGCTGCTCGCTGCCTGCGCCGGTGCGCCGGTGCTCCAGCGCCCGACGCCACTCGGCGTGGCGCCGGCATGGCACGTGCCCGAGGGCTTCAAGCTGGCCCAGCCGGGCACGGCCAGGCTGCCGCCAGACTGGTGGCGGGCTTATGGCGATGCCCTGCTCGACGAACTCGAGCAGGCGGTGGCGCCGGCCAACCAGACCCTGGCGCAGGCCGACGCCCAGTACCGCCAGGCACTCGCCGCCGTCGGCACGGCACGCGCCAGCCTGTATCCGGGTGCCACCCTGAATGCCGGCGCCGCGCGCTCGCAACAGCCGATCCTGACCAACGGCGGCGGCCTCGCCGCCAGCCAGCCGGCGAGCAATCTCTATACGCTCACCGGACAGGTGAGCTGGGAGCCCGATCTGTGGGGCGCCATCCACGCCAACGTCAGTTCGGCCGAGGCCAGCGCCGAAGCCAGCCTCGACGCGCGTGACGCCATGCTGCTCAGCCTGCAGGCGCAGCTGGCCGTCGACTACTTTCAGTTGCGCACCAGCGATGCCAGCATCCAGCTGCTCGACGCCACGGCCGCCTCCTACCGCCGCTCGCTCGACATCACGCGAGTGCGCCAGCAAGGCGGCGTGGCGACGCGCGCCGACGTCACCCAGGCCGACACCCAACTGCAGGGCGTGCTGGCCCAGCTGGCCGACGCGCGCATCACGCGCGCCACGCTGGAACACGCCATCGCGATCCTGCTCGGCCGTTCGCCTTCGGAATTCAGCATCGCAGCGCTCGCCTGGCAGGCGCCCGCGTGGCCGGCGCTGCCGATCGCCCTGCCCTCCACGCTGCTGGAGCGCCGCCCCGACATCGCCAACGCCGAACGTCAGGTCGATGCTGCCGCTGCCAAGCTGGTCACCACGCGCGCGGCCTTCTTTCCGGTGCTGAACCTCAATGCCAGCACCGGCTTCGAAAGCCGCTCGCTGGCGAACTGGCTCAGCCTGCCCAAGTCCTTCTGGTCGATCGGCCCGCAACTGACCCAGTATCTGTTTGACGCCGGCGCGCACGTCGATGCCGAGAATCAGGCCGTGGCCGTCGTCGATCAGGCCACGGCCAACTATCGCGAAGTGGTGCTGGAGAGCTTCCAGGCCGTGGAGGACAATCTGGCCACCCTGCAGTGGCTCGACGAGGAGCAGCAGCGCCAGCAGGCGGCCGCCGCCTCGGCGGGCATCACGCTGGACATCGTGACCCGGCAGTACCAGGCTGGCACGGTCGACTACCTCAACGTGATCACAGCCGAGGCCGCGTTGCTGAGTTCGCAGTCGGCCGTGATTGCGCTGGAAGGGCGCAGAGCGGCGGCCCATGTGCAACTGATCAAGGCCCTGGGAGGCGGCTGGCAGCTCGCAGAAAAGCCCTGACACGTGCACGTCCACGAATGGGGAGTTGACGGACCGGCTCGGGCTTTGGAAAACTCAAGGGGTCGCAGGTACAGCAGCACAAGAAGCGCAGAGCCACCCGAGCGAATGTCGACCGACGGAGGCACCCATGGTGATCCTAGTCGTCTCAGAACCCACCTTGTTCCGCGAGGGCATCGGACTGCTGCTCCAGGCCCGTCTGCCGCGCTCGGAACTGCAGTTTGTCGATACGGCGCAGCGCGCAGTGGCCAACCGCCGGCTGGGCAAGCCGCCGGTGCTGCTGCTGGTCGACCTGTCGCATCCCGACGTAAGCCTGCGTCAAGGTCTCGAGCAGCTCACCGCCACCTACACCGGGATTCCCCTGGTGGGTCTGGCCGAGGACCGTGACCAGCCTGAAATCCGCCGTGCGCTGGCGCTGGGCGCGCGCCTGTGCGTGCTGAAGTCGGCCTCTGCCGACGACCTGATGTCGGCCTTGCAGATCGCGCAGTCCAACGCCGTCTGCCTGACCGCGCCGGGCTGGAATGCCGCGCTGGGTGACGACATCCCGGTCCACGTCGAGATCCGCACGCCGCACTTGGCCAATGGCAACAATCCGACCCCCGCCGATCTCGGTCTCACGCCCAAGCAATCGCGCGTGCTGCTGCTGCTGCTGCAGGGCAAGTCGGCCAAGGGCATCGCACGCGAACTGGGTCTGTGCACCGGCACCGTGAAGACCCATACCACGGCCGTGCTGCGTGCCCTCAACGTCAACACGCGCGTTCAGGCGGTGCTCGCGGCGCGGCGCATGGGCCTGCAGGTCGATCTGTGCCATTGAGGAACCGGCAGCGACCGGGTTTGCCACGCCGCTGCCGCTGATGCAGACTCGGCTGAGGTTCAGCCTCCAGCCCTGCCAATGCCGTCCGATATCGCCTTCCACAATCTCTACTGTCACGACCTGATCCGTGCCGCCGTCGCGGTTCCGCGGGTACATCTGGCCGATCCCGCCGCCAACGCCGCCGAGACGGTGCGTCTGCTGCAGGATGCGCGTTCCCAGGGGGCCTGCCTGGTGGTATTTCCCGAACTTGGACTGACCGGCTACAGCTGCGAGGACCTGTTCCATCAGGAGGTGCTGCTGGATGCGGCACTGCAGGCGCTGCAGACCGTGGTCGAAGCCAGCAGCGCCATCGATGCGGTCGCCATCGTCGGCCTGCCCCTGCGGCGCGACGACCAGCTCTACAACGTGGCCGCTGTGGTCCACCAGGGTCGGGTGCTGGGCCTGGTCCCCAAATCCTACCTCCCCAACTACCGCGAGTTCTATGAGGCACGCCAGTTCACGCCCGCGCGCGCGGCAGCGACGGGCGAACTGCCGCTGGAACCCTGGGGCGTGCTGCCCTGGGGCACCGACCTGCTGTTCCGCTGCGATGGCGACGCGCGTTTCACCTTTGCTGTCGAACTGTGCGAGGACTTGTGGGTGCCGGTGCCACCGTCCTCGCTGGCCGCCTTGCGCGGTGCACAGGTGCTGGTCAACCTGTCGGCATCGCCGGCCAGCCTGGGCAAGGCCGGCTACCGCCGCGACCTGGTGGCACAGCAGTCAGCGCGCTGTCTGGCTGCCTACCTGTTCAGCGCGGCCGGATTCGGCGAATCGACCACCGATCTGGCCTGGGACGGTCACGCCCTGATCTGCGAAAACGGCAGCTGCCTGGCCGAATCCGAGCGCTACGCACCGGGCGGACAGTTGCTGCTGGCGGATCTCGACATCGGCAAGCTGTCGCAGGAGCGCATGCGCCAGAACACCTTTGCCGAGAACGCCCAGGCGGTGGCGGCAAACCCCGCCTATCGCACGGTCGGGGTCACGCTGCACGCGCCGGTCCTTGGCCGGCTCGACCTGCTGCGGCCACGCTCGCGTTATCCCTACGTGCCGTCGCTGCTGGCCGAGCGCGAGGAACGCTGCCGCGAAGTGCTCGCGATCCAGGTGCAGGGACTGGCGCGCCGGCTGGAGGCTTCGGGCCTGCGGCGTCTGGTGCTGGGCGTCTCGGGGGGCCTCGATTCCACCCTGGGGCTGATCGTGGCAACACTGGCACTGCAGCGCCTGGGTCTCGACCGCGAACACCTGCTGGCCTACACGCTGCCGGGCTTTGCCACCAGCACGCGCACGCGCGACCAGGCCTGGCGGCTGATGCGCGCCCTGGGCTGTTCCGCATCGGAAATCGATATCCGACCGGCCTGCCTGCAGATGCTGCGCGACATCGCCCACCCGTATGCCAAGGGCGAGAAGCGCTACGACGTGACGTTCGAGAACGTCCAGGCCGGCGCACGCACCAGCCTGCTGTTCCGCCTCGCCAACCAGCACGGCGCCCTGGTGGTGGGCACCAGCGACCTGAGCGAACTGGCGCTGGGCTGGTCCACCTACGGTGTGGGCGACCATATGGCGCATTATCACGTCAATGCCAGCGTGCCCAAGACCCTGGTGCGCCACCTGATCGAGTGGTCGGCCGACAGCGGCATCTGGAATCCCGACTTCAGCACAGCGCTGATCGATGTGGTGGCGACCGAAATCAGCCCCGAACTGGTGCCCGGCGACAGCGATGATCAACCGGCGCAGTCCACCGAGGACGTGCTGGGCCCCTATGCCCTGCACGATTTCTTCCTCTACGGTCTGCTGCGCCACGGCTATGCGCCGGCCAAGCTCGCCTTCCTGGCGGCGCAGTCCTGGTGCCGCCCCGGGCCGGCCGGGCGCGACGATGCGCCGGGGCAGGCGGAACAGGAAAACGGGGAATACAGCTTTGCCGAAGTGCGCGCCTGCCTCGGAACCTTCCTGCGGCGCTTCTTTGTCGGCAGCCAGTTCAAGCGCAGCTGTATCGCCAATGCCCCCAAGGTCGGCTCGGGCGGATCGCTGTCACCGCGCGGCGACTGGCGCGCGCCGAGCGATGCCGAAGCAACGGTGTGGCTGGCGGCGCACGCCGCCTTGCCGGAAAGCTAGGGCGCGCCTGCTCAGCGCAGGCGGAAGGCCTGCACCTGGCCGTTCAGGCGCAGCGCGAGGTCATTGAGGCGCTGCACGTCGCGCTCCACGCCCTGGGTGGCAGCCGTGTTCTCGCGCGCCAGCGCAGCGATGGCGTCGACATGACCGCCGATGCATGCCGTGGACGCACGCTGGGCTTCGATGGCAGCGGCGATGTCGGAAACCTCCTGCAAGGTCAGCTGCGCGCTGGCATCCAGCCGCGCAACGCTCTGGTCTGCCGCGCCGGCCAGCAGCACCCCCTGCTCCACCCGTTGCACGCAACGCGCCATGCCCTCGACCGCGCGCTGCGTATCCAGGCGGGTGGCTTCGATCTTGAGGGTGATGTCCCGGGTCGCCTGAGCCGTGCGCTCGGCCAGTTTGCGCACTTCATCCGCCACCACGGCAAAGCCGCGCCCCTGCTCGCCGGCACGTGCCGCTTCGATGGCCGCATTCAGGGCCAGCAGGTTGGTCTGGTCGGCAATCTCCTTGATCACCTTGACGATGGAGCTGATGCTCTCGGACTGGCGTCCGAGTTCCTGAATGGCTGTCGAGGCCTCGCCGACCGTGGCGGCACTGGCCTTGATCTCACTCATCATGGTGTCGATATTGCCGCGGCCCTCCTGGGCCGCTTTGCCGGCATCTGCTGCGATCGTGTGCGCCTGACTCGCGCTGGTGGCGACATCGTCGACGCGTGCCGAGGCCTGGCCGACGCTGCTCGCGATCTGCTCCGAGGCAGCACTCTGGCGGCTCGCCGTCTGCAGGATGCCGGCTGCAATCGCGCTCAGCTCCGCTGCGAGGCCTCCCACCTCGGCGGCGCCGTCGGAAATCGCACTGACCAGCCCCTTGATCTTCTTCCGGGTTGTATCGTATTCATAGGCAAGCCATGCAAATTCGTCGCGCCCTGGCAGACTGAACTTGTGCGCCAGATCGCCCTCGGCCATGGCGTGCAATGCATTGACGATCACCTCGGCGCGCGAGCCGTAGTGCCGGCCGACATACCTTGCAAACGCAAGCGCCGGCACGGCGCCAGCCGCGAGGCCGAGCAGGAATCCGCCAATTCCGGGGCCGATGAGGCTTCCGGCGAACCAATATGCCAGTGCCTGCAAAACGATGGCCGTGAGGGCCACCAGCAGCATCGCCTTGCGCAGATCAAGTCGTCCCATCACCGAGTTCTCCCCGACTGTGTGCCCAATTGGCATCAGGTTTCCGTGTTGTGGAGTTCTTAACGGCGGCTGTCACACGATATTTAGGCAAACTTTGGGTAGAATCCTCAGCCATGCATGGAATTCAACCAACCACCGCCCTGAATCTCGCCGCCTTGCGTGGCGTCTGCGGCAATTGCTCGATGCGCGAGTTGTGCCTGCCCGTCGGGCTGGACCAGGACGAGATCGCCACGCTGGATCGTCTGATCAGCACACGGCGCACCTACCGTCGTGGCGATTCGCTCTACCGCGCCGGCGACAGCTTCAACTCGCTGTATGCGGTGCGGCGCGGATTCTTCAAGACCTTCATCCTGCATGAAGACGGCCGCGAACAGGTCACCGGCTTCCAGATGACCGGCGAGATCCTGGGCATGGATGCGATCAGCACCGACGCCCACGCCTGCGACGCCATGGCGCTGGAGGACTCCGAGGTCTGCGAGGTGCCGTTCACCGAACTCGAGCGCCTGAGCGGCGAGATTCCCGCCCTGCAGCGCCATTTCCACAAGACCCTGAGCCGCGAGATCGTGCGCGACCAGGGCCTCATGCTGCTGCTCGGCAGCATGCGCGCCGAGGAAAGGCTGGCCGCCTTCCTGCTGAATTTCAGCCAGCGCTTTGGCGACCGCGGTTACTCGCGCTCCGAATTCAACCTGCGCATGACGCGCGAGGACATCGGCAGCTACCTGGGCATGAAGCTCGAGACGGTCAGCCGTACCCTGTCCAAGTTCCAGGAGGAGGGGGTGATCGAGGTGCATGGCAAGTCGATCCGCCTGCTCGACTTCGCACGCCTCAAGACCATCACCACCTGCCGCTGAACCGCCCGCTGCGCGCACGCCTGGCTCGCACCGGCTTCAGTCACCGGCCGGACGCTGCTGCGTGCCGCGTTCCAGCTTCTGCCCATCCTGCCAGGCATGCTCGGTCACCAGCGGATCGCGGTACTTGATGGCGATGTAGAGTGTCGCCGCGCCCCACAGCACCGCCGTCAGCGGCGCCAGCATCAGCAACCACGGCCAGGGATGGCGGTGCCAGGGCTTGTGTGCGGGATTGCGGGCGCTTGCGCTGGCTGCGTTCATGGTGTCATCTCGAAAAGAACTGGGTTTCACTGCGTGCCACCACCTTGCTGCTGTCGGTGGCCTGCACCTGCAGCGTGATCGGGAAGCGGGGATGCGGGATGCGTCCCGGATCGGCGTCGACATCGATGGCCACCAGCGCCGAGCCCAGCGCCGGCACCGTGGTCAACTCGGTGCCGCCGTGGATGGCCACGCTTTCCGGACCTGTGACGCTGAGCCGGAAGCTGCGCGGGTGCTCGCTCATGTTGACGATCTGCAGCCGGTAGACGTTTTCAATCATGCCGCTATCGGTGTCGCGCGCCAGCACACTGCGGTCACGCATCACGTCCAGCCGCACCGGCACGCGCACCACCAGCGCCACCACGATCGCACCGGTCACCACGGTCAGCAGGCTGCCGTAGAGCGCCAGACGGCGCAAGTGCACGCGCGGTCCGGTGCCGGCGAGGTCGGCGCGCGCAGCGTCGTTGATCATGGCCGTGGTGATCACCCTGGCGGCCTCGGAGCCCTTGGAGTCCGGCATGTAGGGCAAAGGTGCGCGCTCCGGATTGGCCGTCACCTGGGCGCTGTAGCGGCGCCGCAGGGCATCCTCGCTGGTGTAGCTGATCAGGCTGCGTGGATAGCCGAGGTGCTCCATGATGCCGTTGCAGGCATCGACGCACAGGCCGCAATTGATGCAGTCGATCTGCAGGCCGCGGCGGATGTCGATGCCGGTCGGACAGACCTGCACGCACTGGTTGCAGTCCACGCAGTCACCCAGTCCGGCAGCACGCGGATCGGCCTTGCGCGAGCGGCCGCCGCGCGGTTCGCCACGCACCGCATCGTAGGTCACGGTGAGCGTGCCGGCATCCATCATCACGCCCTGGAAGCGCGCATAGGGACACATGTACTTGCAGACCTGCTCACGCATCCAGCCGGCGTTGCCGTAGGTGGCAAAGCCGTAGAAAGCGACCCAGAAGGTCTCCCAGGGTCCCATCGTGAAGCTCGTGAAGGAGTGGGCCAGCGTGCGGATCGGGGTGAAGAAGCCGACGAAGGTGAAGCCGGTCCAGATCGAAAACGCGATCCAGGCGCCGTGCTTGGCCAGCTTGTGGCGCCACCAGTCGATATTGCGGCTGCCAGCATCGCGCTTGCGGCGCGCCGTCCATTCGCCTTCGGTCTTGCGCTCGATCCACAGGAAGATCGAGGTATACACCGTCTGCGGGCAGGCATAGCCACACCACAGGCGCCCGGCCACTGCCGTGAACATGAACAGCGCCAGCGCGCAACACACCAGCAGGCCGGTGAGCAGGATGAAGTCCTGCGGCCACAGCACCAGCCCGAACAGGTGGAAGCGGCGCGCCTCGATGTCGAACAGTACGGCCTGACGGCCGTTCCAGGTCAGCCACGGCGTACCGTAGAACACCAGCTGGGTCACCCACACCATCACCCAGCGCAGGCGCGCGAACGGTCCGCTGACGTGCCGAGGGTAGACCTTGGCGGCGGCCTCGTAGAGGCTGCCGCTGTCCTGTGGCTCAGTGGCCAAGGCTGTACACGTAGCCGGCCAGCAGGTGCACGCGCGGCGCGCCCAGGCGTTCGAGGTGCGCCGGCATCTGGCCGTGGCGGCCGTTGGTCACGCTTTCGGTGATGTCGCGCTCGGTTCCACCGTACAGCCAGATGTGGTCGGTCAGGTTGGGCGCGCCCACGGCCGGGTTGCCCTTGCCTTCCGGACCGTGGCAAGCCGCGCAGATGGTGTCGAAGCGCGCCTTGCCAGCCGTTGCCAGTGCCGCGTCGTGCGGCGAGCCACTCAGCGACAGCACGTAGTTGACCGCCTCCTTGACGCCCTGCTCACCCAGCACCGGTCCCCAGGCCGGCATCTGGCCCTGGCGGCCGTTGGTGATGGTCAGCTCGATGTTCTCGGGCTCGCCCCCCCACAGCCAGTCCTGGTCGCGCAGATTGGGGAAGCCACGCTGGCCGCCGCCGTCCGAACCGTGGCATTGCGCGCAGTTGTTGAGGAACAGGCGTTGCCCGATGGCATGCGCTTCGGCGTCCTTGGCCAGGGTCGGAATGTCCATGGCCGCGTAGCGGTCGAACATCGGCTTGAGCTGCGCGTCGGCGGCGTCACGCTCGGCCTGGTACTGGCCCTTGGAGGTCCAGCCCAGCATGCCGGCATAGGAACCCAGACCCGGGTAGAGCGCCAGGTAGCCCAGCGCGAACACGATGGTGATGTAGAACAGCTGCAGCCACCAGCGCGGCAGCGGATGGTTGAGTTCCTGCAGATCCTCGTCCCACACATGGCCGGTACTGCCCACCTTGCCATCCGGTCCGACTTCCTTCTTGCCGGACAGCTTGAGCAGCAGCAGCAGGCAGAAGGCGATGCCCCCGAGGGTCAGGCCGATCACCCAGAATTGCCAGAAATCACTGATGAAATCGCTCACGGAAGGGACTCCTTGCTCTCGTGGGACATTTCCGTACGCCCGGACACGGGCATGCTGACGGAAAGGTCCTCGTCTTCATGGAACGGGATGCTCGCAGCTTCGCTGAAGCCCCTGGACTGGCGGCTGCTGTAGGCCCACCACATGATGCCCAGGAACACCACGAAACTGATCAGGGTGAATGCGCTGCGCAGCGCGATGAAATCCATGATCAGTTCACCCCCTTCAGCGCCAGGCCCAGGCCCTGCAGGTAGGCGATCAGCGCCTCCTGTTCGGTCTTGCCGGCCACCGCCGCGCTGGAACCGGCGACATCCGCATCCGTATAAGGCACGCCGACCGTGCGCAAGGCACGCATCTTGGCCGGCGTATCCTTGCCGTCCAGCACCGAGGTGGCCAGGAAGGGATAGCCCGGCATGTTCGATTCGGGCACCACGTCGCGCGGATTGTTCAGGTGGGCACGGTGCCAATCGTCGGAGTAGCGGCCGCCGACCCGCGCGAGATCCGGACCGGTGCGCTTGGAACCCCACAGGAAGGGGTGATCCCACACCGACTCGGCAGCCACCGAGAAATGGCCATAGCGCTCGGTCTCGGCGCGGAAGGGACGGATCATCTGGCTATGGCAGTTGGAGCAGCCCTCGCGGATGTAGATGTCGCGACCTTCCAGTTGCAGCGCGGTATAGGGGTGCATGCCGGGCAGCGGCTCGGTGGTGGACTTCTGGAAGAACAGCGGCAGGATTTCCACCAGTCCACCGACACTCACCACCAGCACCACCAGCACCACCAGCCAGGGCATGCTGGTTTCGATTTTTTCGTGTGTGAAGCTCATCGTCTTGTCTCCGTGATCTCGAATGGTTCGCCAGGCTCAGGCATGGGCCGAGGCAGAGACCGGGATGCGCGCCTCGACAGGGCGGCCCCCTGCGATGGTCTTCCACACATTCCACGCCATCAGCAGCATGCCGGACAGGACGATGGCGCCGCCCAGCAGACGCACGGCGTAATAGGGATAGGTGGCCTTGACGACCTCGACAAACGCATAGGTCAGCGTGCCGTCGGCGTTCATGGCACGCCACATCAGGCCTTCCATCACGCCGGCAATCCACATCGAGGCGATGTACAGCACCACGCCGATGGTGGTGATCCAGAAGTGCACCGCGATTGCCGGCACGCTGTACATCTGCTCGCGGCCGAACAGGCGCGGGATCAGGTAGTAGATGCTGCCGATCGAGATCATCGCCACCCAGCCCAGCGCGCCGGAATGCACATGGCCGATGGTCCAGTCGGTGTAGTGCGAAAGCGCGTTGACGGTCTTGATCGACATCATCGGGCCTTCGAAGGTGCTCATGCCGTAGAACGACACCGACACCACCAGGAACTTGAGGATCGGGTCGGTGCGCAGCTTGTCCCAGGCACCCGACAAGGTCATGATGCCGTTGATCATGCCGCCCCAGGAAGGCGCCAGCAGGATCAGCGAAAACACCATGCCGACGCTCTGGGTCCAGTCGGGCAAGGCGGTGTAGTGCAGATGGTGCGGACCCGCCCACATGTAGGTGAAGATCAGCGCCCAGAAGTGCACCACCGACAGGCGGTAGGAGTAGACCGGACGGCCGGCCTGCTTGGGAATGAAGTAGTACATCATGCCGAGGAAGCCGGCGGTCAGGAAGAAGCCCACCGCGTTGTGGCCGTACCACCACTGCACCATGGCGTCCTGCACGCCGGCGTAGGCCGAATACGACTTCCACATGGTGACCGGGATCTCGGCACTGTTGACGATGTGCAGCAGTGCGACGGTGAGGATGAAGCCGCCGTAGAACCAGTTGGCCACATAGATGTGCTTGACGCGACGGATCGCCAGCGTGCCGAAGAAGTTGATCGCGTAGGCCACCCACACCAGCGCGATGGCGATGTCGATCGGCCACTCGAGTTCGGCGTATTCCTTGGAACTGGTGTAGCCCAGCGGCAGCGTGATCGCCGCAGCCAGGATGATCAGCTGCCAGCCCCAGAAGTGGAAACTGGCCAGCTTGTCGCTGAACAGGCGCGTCTGACAGGTGCGCTGCACGACGTAGTAGGAAGTGGCCATCAGCGCGCAGCCGCCGAAAGCAAAAATCACCGCATTGGTGTGCAGCGGCCGCAGCCGCCCGTAACCCAGCCAGGGCAGGTGCATGCTGAGATCCGGCCAGATCAGCTCGGCGGCGATGTACACGCCGACCAGCATGCCGACGATGCCCCACACCACGGTCATCACCGCGAACTTGCGGACGACATCGTAGTTGTAGGTCTCGGCCCTGGCATGGCCGGTCAGTGCGGCCGTGCCGTCGGCCGCCGGGGGACGCGTTGCATTCATGGGTGGCTCACCTCTCTTCTTAGTGGGTACAAGTCTTCATGCGACGCCGAATTGTCAGGGTTGCGACAGATTTTCCGCCTTGATCCATGTCAAGCGACGGGCGGGTCATGCTGGTCGGCGTGGACGCTGTCGTCGTCGGCGATCACGCTGAACGCCGGGCTTTCCAGGTCGTCGAACTGACCCTGCCGGTTCATGTACAGGAACATGCCCGCCGCCAGCAATGCCAGCACCACGCTCATCGGGATCAGGATGATCAGGATGACCATGGACGCATTCCATTGACGACCACCAGCAGGCTGCTGAGCGACATGCCCAGACCGGCCTCCCAGGGCGTCAGCCAGCCGCTGGCAGCCAGCGGGATGGCGCACAGGTTGTAGACCAGCGCCCAGGCCAGGTTCTGCCGGATGCGCGCCAGCGCGCTGCGCGATTCGCGGATGGCGGCAGCCAGGCTGGCCAGATCGCCGTCGGGCACGATCGCGCCGGCACCACGCGCCAGCGCCTGCGTCACACGTCCCACCGCCACCGCCACATCGGCCGCGCCGAAGCCTGGGGCATCGTTGAGGCCGTCACCGACCATCACCACCGGACCGTCACCGCGCAAGGCGGCGATGCCTTCCAGCTTGTCCTCGGGCGAAAGCCCGCCGCGCGCGTCATCGATGCCGAGCTGGCGCGCCAGGAAGGCCACCGCCGCCGGCCGATCGCCGCTCAGCAGCGCGACATGCGCGCCGCGCGCACGCAGACCGGCCACCAGTTCGGCCGCCCCCGGACGCAGTGCATCGACAAAGCGGAAACGCAGCGCCAGCCCGTCGCTGCTGCCCAGCCAGGCCTCGCCCGAATGGGCGTCCTCGACAACGGCGTCCACTGTGCGCCCGTCCGCCGCCAGATTTCCGTCCGCTTCAGGACACAGCGCCGCAACGAACTCGCGCTTGCCGATACGCCACACGCGTCCGTGGAACTCCGCCTCCACCCCCTGGCCCAGCACGCTGCAGCGCCGTTCGACAGGCTGCACGCCGAGCACCGGGAAGGCGGTGCGCAAAGCCTTGTCCACAGCGGCCGCAAAGGGATGCGGCTGGTGCGCTTCGAGCGCCACGGCGATGGCGGCGAGCAGCGGCCGCCGTTCAACCGGCGTACCACGCCAGTCGATGTCCACGCGCGGATCCCCCATGGTCAAGGTCCCGGTCTTGTCGAACACGAAGGTGCGCGACCTGCCCAGCGTTTCGAGTGCATGCCCGTCGAGCAGCAGCAATCCGCGCCGGGCAAGCCTGGCCGTGCTCGCTGCCAGCGTGGCCGGTACGGCCAGCGACAGCGCGCATGGGCACGACACTACCAGCACCGCGATGGTGATGCCAAGCGCACGCGCAGGTGCGAACCAGCACCACCACAGGGCGGTCGCCAGCGTGATCAGCAGCAGTGCGGCGACGAAGCGCGCCGCCGCCGCATCCGCCAGTCCGGCCAGCGGCGCACGTTCGGCCACCGCCTGGTCCATGCGGCGCAGGATCCGCGCCAGCGTCGAATCGGCGCCGATGGCCTCGACTTCGATATCGAGCACTTCACCCAGATTGAGACTGCCAGCCAGCACGCGCTCCCCGATGCCGCGCCAGTTCGGCGTGCTTTCGCCGGTGAGCAGCGCCTCGGCGACCGGCCCGGCACCTTCGACGATGCGGCCGTCGACCGGGATCACCTCCCCCACCGGCACCCGGATGCGGTCGCCGGTGCGCAGCCCGACCACCGCCACCGGACGCGTCGCATGCGCCTCGGGATCGATCTGCAGCGCCTGTGCCGGCACCGCGGGTGCCAGCCTGCCGGTCATCGCCAGCGCATGCCCGCGCACCCATTGCTCGAGCCAGCGGCTGGTCAGCAGCAGGAACACGAACATGGTCACCGAGTCGAACCACACCGGACCGCTGCCCTGCCACAGGCTGAACAGGCTGCCGGCGAAGGCGGCCAGCAGACCGATGGCGACCGGCACATCCATGCCCAGGTGGCGCGCGCGCAGGCCGCGCCAGGCGTTGCGGAAGATGCCCTGCGCCGAGAACAGCATCACCGGCAGCGTCAGCACCAGGCCGGCCCAGTTCATCAGGCGCATCTCGCCCGCCGTCATGTCGCCGCTGTCGGCAATGTAGATCGGCCAAGCGTACATCATGACCTGCATCATCCCCAGGCCCGCCACCACCATCTCGGCCAGCCGCCGGCGCTGCTGGCCTTGCGCCACCGCCGCCTGCGCACCCGCCTGCCAGGGCGTCGCATCGTAGCCGATGCCGCGCAAAGCCTGCACCAGCCCCGCCAGGCCGGTGCGCGCCGGATCCCAACGCAGCACCAGGCGAGCGGCCAGCGTATTGACCTGCGCTGCGACCACGCCCGGCTGCTTGCGCAGGTGGCCTTCGATCAGCCAGCTGCACGCGCCGCAACGCAGGTGATGCAGCTGCAGGTGGGCTTCGCTGGCGTGGCCGGGTGCGCCGGCCGCCACGAAGGCGCGCTGCAGCACCGGGTCATCGAACAGGTCGATGGCAATCGCCTGGTAGGCACTCTCGCCGGGCGCCACGCTGCCGGCGCCGGCCTCACCTGATTGGCGGCGCGCCGGCGCAGTGCGTGCGCGATAGTAGCCCGCCATGCCGGTGGCTTCGATCAGATTGGCCACAGCGGCGCAGCCCGGGCAGCACATCGGCCGCTGCTGTCCACCGATATGCGCCAGCACGCGTTCGCCGGCCGGCACAGGTCCGGCGCAATGGAAACAGAGTTCGGGTCCTGTGCCGGGGTCTGGGGAAGCCGTCACCGGGAGCAGCGGCCCGGTGGTCATGCGCACACCCCGGCCAGCAGGCGCGAGCCCGACAGCACGCCGATCACCCCGAGCAGCCCGGTGCCGGCCACCAGCAAGCCGAACACGAAACGCAGACGCTTCTGGCGCAGCAGGCCGAGCCGGATGCCGCTGGCAGCCATGAACAGCATCGGCATGGTGCCCAGTGCGAATGCGGCCATCATCAGCGCCCCCTGCAAGGGCCGCCCGAAAGTGGCAGCCGCAGTCAGCATGGTATACAGGAAACCGCACGGCACCAGACCCCACATGCAGCCCATCACGGCGGCGCGCCAGGGGGTGCGCGGCGGCATCCAGCGGCGCACCAGCGGCAGCAGCCGGATGAAGCCGATCGCACCGCGCTGCTCCAGCGCCGCCAGCGGACTGCGCCAGCCCATCAGCTGGCCGCCGGACAGCACCAGCGCCACGCTGGTGACGACAACCAGACCTGCCTGAACCAGTGTGAAAGCGGGCAGATGACGCAGCGCCAGACCGAAGCTGCCGGCCACCGCACCGAACAGCGCGTACGACACCGTGCGTCCGCCCTGCCAGGAAAACAGCCACTGGTACTGGGCGCGCGGCGCATCCTGCACCAGCATGGCCATGCCGGCCACACCGCCGCACATGCCCAGGCAGTGCAGGCTGCCGGCCAGTCCGAACAGGAAGGCGCCAAAGATGGCGCCTGGATGGAGGAATTCAAACATGTGCAGGACTTTGCCGAAACAGGCTTCGCAAGGCCTTGATGCACGTCAAGGAAGAACTGGGAAGCCAGCCTTGCGGCTTGGTAGAATCGTGCACATCCCGTGATCAAAGCCGCCATGCCCCTTCCCCACCGCCTGAACAGCCCCGGCGGCTTTCCCGACTGGGTCGGCGAAGGCCGCTTCGTGCCGGGACATCGCCACGCTGTTGACGATGCCGCCGACGGACCAGCGGCGAGCGCGCACGACGCGCTGCATTTCGTATTCCAGGAACAGCGCCTGCTGTTTCCCGATGACCCTGCCGCGGCATGCTTTGGTGCGCCGCCACCCGAACTGCCGGAGTTGCGCCGCAGCATGCTGGGCTGGCTGGATGGTCGCAGCTGCCTTGCCATCGACATTGCCGCCGATACGCCCGCCCCGCCCGGCTTTTCCTGGCAGGGTTTGCGCGCCCTGTTTCCACAGCTCGAAGCCGGCATGATCGCACTCGCCGGCCGCGCCTTCCAGGTGCTCGAGTGGGAACGCACCCACCAGTACTGCGGACGCTGCGCCACGCCCATGCTGCCACGCACGGACGAACGCGCGCGCGCCTGCCCGGCGTGCGGATTCACGGCCTATCCGCGCATTTCACCGGTGGTGATGGGCCTGGTGGTGCGCGGCCGCGAACTGCTGCTGGCGCGCTCGCCGCACTTCGCGCCCGGCATGTACAGCGCCGTGGCCGGCTTTGTCGAGACCGGCGAAACCCTGGAACACGCGCTGGCGCGCGAGATCCTCGAAGAGACCAGTATCCGCGCGCGCAATTACCAGTATTTCGACAGCCAGCCCTGGCCCTTTCCGCATTCGCTGATGGTCGCGTTCACCGCGGAATACCTGAGCGGCGAGCCGGTGCCGCAACCGGACGAGATCGAAGACGTGCGCTGGTTCGACATCGCCGAACTGCCGCAGCTGCCGCCGACCCTGAGCATCGCCGGACGTCTGATCCGCGCGGTGGTCGAACACCTGCGTCATGCCTGACGCATCCGCCCGCCTCGCCACCGACCTGCAGGCAGCCTTCGGGCCACCGCGCGTGCTCGCCGACGCCGCAGCGCGCGCACCCTACGAACGCGACTGGCGTGGCCGCACCGCGGCCGCCTGCGTGGCCGTGCTGTTGCCGCGCAGCGTCGCCGAGGTCCAGGACATGGTGCGCTGGTGCCACCGGCACGGTGTCGCCATCGTGCCGCAGGGCGGCAACACCGGCCTGTGCGGCGGTTCGGTGCCCCACCCTGGCACGCAACGGCCGCAGGTGATCCTGGCGCCAGGACGCCTGCAGACGGTGCGCGCGGTCGATCCGGACAACGACGCCATCACCGTCGAAGCCGGTTGCACTCTGCAGTCGGTACAGGAGCTGGCCGCGCGGCACGACCGCCTGTTCCCGCTCAGCCTGGCCTCCGAAGGCAGCTGCCAGGTGGGCGGCGCACTCTCGACCAACGCCGGCGGCGTGCAGGTGCTGCGCTACGGCAGCATGCGCGCGCTGACGCTGGGACTCGAGGTGGTGCTGCCCGACGGCGCGCTGTGGAGCAGCCTGCGCGGGCTGCGCAAGGACAACACCGGTTACGACCTCAAGCAGCTGTTCATCGGCGCCGAAGGCACGCTGGGCATCATCACCGCGGCCACCTTGCGCCTGTTCCCGCTGCCGCAACGTCAGGCCGTGGCCTGGATCGCCCTGGCCGACGTGCGCCGCGCCCTCGACCTGTTCCATGCCCTGCGCCATCAGATCGGCGACCGCCTGTCGGCCTTCGAGCTGATCGGCAGGCTGCCGCTCGATCTGGCGATCCGCCATCTGCCGGGTGCGCGCGATCCCCTGTCCGCCGTCCATCCCTGGCAAGTGCTGGTGC
The DNA here is from genome assembly GCA_028873535.1 of Pseudomonadota bacterium. GTDB lineage: Bacteria > Pseudomonadota > Gammaproteobacteria > Burkholderiales > Ferrovaceae > CAIVHB01. The sequence continues at coordinate 80,260 of JAGWIJ010000001.1, forward strand.
AGGCCGACGGCATCGCCGCCGGCGAATTCGGCGAGCATCTGGCCGCGGTGCTGGCGCGCGTGCCCGACCTGGCCAGCGACGCCGTCATCGCGCAGAGCGAAGCCCAGGCCAGGACCCTGTGGCAGCTGCGCGAGAACCTGTCCGAGGCGCAGCGCCTGGAAGGGCCCAGCCTCAAGCACGACATCTCGCTGCCGCAGTCGCGCATCGCAGCCTTCATCGAGCAGGCGCGCACGGCGCTGGAGGCCAGCGAGCCTGGCGTGGCCATCGTGTGCTTCGGCCACCTGGGCGACGGCAACCTGCACTACAACCTGTTTCCCGCCCGGCGCGACAGCAGCACGGCCGACATCGCGCAGCGCCACGCCAGCCTCACGCGCATCGTGCATGATCTGGTGGCAGCCCACGGCGGCAGCTTCAGCGCGGAACACGGCATCGGCCAGTTCAAGGTCGACGAACTCGAACGCTACGGCGATCCCGTCGGGCTGCATCTGATGCGCCGCCTCAAGCAGACCTGGGATCCCGACAATCTCTTCAACCCCGGAAAGCTCTTTCCACTGTGAACTATCCCCACGACGATCTGGCGCTGCACCCGTTGCGCTGGCATGCCGACGGCAGCGCCATCGAAGTCATCGACCAGACCCGGCTGCCGCACCGCGAAGAGCTGCGGCGCCTGTCCGACCGCAACGCCGTCGCCCAGGCCATCCGCAGCATGGTGGTCCGCGGCGCCCCGCTGATCGGCGCCTGCGCCGCCTGGGGCCTGGTCTTCGCCTTGCGCGAGGACCCCAGCGACGCCGCGCTGCAGGCATCGGTCCGTATCCTGGCCGAGACCCGGCCCACCGCCGTCAACCTGGGCTGGGCACTGGCGCGCATGCTGGCGCGCGTGCAGGGCATCGCGCCGGCCTTGCGCGAACAGGCCGCCGTCGAGGAGGCCATCCAGATCTGCCTGGAGGACATCGAACAGAACCGCCGCATCGGCGAGCACGGCCTGGCGATCCTGCGCCGGCTCCACCATGAGCTGCACCGCCCGCTGCGCGTGCTCACGCATTGCAATGCCGGCTGGCTCGCCACCCTGCGCTGGGGCACGGCGCTGGCACCTCTGTATCTTGCGCAGCAGGCCGGGCTGCCGATCGAGGTGTGGGTCGACGAGACGCGGCCGCGCAACCAGGGCGCACTCACCGCCTGGGAGCTCGGGCGTGCCGGCATCGCGCATACCGTGATCGTCGACAATGCCGGTGGCCACCTGATGCAGCACGGACAGGTCGATCTGGTCATCGTCGGTGCCGACCGCGTCACCGCCACCGGTGACGTGTGCAACAAGATCGGCACCTATCTCAAGGCCCTGGCGGCGCGCGATTGCAGCGTGCCGTTCTACGCCGCAGTGCCCTCGCCCAGCATCGACTGGCAGGTACGCGACGGCCTGCGTGAAATCCCGATCGAGGAGCGCCACGCCCAGGAGGTTGCCGGCGTGTCCGGCCTGGACGCCAGCGGTGCCGTCGGCACGCTGCGCCTGTTCCCGGCCCACAGCCGCTGCGCCAATCCGGCCTTCGACGTGACGCCGTCACGCCTGGTCGACGGCATCATCACCGAGCACGGCGTCTACCAGGCCAGCGCCGAAGGCCTGGCGCCGCTCGGCGCCCTGCTGGCGCTGGCAGCCCGACGCTGACGGGCCGGCAGCCGGGCCACCTGCGACAGCCGGATGGCGCTATCATCCAGGCAAATTTTTTCCATTCGCCCTGGAGCCATCATGCTGCCCTCACGCGTCGATACTCTGCTGGCCATGCCGATCTTCGGCGGCATCCGTCCCGAGGTGATCGCCGGCCTGCTTGACCATGCCGCGACCGTCAACGTGGCACCCGGCGAATTCTATTTCCGCGAGGGTGACCGTTCGGAAAGCATGTATGTGCTCGAAACGGGCAAGGTCTCGCTGCTCAAGCACTGGGGCGGTGCCGCGCATGTCCTGGGCGAACTGCACGAAGGCGACTGCTTCGGCGAAATGGCCCTGCTCGACCTGTTCCCGCGCAGCGCCTCGGTGCTGGCCGAAACGCCGTGCAGCGCAATCGAGCTCAACACCAGCAGCTTCCACGATCTGTACCAGATCGACATGGAGCAGTTCGCGTTGATCCAGATGAACATCGCGCGCGAACTCAGCCGGCGTCTGCGCGCAGCCGACGAGCGCCTGTTCCGGGCGTATATCGGCGCCGACGATCCGGCGGCACCCTGGGCCTACATCGCCTGATCCCCCTGCCACTGGCAGGCTCCGCGGCATCACCGTCAGTGGAAATCGCGTGACGGCGTGCTGAGGCCGCCCAGCCAGGGGCTGCGATCGACCAGCCGACGTGCCACCAGATGCAGCACCGGGCCATCGCGCTGGATCACGCCATAGACCGCCAGCAGCGAGGCACCCAGCAGTTCGCGGCGCTGGCGATCGGCGATGTCGCGCCACACCACCACGTTGACCAGGCCGGTCTCGTCCTCCAGGGTCACGAAGGTCACGCCCGCGGCCGTGCCGGGGCGCTGGCGGCAGGTCACGATGCCGGCGGCACGCGCCACCTGGCCGTCCGCCAGGCCTTCGAGTTCGGCCGCGCTCAGCAGACGCTCGGCGCTCAGGCGCTGGCGCAGCAGGGCCAGCGGATGGCGGCGCAGCGTCAGACCCAGCGTGCGGTAGTCCTCGAAGATGTCGCGCCCTTCGCGCGGCACCGGCAACTGCTCCGCCCCTTCGGACGCCACCGTGGCGTCGAGCGCGGCGAACAGCGGCAGCGGCTCCTCCACCGCCTGCACCGCCCAGCGCGCGGCATGGCGATGGCCGGCCAGACCGGCCAGGGCGTCGGCCGCCGCCAGGGCTTCGAGCGCCGGCCGCGTCAGGCCGGCACGGCGCGCCAGATCGGCCACATCGCCGAAAGGACGTTCGGCACGCGCCGCCAGCACGCGCCGGCCGGCCGCCTCGCCCAGGCCGTGCACGCGCTGCAGTCCCAGGCGCAGCACCTGCTCCGAGGCCAGCGTGGATTCCCAGTCGCTGGCTTCCACGCGCACCGGCAGCACGTTCACGCCGTGGCGCTGGGCATCCTGCACCAGCTGCGAGGCCGAATAGAAACCCATCGGCAGCGAATTCAGCAGCGCACAGGTGAAGGCCGCCGGATGGTGGCGCTTGAGCCAGGCCGAGGCATACACCAGCAGCGCGAAACTCGCGGCGTGCGACTCCGGAAAGCCATACTCGCCGAAGCCCTGGATCTGCAGGAAGATCTGCTCGGCAAATGCCGCCTCGTAGCCGCGCGCGGTCATGCCGTCGACGATGCGGCTGCGGAAGGGATCCAGGCCGCCCTTGCGCTTCCACGCCGCCATCGAACGACGCAGCTGGTCGGCTTCGCCGGGCGTGAAGCCGGCGGCGACAATCGCCAGCTGCATCACCTGCTCCTGGAAGATCGGCACGCCCAGGGTGCGCTCCAGCACCGACTGTACCGCCGGGCTGGGATAGCTGACCGGCTCCAGTCCGCGCCGGCGGCGCAGGTAGGGATGCACCATGCCGCCCTGGATCGGCCCCGGGCGCACGATCGCCACCTCGATCACCAGATCGTAGTAGGTGCGCGGCTGCAGCTTGGGCAGCATCGCCGTCTGCGCGCGTGATTCGATCTGGAACACGCCCACCGTGTCGCCCTGCGACACCATGCGATAGACCTCGGGATCCTCAGGCGGAATGTCGGCCAGGCCGAAGGGGCGTCCGCGCAGGCCGGCGACCAGTTCGAGGGCGCGACGCAGCGCCGAGAGCATGCCCAGCGCCAGGCAATCGACCTTGAGCAGACCCAGGGCCTCCAGATCATCCTTGTCCCACTGGATCACGGTGCGACCGCTCATGGCGGCGTTCTCGACCGGCACCAGTTCGGACAGGGGACCACGCGCGATCACGAAACCGCCCACATGCTGCGACAGGTGGCGCGGAAAACCGACCAGCGCATTGACCACATCGGCCAGGCGCCTGAGCAGCGGCGCCTCGGGATCGAAGCCCGCCTCGCGCAGGCGCTCGCCGACCACGCTGCGGCCGTCCCACCACGCCAGCGAGCGCGCCAGCCGGTCGACCTGGGCCGGGTCCAGTCCCAGCGCCTTGCCGGCATCGCGCATGGCGCTGCGCGGCCGGTAGCAGATCACGGTGGCCGCCAGCGCGGCACGTTCGCGGCCGTACCTGGCGTAGATGTACTGCATCACTTCCTCGCGCCGCTGGTGCTCGAAATCGACGTCGATGTCCGGCGGCTCCTGGCGCTCGCGCGAGATGAAGCGTTCGAACAGCATGGCCATGCGCGCCGGATCCACTTCGGTGATGCCCAGGCAGTAGCACACCACCGAGTTGGCGGCCGAGCCTCGCCCCTGGCACAGGATGCCGCGGCTGCGTGCGAAGCGCACGATGTCGTGCACGGTCAGGAAGAAGGCCTCGTAGGCCAGCTCGGCGATCAGTGCCAGCTCATGCTCGATCTGATCCCGGATGCGCGCATGACGCTCGGGTTCCTGCTGCGCCAGGGCGCCGCAGCGGCGCGCGAAGCCCTGCTCGGTCAGGACGCGCAACTGACCGGTCGGCGTCTGGCCCTCCGGCACCAGTTCGGCGGGATATTCATAGCGCAACTCGTCCAGGCTGAAGCTGCAGCGGCGCGCGATCTCGACGCTGGCCGCCATGCGCGCCGGACCGTGGATGCGCGCGATGCGCGCGCGTGCGCGCAGGTGACGCTCGCCGTTCGGGAACAGCGCATAACCGGCCTGCGCCAGGGGAACGCCCAGGCGCACCGCGCTCAGCGTGTCCTGCAGGAAGCGCCGCCCACGCCGGTGCATGTGCACATCATTGCTGCACACGCAGGGCAGTCCGCAGTGCGCCGCCAGTTCTTCGCGCAGGGCCTCGCGCGCCGAGCGTCCGGCCGCGGCGAATTCCTCGCAGCCCAGCCAGATCCGCTCGGCAAAGCGGTCAGCCAGCCACAGCCCCTGTTCGAGCAGGTCGTCGGCGGCCGCGCGCAGCTCGGGATACCAGATCAGCAGGCAGCCCGGCAGGCCATCGTCCAGATCCTCGAGCAGCACCTGGTACTGCCCCTTGGGGGCGCGCCGACGCGCACGCGTGATCAGGGCGCTCAACCGGCCATAAGCGGCACGGTCGCTGGCCAGCACCACCAGATGGAAGACCGGGAGCAGCGAACCCGCGCCCCCCCAGGAAAAACGCAACTCGCTGCCCAGCAGCAACTGCAGCCCCAGGCGCCGGGCTTCGACATGCGCGCGCACCACCCCGGCCAGGGAGCATTCGTCGGTCAGCGCCAGGGCCTGGTAGCCCAGGGCATGCGCCTGCGTCACCAGTTCCTCCGGGTGCGAGGCACCGCGCAGGAAACTGAAATTGCTCAGGCAATGCAGTTCGGCGTAATCGGGTGGGTCGGATTCAGGAGCAGACATGATGCTGTATATTTATACAGCATCAGCGCACCCGATCAAACCAGGGTCCCCCCGTCACCAGAGATGCACGCGCCGCTCCGGAGCCAGCCACATGGGATCGCCAGCCTGGGTGCCGAAGGCGACATGGAAGGCATCCTGGTTGCGCACGGCCAGATTGGTGCGCACCGCGGCCGGCGCGTGCGGATCGGCCTTGAGCCTGGCCACCAGGTCGGCCTCGCGCTGCTTCGTCATCCAGCTCTGCGCGTAGCTCACGAAAAAGCGCTGGGCGCCGCTCATGCCATCGATCACCGCCGGCTCATGCCCGTTCAGCGAGGCCTGATAGGCCTTCCACGCGATGGTCAGGCCGGCATTGTCGGCGATGTTCTCACCCAGCGTGAGTTCACCGTTGAGATGGATGCCGGGCACTGGCGTGACCGCGGCATACTGCTGCACCAGCAGCGCGGTGCGCGCGCGGAAGTGCTCGTGGTCGGCGGCGCTCCACCAGTCGCGCAGATTGCCGGCGCCGTCGAACTGGCTGCCTTCGTCGTCGAAGGCATGCGACAGCTCGTGTCCGATCACGAAGCCGATGTTGCCGTAGTTGGCGGCGTCATCCACCGCCACATCGAAATACGGCGCCTGCAGCTGCGCCGCCGGAAACACGATCTCGTTGAGGGTGGGGTTGTAGTAGGCGTTGACCGTCTGCGGCGTCATGTCCCATTCCTCGCGGTCCACCGCTTGCCCCAGGTGCGCAAGCTCCCGGCGTGCCTCGAAACGCTGGGCACGCTGCACGTTTTCAAGCAGGTGGCCCGGCACCAGACGCAGCCCGCTGTAGTCGCGCCAGCGGTCGGGATAGCCCAGCTTGGCGCGGATCTGCGCGAGCTTGGCATGCGCCGCCTCACGCGTCGGCGCTTCCAGCCAGTCCAGGTGATCGATGCTGTCGCCATACGCCGCGATCAGGTTGGCCACCAGCTGCTGGATATGCGCCTTGGCCTGCGGCGGAAAATGACGCGCCACATACAGCCGTCCCATCGCCTGGCCCAGCGTGCCTTCGATCACCCCCAGTCCGCGCTTCCAGCGCGGCTTCTGCTCGGGCACGCCGCGCAGCACGCCGGATTCGAAGGCGAAATGCCGGTTGGCCGTCGTGCTGTCCAGCAAGGGCGCGTAGGCGCGCAGCAACTGCCAGCTCAACCAGCTTTTCAGCACCGGCAGCGGCGTGGTCTGCAGGATGCGGTCCAGGCTGCTGGCATAGCCCGGCTGGCCCACGATCACCGTGCCCGGATCGGCCGGCAGACCCAGCGCGGCGAACCACGCGTCCCAGCGCAGGTGCGGCATCAGCGCATGCAGTTGCGCCAGCTGGCGTGGATTGTAGGTGCGCACCGGATCGCGATTGGCGACACGGTCCCACTGCGCGCCTGCCAGGCGCGTCTCGAATGCCAGGATGTCGCGCGCCGCGCGGCGGGGCGCCGGGTCACCGATGCGCCGCAGCTGGGCCTCGGCGTAGCGCACGAACGCCGTGCGCACGGTCCGGAAGCGCGCCTCGCGCCGGTCCAGGTAGTAGTCGCGGTCGGGCAGCGACAGGCCGCTCTGCGCCACATGCACCAGATAGCGCGTGGCATCGCGTTCGTCCTGATAGACGCCGAGGTCGATCGGCAGCGCCACCCCCAGCATGCCGAGCTCGCCGAACAGCGCGCCCAGCTCGTCGCGGCTGCGCACGCCATGGATGCGCGCCAACAAGGGCGCCAGCGGCGCCACCCCGAGCTGGTCACAGCGCGCCTCATCCATGAAATCGCGGAACACGGCGGCGATCATGCCCTCCTCGCTGTCGGACGCCAGATCGCGGCGCTGCAGCAGGTCTTCGACCAGGGCGCGCAGTTGCAACTCGGTGCGATCCTGGGTGATGGCATCGATGCCGTAGACCGCGCGATCGACCGGGATGGCGGTGCTGTCCAGCCAATGGCCATTGCCGTGGCGGAACAGGTCGACCGTTGCCGGAACGGCGGGATCCATGTAGTCGAGGTTGATGCCCGAGCGCGGCGTCGCCGCACCCGGTGCCAGGCCTTCGCCATCGGCAGCGAAAGCGCCGGGCTGCGCCAGGCACAAGGCCCCCAGCAGCAGCCCGGTCCACCAGCGGCACCCACCGCTGGTACGCCTGCCGGCCGGCGAGATCGGGCTCACCAGATCGTCACCCTTTGCTCCGGGGGCAGATAGAGCTGATCGCCCGGCTTGACGCCAAAGGCTTCGTAGAAGCCCGGCTGGTTGACCAGCGGCGCGTTGCCGCGCACTTCCATCGGCGAATGCGGGTCGATCTTGAGCAGGCGGATGGCTTCCGACTCGCGCGCCTTGCCGCGCCATACCTGGGCCCAGCCCATGTACAGGCGCTGCGGACCGGTGAGTCCGTCGATCACCGGCGCGGGCTTGCCGCCCAGCGCCAGCTGATAGGCCTTGTAGCTGATCGCCAGTCCCGAGTTGTCGGCGATGTTCTCGCCCAGGGTCAGCTTGCCGTTGACGTGGTAGCCCTTCACCGGTTCGTAGCGTTCGTACTGCGCCACCAGCACATTGGTGCGCGCCTCGAAAGCCTGGTGGTCCTCGGGGGTGAACCAGTCGCGCAGATTGCCGTCGGCGTCGTACTGGCTGCCCTTGTCGTCGAAGCCATGGCTGATCTCATGCCCGATCACGGCGCCGATGCCACCGTAGTTGACCGCATCGTCGGCCTCGAAATTGAAGAACGGCGGCTGCAGGATCGCGGCCGGGAACACGATTTCGTTGAGCGTGGGGTTGTAGTAGGCATTGACCGTCTGCGGCGTCATGTGCCACTCGTCGCGGTCCACCGGCTGGCCCAGATGACTGATCTCGCGGCGTGCCGCGAACTCCTGCGCGCGCGCCACGTTGCCGCTGAGGTCATCGGGCATGATCTCGAGACTGCTGTAGTCGCGCCACTTGGCCGGATAGCCGATCTTGACGGTCAGGCGCGCCAGTTTCTCGCGCGCGCCGGCCCGCGTGCTCTCGCCCATCCAGGGCAGGCCGTCGATGCTCTTGCGATAGGCCGCCAGCAGGTTCCCGACCAGGGCATCCATGCGCGCCTTGGCAGTCGGCGGGAAATGCCGTTCCACATAGACCTTGCCGACGGCTTCGCCCAGCGCGTGTTCGACCACTTCGACCCCGCGCTTCCAGCGCGGACGGTTCTCCGGGATCCCGCGCAGGGTCTTGCCATAGAATTCGAAATCGGCCGCGACAAAGCGCTGGCTGAGCAGGGGCATCTGCTCACGCAGCACCTGCCACTTGAGATAGGCCTTGAGGTCGGGCAGCGGCGCCTTGTCGACCAGCGGGATCACGCCGCTGAAAAAGGACGGTGTGGTCACGATCACTTCGTCGATGAGCGGCAGCGGCAGGCCGCCGGCCGCAAGAAAGCTGTCCCAGTCGAAGCCCGGCGCGAGGCTCGCGAGTTCGCTGCGCTTGAACTTGTTGTAGCGCCTGACCGGATCGCGCAGTTCCACCTTGGTCCATTGCAGCCTTGCCAGCGCCGTCTCGAAGGTCATCACACGCGCCGCCATGGCATCGGCATCGTGTTCGCCGGCCATCGCCAGCGCAGCCGCCACATGGTGGACATAGGCTTCGCGCACCTTGACCAGTTCGTCCTCGCTGCCCAGGTAGTAGTCGCGATCGGGCAGCCCCAGGCCCGCCTGCGCCACATGCAGCAGATAACGCGTCGAGTTGCGCTCGTCCTGCTGCACGTCGAAGTCGAACGGCGTGGCGACCCCGGCCAGCCCCAGGCTGCCCAGCAGCGCCGGCAGGCCAGCGTGCGAATCGAGCGCGTCGATGCGCGCGAAGCTGCTGCGCAGCGGCTGCGCGTCCAGCTTCTCGATGCGCGCCTCGTCCATGAAGCTGCGGTACAGGTCGGCGATCTTGCGTGCTTCGCTGCCGGCCGGCAGGTCCCGGCGCGCCGCCAGGTCCTCGATGATCGCGCGCACCTGCAGTTCGGCGCGGTCGCGCACCTCATCGAAGGCGCCGAAGCGGCCGCGGTCTGCCGGCAGGGTCGTCTCGCGCAGCCATTTGCCCGAGGTGTAGCGGTACAGGTCGTCCTGGGGACGCACCGCGGCATCGCGGAACTTCAGCTCGATCCCGGCCGGCTGCGCATCGGCCGCCTCGGCGGCGGCGTGGAAAAAGCACATGGCAATCACTCCCAGGTGGTGCAGTTTCATTGCAAAAGGTCTCCTCAATCGCCCGATATGAACAGACGGGCCTTCAGGTCTTTGAGTTCATCGCGCAGCTTGGCTGCACGCTCGAACTCCAGGTTGCGCGCGGCTTCGTACATCTCCTTTTCGAGACGCTTGACCGCCTGTGTGAGCTGCTTTTCGTCCATGGCGTCGAAGCGCGCCCCGCTCTCGGCGGCCTTGAGCTCCTGGCGCGCCGACTCGGGATCGTAGATGCCTTCGATCATGTCCTTGATGCGCTTCTGCACGCCGCGCGGGACCACGCCGTGCGCCTCGTTGTGGGCCACCTGCAGCGCACGCCGCCGGTCGGTCTCGCGGATCGCCGCGTTCATCGAATCGGTGAGACGGTCGGCATACAGGATCGCCTTGCCGTTGATGTGGCGCGCCGCGCGGCCGATGGTCTGGATCAGCGAACGCTCCGACCGCAGGAAGCCCTCCTTGTCGGCATCCAGGATCGCCACCAGCGACACCTCAGGGATGTCGAGGCCCTCGCGCAGCAGGTTGATGCCCACCAGCACATCGAACACCCCCAGGCGCAGGTCACGGATGATCTCGACGCGCTCGACTGTGTCGACATCCGAATGCAGGTAGCGCACCTTGACCTGATGCTCGGTCAGGTAGTCGGTCAGGTCCTCCGCCATGCGCTTGGTCAGCGTGGTCACCAGCACGCGCTCACCGGCCCCGGTGCGCACGCACACCTCGGACAGCAGGTCGTCGACCTGGCGCTGCGCCGGCCGCACCTCGATCACCGGATCGATCAGGCCGGTCGGCCGCACCACCTGTTCGACCACCTGCCCCGCATGCCGCGCCTCGTAGTCGGCCGGCGTGGCCGAAATGAACACCGTCTGCGGCATCACGCCTTCGAACTCGTCGAAGCGCAAAGGCCGGTTGTCCAGCGCCGACGGCAGACGGAAGCCGTAGTTGACCAGGTTCTCCTTGCGCGCACGGTCGCCCTTGAACATGCCGCCGATCTGCGGAATGGTCACATGGCTCTCGTCGATGAACATCAGCGCGCGCTTCGGCAGGTACTCGAGCAGGGTCGGCGGCGGCTCGCCCGCCTTGCGCCCCGACAGGTGGCGCGAGTAGTTCTCGATGCCCTTGCAGAAGCCGATCTCGGCCATCATCTCGAGGTCGAAACGCGTGCGCTGCTCGATGCGCTGCAGCTCGACCAGCTTGTGCTCCTGCGCGAAGTACTCGCGCCGCTCTGCCAGTTCGATCTTGATCGCCTCGATGGCATCGAGCGTGGTCTGGCGCGGCGTGACGTAATGGCTGGACGGGTACACGGTGAACCGGCCTACGCGCTGCAGCACCTGCCCCGTCAGCGGATCAAAGGCGGTGAGCGTCTCGAGCTCGTCGTCGAACATGGTCACGCGCAGCGCCGTGTCGCTGTTCTCGGCCGGGAAGATGTCGATGACGTCGCCGCGCACGCGAAAGGTGCCACGCCGGAAATCCATGTCGTTGCGCGTGTACTGCATTTCGGTCAGGCGCTTGATGATTGCGCGCTGGTCGATGTGCTCCTTCTCGCGCAGGTGCAGGATCATCTTGTGGTAATCGTCGGGATCACCGATACCGTAGATCGCCGACACCGTGGCCACGATCACGCAGTCCGGCCGCTCGAGCAGCGACTTGGTCGCCGACAGGCGCATCTGCTCGATGTGCTCGTTGATGCTCGAGTCCTTTTCGATGAACAGGTCGCGCGACGGGACGTAGGCTTCCGGCTGGTAGTAGTCGTAGTACGAGACGAAATATTCGACCGCATTCTCCGGCAGGAACTCGCGCATCTCGGAGTAGAGTTGGGCTGCGAGCGTCTTGTTCGGCGCCATCACCACTGCGGGCCGCCCCTGACGGGCAATCACGTTGGCCATGGTGAAGGTCTTTCCGGAGCCGGTCACCCCAAGCAGGGTCTGGTACTGCAGGCCGTCCTCGATGCCCTCGCACAGCTTGTCGATGGCCTGCGGCTGATCGCCCGCAGGCGAGAACGGCAGGTGCAGCCGATAGGGGCTATTCGGAAAGGTTTCAACCACTTGTGTTATAATTCCAGGTTGCTTGAGCAACTTTGCAGTGTAGCACGGTCAAGCTGTACCCCTGCTGCACGCCTGATCTCCCACTCCACACACTCTCACGCACGCCCATCCGACCATGACCGCTGCCTCCACCCTGCTCTCCCACGTAGACCTGGCCCCCCGCGACCCCATCCTGGGCATCACCGAGGCGTTCAACCAGGATGCCAACCCACGCAAGGTCAACCTGGGTGTCGGCGTATACACCGACGAGAACGGCAAGGTGCCCCTGCTGGACTGCGTGCGTCAGGCCGAAGCGCAATTGACAGCGATTCCGTCACCGCGTTCCTACCTGCCCATCGATGGCCTGGTGGCCTATGACCGCCTGGTCCAGCATCTGGTGTTCGGCGCCGAGTCGCCGGTGGTCACCGAAGGCCGTGCCGTCACCGTCCAGGCCCTGGGCGGCACCGGCGGCCTGCGCATCGGCGCCGACTTCCTGGCGCGTTTCAGCCCCGATTCCGAAGTCTGGATCAGCGATCCCAGCTGGGAGAACCACCGCGCGCTGTTCGAGGCCGCCGGCTTCACGGTGCGCAACTACCCTTACTACGATGCCGCCAGCCACGGCGTGAACTTCCCGGCGCTGCTCGCCGCGCTGGACGGTGCCCCTGCCGGCACCGTGATCGTGCTGCACGCCTGCTGCCACAACCCCAGCGGGGTGGACCTCGACGACGCGCAGTGGGCGCAGGTGATTGACGTCATCGCACGTCGCGACCTGATCCCCTTCCTGGATCTGGCCTACCAGGGCTTCTCGCGCTCGATCGAGGAAGATGGCGCCGTGGTGCGCCGCTTCGCCGCCACCGGGCGTCCGCTGCTGGTCTCGAATTCCTTTTCCAAGTCCTTCTCGCTGTACGGCGAGCGCGTCGGCGCCTTCTCGCTGGTCACCGCCAGCAAGGACGACGCCGTGCGTGCGCTGTCGCAGTTGAAGCGCATCGTGCGCACCAACTACTCCAATCCGCCCGCCCATGGTGCCCAGGTGGTCGCCGCCGTGCTCGGCAACAGCGACCTGCGCGCGCTGTGGGAACAGGAACTCGGCGGCATGCGCGACCGCATCAAGCGCATGCGCGCGCTGTTCGTTGAAAGGCTGCGCGCCAAGGCGCCCAGCCACGACTTCAGCTTCGTGGCACGCCAGAACGGCATGTTCTCCTACTCGGGCCTGAACAAGGCCCAGGTGGAACGCCTGCGCAGCGAGTTTTCGGTCTACGCCGTCGACACCGGCCGTATCTGCGTGGCCGCGATGAACGAAAAGAACATCGACGCCGTGGTCGATGCCGTGGCCGCCGTGCTCTGAAGACAACGCCAGCGCGCGGCCGCCGCAGCTTTCAGGCGCCCGGGCGTTGACAACATCTTCGATTGGCGTCCATAATTGGGGTTCTACTGTTCCCCGATAGCTCAGTCGGTAGAGCGACGGACTGTTAATCCGCAGGTCCCTGGTTCGAGCCCAGGTCGGGGAGCCAAAATTCGGAAGCCCTGCCACGCAAGTGGTGGGGCTTTTGTTTGAGGCTCACGCCGACGTCAGCGACGGCCACAGCAACTGCAGGATCTCCGCCGTGGCGGCGTCCTGCATCGCACCCTGCAGGGCGCCGTCGTCGAGCACCTCGAGCCGGCCGGCCGCCCAGCGCAAATAGGGCGGATCGCCCTCGGCGCGGCAGAATTCGATGCGCGCCATCCGGCGCAGGCACTCGCGCAGGAAGCCCAGGTTGGCATGGGTGGCCGCGTCCTCGGCCGACGGCCCGGTCTGCCCGGCGCACTGCGCGTAGATGTTGATCTTCTGATAGCGCTCGATGTCGACGAATACCGCCGGCCGCAGGATGGTCATGCCCGCATGGTCGCCAAAGGCGCACACCGCCGGGAAGGTGCCCTTGGGCACCATGTTGTCCAGGAACCAGAAGCGGTAGCGCGGACGCTCGAAACTCAGCCACTTGAACAGCAGCCGCGGCATGCCCCGGTAGGCTTCCACGCTGTGCGCCAGGAAGTCCTCCACCGCCTTGTAGCGGCCGCGCTGCAGGGCGCGCGTCCAGCCCCGTTCGACGGTGACCGCCGGCGGGACGACCAGGAAGTACATGTACATGGTGTCGACATAGCGCGCGTAGGTGGCATCGAGCGCGCGCGCCACCATGCTGCTGGAGAAGCTGTCGAAGCGGAAGCGATCCACCACCACATGGGGAATGCCGGCGGCCTCGTCTGCCACCTTGCGGATGTAGCGGTCCAGTTTGGCATCGATCAGTGCCACCTCGCGGCTGGTCAGGTAACCGGCGTACTTGTGCGCCTCCCCCAGCGACTCGTAGTCCAGCAGCAGGCGCCGCCAGATGTCGGGGCTGATGGTCACGCTGGTCTCGTTGGAGATGCCGTGGTCCAGCATCAGCTGCTTGAGCATCGGCCGCACCGAACTCTTGCCGCTGGCCGATGCCCCTTTCAGGCTGATCAGCGTGGGTCTGGCCTGGCCATCGATGCGTACCAGACCGGCGTCGCGGATGGCGCGGTCGACCAGGGGGTCGAGCAGTTCGCCGATGCGCTGGGCACCGAAGCGGTTGGCCACCTGGATCGTGGCCAGCCTGGCCAGCAGCTCGAGGTCGACGGGCAGCTGCCCGCAAGCATGCGTGGCCGAGGCCACGACGCGATGCAGGCTGCGCGCGAGCGCCTGGCCCAGGGGATCGGTTTCCTGGTGGACGGCCGCCTCCAGCACCGCGAAGACGCGGTGCTGGCGCTCGGCAGCCGATTCCGCTGGCAGCGGCGGCGGACGGCGCGCGAACCAGCGGCGCAGGCCGCTCGCGGCAGGCGCTGCCGGCGCCTCGCGCTGGAAGGCGCGCTCCAGCCGCTCACGTGCCAGCCGTCCCGCCTGCTCGCGCAATTCCTGGTGCGTGCGCACGAGCCGCGGCAATTCCGGACACACCTGCTGCTGCCAGATGCGCAGGGCGGTGTCGCGGAAATTGCGCCCGAAGGCCTCCTCTTCAGCGCCCTCGGCCACCGCCACGTGCGTGGTGACACGCAGGATCAGCTCGTGCAGGGCAAGCCGCTCGGCGTGGAAGGCCACCAGCTGCTCCTGCGGCAGTCCGGTGAAACGCGCGTGCTCGCGTGTCTCGTCGAAGGTGCTGGAAGTGGATTCCGGCCGGAAGATGCTCTCCAGCGCGCGGAAGCGTGCCGGGATGTCGGGCAGCACACCGGGATTCCAGGCATGGCAGTCCGCGTCGGCCGTGCCGGCGGGCATCGGGGCTGCGTTGGTCATTGCTGGCTGGCTTCGAGGATCCACGGTGCGAAGCTAGCACGATCCGCCGTCGCGCGCGGACACGTGCGCTCAACTCCGCACCACTCAATGCCGCGTCGCGCCCGCCGTCACCGACGGCAGTGACACGGTGCCGCCGAATTCCGCCTGCAGCAGGCTGTCGATGCCGTTGGCGATCTGGAAGAACTCGTTCACGGCCCACACCACGTGCGCCGCCACCAGGGGCTCGGCGGCGACTTCGGTGATCGCGACCACCGCCTCGTTGCGCCAGAACAGATGCAGGTACCCCAGGGCCGCGTTGATCTCGTTGATGCGCGCCAGCAGCTCCGGCGATCCGGCGACAGCAGCCACCAGGAAGGCGAAGATCCGCACATGCGGCAACGGTCCGCTCAGACGCACATAGCCGCGCACGCTGCCGTGGCTCAGCGCGATATCACCGTCACGGTCATAGGCCAGGTCTGGCAGTCCCGTCATGTCCTTGAGCGTGGCCAGCAGCTGTTGTTCGGGGTCAGGACCGCTGGCGGCGGCCGGGTCCTTGTGCAGGCGCTTGAGACCAAGGTCCGGCAGCTCGAGGGACGGTCCACGGATCTCGCCGGCATCGTATTGCAGGTAACCGGGGTGCGGCACCATGAAGATCACGGCCAGGGTCCTCACGGCCAGATCCGCGATGGCCTGGACATCCACCGGCGCCGGGAAATCGGCAAAGAAATTGGGCGAACCGTCGGGATCGGCCTGCGGCGTCGAGCTGCCTGGCGATCCGGTCGGCGCCTGCCAGCCGGCTGCGACCAGGGCGCGCTCGACGCCGGCATCAAGGCGTTCGCCCTTGTCGAGATAGCCGTTGCTCACGGTTTCCGCGCGCATGCCGTGCGCGCCCTGAGCCGCGAATTGCACGTAGCGGCTGCCGTGCTTGAGGTCGATGACCAGGAACTGGTCCTCTTCGAGTTGCGCCAGTGCCTTGGCCAGTCTGGCGGCGAAACCCGGCCATGCCGCTGAAAGGCTCCGTGTCACTTCGGGCGCCGCCGTCGTCTGCGTGCTGTCCATTGTTCCCCCGTAAATTGCCGGTCGATCGCTGCCGTGCCGCTGCGTCTGCACACGCAGGCCTGTCGCTCATGGCATGATCGCCGTGCCGGGGCTCATCAGCCGAGCCCTCCCCTGACGAGACCATCGGAATTCACCATGAGTGCCATGGAGCGCCTGTATCAGATCGACCAGATCCTGGCCAACCGGGCCTTCGTGCCGCGCCAGGAGCTGCAGGAACGCCTCGGCATATCGTGGGCGACGCTCAAGCGCGACCTGAGCTACCTCAAGGACCGGCTCAACGCCCCGGTGATCTTCGACCGCGATCTGGGCGGCTACCGTTACGACCGGGAAGCCAGACACGTCGGCCCGCAGTTCGAGCTGCCCGGACTGTGGTTTTCCGCCGAGGAAATCCATGCCCTCCTGACCATGCAGCATCTGCTGTCGAATCTCGACAGCGGCGGCCTGCTGGGACCGCACGTCAAACCGCTGCTGGCGCGCCTGACCGGCCTGCTGGGCAGCGCCGACAATCCCGCCGAGGAGGTGCAGCGGCGCATCAAGGTCCAGACCGTCGGCGCACGGCATTTCCATCTCGACCATTTCCAGGCCGTGGGCTCGGCCCTGCTGCGGCGCAAGCGCCTGGTGATCCGCTATCACGCGCGCGGCAGCGACGAGACCACCGAGCGCGAGGTCTCGCCGCAGCGCCTGGTCTACTACCGCGACAACTGGTATCTCGACGCCTGGTGTCATCTGCGCCAGGACCTGCGCGCCTTTGCGGTGGATGCCATCGAACGCGCCGAGATCCTCGATACGCGCGCCAAGGATGTGTCGGAAAAGCGTCTCGACGCGGTGCTGGGCTCAGGCTACGGCATCTTCACGGGCGACCAGGTGAGCTGGGCCACGCTGCGTTTCACGCCCGAGCGCGCCCGCTGGGTGGCGAGCGAACGCTGGCACGGCGCGCAGGAAGGCCATCTGCGCCGGGACGGCAGCTACGAGCTCAAGGTGCCGTATAGCGATGACCGCGAACTGCTGATGGACATCCTGAAGTACGGCGGCGACTGCGAGGTGGTCTCGCCCAAGGCCCTGCGCGAGCGCGTCAGCAGCGAACTCGATCGCGCGCGCGCACGCTACCCGGCCCCGCCGCCCTAGGCGGTGCGCGCCACGCGCCCGGCAACGTCCTCAGGCCACGGCGCCCGGCGCCGAACCTGCGATCAGCGCCTCGATCTCGGCGAAGGTCCTGGCCATTTCGTGGGTATCGAGGCGAATGCCCAGCTGGCGCGCGATCTGCGAAGCCGAGAAGATCCCGACCAGGGTCTGCCGGCCATCCGCACCGGTCTGCACCACCAGGGCGTGCGCGCGGCCGGAATCCCGCAGCGTGCTGACCACGTTGCCGACGGCGGCACGGCTGACTTCGTCCATGTGCAGCACTTCCACCTGGTCGGTGGGCGTCATCACATCCTGCACGCGCAGGTCGGCGTGACGCATGCGCTGGCGTGTGGCGATCTGGGTCGGCCGCTCGCCGAGCACATCGGCTGAACTCAGCACGCCCTGGATGCGGTGGGCGCCATCCACCACCAGCAGCAGGCGCACGCCGCGCTGGATCATCGACTGGTTGGCCTCGGCGAGGCTGGCTTCGGAATTGATGCTGGCCGGCGCCACCTTGCTGAGGTCGGTCATCGCCTGGGTGGCAGGCGAGCCTGGTTCGACGCGTGGCGGGTTGAAAACGTCGCGCACGTAGCAACCCGAGGGCGCGAGACTGGCATGGGCAAGCGAACGAAAGGTCACGGCAGCATCCACTGACATTCTCCCCGGCTAAGCGCGGAATCCGCAGGCAAACAGTCTGCCGCGCTCACCGTGCTTGCGCAACATCGAAGAGACGCATTCCGCAGCACGGGCGGATTCAGTCCCAGGCCTTGAGCAACATCCAGGCCGTGCAGCACACCGTCAGCACCGGCACGGTCAGCGCCGAGGACACATACAGGGCCGTGAACACCAGATGATGCGCGTGCCACGCTTCGCAGCATGCGGCGATGCTGAACAGCGAGACCGCCATCACCGACCAGCGCCGCATATAGACCGGCAACCAGCGCGACTGCGACTTGTTGTGGATCCACGCGGCATTGCGCTCCCACATGTTGCCGTAGTCGGCATTGCGGAACAGCCAGCCGAAAAAGAAATAGCGGTACAGCAGTGCCCTGAGTGGAAGCGTGTCCATGTGATGGCCGGCCTCGGAAGGAAAATGCCACAGTCCCTGAAGGCGATAACGGCACAGGCACTTCAGAGTTGACAGCATTTTGCGCTCAGCCGCAGCGCCTGGCAGCGCCCGGCTGCTGGCGATGGCGCGCGTGCCGTGCCGCCGCCACTACCACGCCGGAAACGCCAACTGCAGCGCGCACGCCAGTTGCTGCCAGATGCGCAGGCCACGCTCGCGTGCCGGTCCCGCCATCCAGGGCATCAGCGTGGCACGCAGCGCCTCGGCGGAGGCATCCGGCAGCGCCAGCGGATGGATCAGCGCCAGCCCGCCAGGGTCCGCCACGATGGGCGTCGGCCCGGTCAACAGGACCACGCAGCCACGCTGGCGCGCCTCGCGCCTGGCCATTGCGAGAAGGTCCAGGCGTGGACCCGGCGCCGGGCCACGCACGATGGTCCAGCCGCCATGCGCCAGCGCCAGGCCAAGCGCGCCGCTGCGCGGCAGCAGTCGGCGCACCGGCAGCGTCGCCGTGTTGAGCAGGGTATCGAGGCCGATCAGATCGAGCACGCTGGCGGGAATGCCGATGTCACACACCTCGATCTCACCGCACAGACGCGGTCCCTGTCCGAGCAGGTGGCCCGGCTTGGCGCGGAAGAAGGTCACGGTGAGCTGCGCCGGCACGGCGCCGCCGTCGGCACCGGTATCGCCATCGAGGCCACTGGGCACGTCGATGGCCACCATCGGCAGGCGGCGCGCCCGTACACTCAGCAGCACGCGCGCGTATTCGCCTTGCAGCGGGCGGTTCAAGCCGGCGCCGAACAGGCCATCGATGACGAGTTCGGCACCATCGAGGACGCCGCCACCCACGGGCTCGAACGCACCGCTCCAGCGCGCCGCCTGGGCCTGCAGCGCCGGCGGCAGACGGCTGGGTGGCGTGCACAGGGCAAGGCGCACCGGCCAGCCAGCGGCGAGCAGGCAACGCGCCGCCACCAGTGCGTCACCGCCGTTGTTGCCGGGACCGCACAGCACCGCCACCGGGCGGGGTGTCCAGCGCGCTGCCAGCGCGTCCGCCACGGCAGCACCGGCATGCTCCATGAGATCGGCAAAGGCAAGGCCGGCCGCCATTGCGAGCCGGTCGGCCTGCCCCATCTGCGCCACGGACAGAAGTTCATGGGGCAAAGCGGCAGGCTTCATCGCACCTCAGGTCGGATGGCGGGCGCCGTAGTGGCCGCCGCGTCGCTTGCTCACCCAGTCGGCCAGGCCGCGATAGCGCGCCTCGGCCACCTCGGCAATCAGCGGATCATCGATTGCCGGGCCGGCCGCCACCACCGCCTTCCAGTCATCCTCGCCGAGCAGGCCGCGCGCCTTGGGCAACACTTCACATTCTTCGGTGTTGAGGTGGTGGCGGTAGTAGACCAGATAGGTGGCGGCCGCGGCCTCGACCTCGGAGCGGCTCACCATGGCGTCGGACGCACTCTCTTCCAGGCGACGCAGCAAGGCTTCGCCGGCCCAGGCGATGACGCGGTGTTCCTGCATCAGGCGGCTCAGCACCGGCGACAGCGCAGCATCGCGCTCGGCCATGCGCGTGAAAGCCACGTCCTCGCGCGGATGGTGCACCAGGTCGCTGTAGCTGCGCAGGTACTGGATGATGTCCACCATCACATCATAGTCCGGACGGTCCCCGGCGTGGAAGGCGGCAAGCTGGAGCTCGAGCAGATCGAGCAAAGCCGAGAAATTGAGATGTTCTGCATGCCAGCGCGCGAGAGGGTCGTCCACGGTGGGGTGCTCCTGCCAGTTAAAAACCCACAGTAGGCGGGCACCGGAGGTCCTGCCTTGACCCAGGTCAACTCGGGCTGGCGCACGCGCCGACCTCGGTCAGGCACGCCGTCGGGGGCTCCTCAAAAATTGTTTTGTGCGCCGCACAATTTTTCTTGACTTTGATTCAAGACCGGTTCATTCTGGCGTTGTTGCGATGCAGCATCTCCCGCCAACGTCCTTCGGAAAGGTGCGCTGGCGACCAACGGCACCACGGTGCCACTGACCACCTGAGCCCCACCCGACCAAGGAGAAACACCATGCAAGTCAACCTGCCCAAGAACATCACCGAAGCCCAGACCGCCGCCGTCGACCTGATCACCGCCACCGGCCATGCCGTGCTGAACGGTGTCGCCGAAATCGCGCCGCTGAGTGTCGAAACCGCGCGCAACGTGTTCAACGAAGCTGCGACCCTGGCCACCACCCTGCCGGCCGTCAAGACGCCGCAGGACCTCGTGACCCTGAACACCAACTACCTCGAAGCCCTGCGCGACAGCGCCACCAGCTACAGCCGCAGCGTGTACGAAGTGGCCAGCGAAACCCAGGCCAAGCTGAACAGCCTGTTCGAAGCCCACGTCAGCGAACTGCAGAAGGGTGTCCACAAGGCCATCGAAGAAGCCGCCAGCCACGCCCCCGCCGGCGCCAATGGCGTGGTCGACTTCCTGAAGTCCTTCACCACCGCCAGCGTCAACAGCTTCCAGGAAGCCAGCAACACCCTGCGCAAGGCCACCGAGACCGCCGTGGCCAACGCCACGGCAGCGCCGGCCGCCGCCGCACGCAAGGGCAAGACCGCCGCCTGATCGGCGTCTTGCGACCGGGCAGTCGGTTTTGGCCGGCTGCCCGGTTTTTTTTTGCGCTCGAATGTCATGCGCATCAGCGCCCAATCCTGTCCTTGAACCGAAGGGCCCACTGACCGCAGGCGCCTGGCAGCGCGTCCGGCCAGCGCTTGTTCAGCCGACGACCAGGATGTCGTCCAGGCGCGCGCGCTCCAGGATGCGCTGAACGGCCACCAGGTCGGCGGCACGACGCGCACGCACGGCCAGCAGCAGACAGCCGTCGCGAACCTTGGATTCGTAGTGCAGGGCTTCGACTTCCGACAGGCCCATGCCGACCAGCACGCCAGACACGCCGCCGACAGCGGCCCCCAGCGCGGCGCCACTCAATGCCGCCACGATCGGTCCGGCAGCCAGATACAGACCCATGCCGGGAATGGTGAGAATGCCAGCACCGGCCAGCAGGCCCACCACGCTGCCGGCAATGCTGCCGGCGCGACGCGCAGCCTTGACAGTGGGCCGGCGTGCGATCCGGGTGGCCAGGCTGTCGGCGATGCTGCCGGGCCGGTCGGCCACCAGCAGCGAAATTTCGACGGCCGAGGCCGCAACCCGGCGCAAGCGGCTCACCACGGCATCGATATCGAAGGATTCCGGGGCAGTACAGATGATGGCGGTCGACATCATGCTCTCCTGGTTTGAAGGGACTGCCTACCCCCGTGCGCAGTCTATTTGTGCATTACACGCTTATCTGCGGGGAAGTGAAAGACCATCTCCCCTGAGGAATGTTTCAAAACGTTACTAAAGCGCGACCGGCAAAAACCGCTGCAAACCATCATTTTTCCCAATCAGTGCTCGGTGCCCGCCACAGGTCCACGCCCCCTTCCTGGGCGTGCGCGTCGATGGCGGCAAGCTCTTCGGAACTGAAATCGAGGCGTGCCAGCGCAGCGACATTCTCGCGGATCTGGGCCGCGCTGCTGGCGCCGATCAGGGTCGAACTCACCCTGGGATCGCGCAGCACCCACGCCAGCGCCATCTGCGCCAGGCTCTGTCCGCGTGCCTGTGCGATGCCATTCAAGGCATTGATGCGCGCCAGGTTTTCCGGCGACAGATGGCTGCGCGCCAGCGAATCACCGCCGGGCCGGTTGATGCGCGCATTGTCGGGAATCCCGCGCAGGTACTTGTCGCTCAGCAGGCCCTGCGCCAGGGCCGTGAAAGTGATGCAGCCGGCGCCGACCTCCTGCAGCGTGTCCAGCAGGCCCTGCTCGATCCAGCGGTTGAGCAGGTTGTAGGACGGCTGGTGGATCAGCAGCGGCACACCTTCCGCCTTCAGCAGGCGCGCCATCTCGGCGCTCTTGCCCGGCGAATAGGACGAGATGCCGACATACAGTGCCTTGCCCTGGCGCACGGCGCTGGCGAGCGCGCCGACGGTCTCCTCGAGCGGCGTGTGCGGGTCGAAGCGGTGCGAGTAGAAGATGTCGACGTAATCCAGACCGAGCCGGCGCAGCGACTGGTCGAGACTGGCCAGCACGTATTTGCGCGAGCCGCCGCCCTGTCCATAGGGCCCCGGCCACATCTCCCAGCCGGCCTTGGTGGAGATCAGCAGTTCGTCCCGATGGGCGTGCAGGTCCTCGCGCAGGATGCGACCGAAATTGCGCTCGGCGCTGCCGAAGGGGGGCCCATAGTTGTTGGCGAGGTCAAAATGCGTGATGCCGAGGTCGAAGGCGGTCCACACCATTTCACGCTGCTGCGACAGCGGCGTGGTGTCGCCGAAGTTGTGCCACAGCCCGAGTGACAGCAGTGGCAGTTGGAGCCCGCTATGTCCGCAGTGCCGGTAGTGCATCTGTGCATAGCGCTGCGCGTCGGGAAGGTAACTCATCAGGAAATCCTCGTTGCGGCGTCCGAAATGACAGCGGACCACGACGCAGGGCGTTCGTGGTCCGGCGGGCGGCCAGCGTTCCGCGCGATGCGGAACGGCCGTGGCGCGATGTTACTGCTTGCAGGCCTTGCCGTGGTCGGCCTTGAAACCTTTTGCAACGGCATCGGCTTCGCTCATGTATTCGCCTTGCTTGGTTTTGCCATACCAGCGATCGCCTTGGCAGTGATAGACCTTGGTCCCTTCGTTGGCCCACACCTTGCCAACCCCACCGCCAGGGGCGGCCGCGGCAGCCGGCTTCGGCATGTCCTTCCTGGAAGCAGCCGGTGCCGCAGCGGCGGGCGCGGCAGCAGCGGCAGCAGGCGCGG